>DHGK01000026.1:22630-23462 GCA_002402755.1 Planctomycetes bacterium UBA4800
AGAGCGGAACGGGGATTCGGGAAGCCGGCTCGAGATCGAAGAACAGGCTGCCGAGGCGGCAAAGGTGGTAGAGCGCCATCGGGATCGCGTAGAGAATGATGAAGGAGCCGATTCTCGCGCGGAGGGATTCCAGGATGTGCGCAGCGTGTGCGCCTAACTTCTCCAACGACGCGACCGCCGCGACGCGGAAGAGGAAGGGTAGGAAGCTCAGCGCGGCCGTGGCCGCAAGGCCGCTCATTTGCGACACGACCGCGTGACTCTCGGTTCTCCGTGCGAGGAGCGCGAATGCGAGTGCAACAACAAACCCGAGGGGAACGAGCAGGAATGCCTTCTTGCCGGAGCCGCGGGCAAACACGAGCGCTCCCACGGCCATGAGGGCGTAGCCGCCTTCTGCCGGTAGGAGATTCCAGTATCGCCAGGGATAGTCGAAGATCGCAAAGATCGTCCCGATGAGAATGAGGCCCGCCGCGTAGGAATAGCGCCGCGTGCGCGGCCGGAACGGCCAGAGCGCCCGTACAAGCGTGTACAGGATGCCGAACCCAAGCACTGCCCCGATCCAGAGCACCACGGGATGCGTGAAATACCAGGGCTTCGCGCGAGCGCGTTCGTCTGCAGCCTCTGCCTGCGCCTTTGCCAGTTTCTCCAGGAGCGACGCGCTCGGCGTGAGCTTCCCATGGGCGATCGCAAGCTCGAGGGGGGCCGCCAGGGTCGAGGGAAAGCGCTCGTACGAACCGAGCGCGGACGAGGCGAATGCCCTGAACTCCTCGATCTCCGTCGAGAGAAGCAGGCGCACGGCGAAAGTGGGGTCTTGGTCGCGAGTGCTCTGCTCGAG
>DHGK01000214.1:0-127 GCA_002402755.1 Planctomycetes bacterium UBA4800
GGCGCGCACGGCCTCGGTCAGCTCGCCGAGGAGATCCCGGCGCGGCCCCACGTCGGCGCTGTTCCACGGGTGGCCCCAGCTCCGGTTCGCCTGCTCGCTCGGGAAGAGGCAGAAGCCGTCGTGGTGC
>DHGK01000214.1:147-267 GCA_002402755.1 Planctomycetes bacterium UBA4800
CAGGACGACGTACCTGGCGCCCGACCGCGCGAAGATGTCCGCCCACCGGCTCGCGTCGAACATCTCGCACCTGAAGAGCGGCGCGAAGTCGCGGTAGAGGAAGTTCTCGCCGTACGTCTT
>DHGK01000214.1:332-728 GCA_002402755.1 Planctomycetes bacterium UBA4800
TGAATGAAGATCCCGAAGCGCGCGTCCTGGAACCACCCGGGGATCGGATGCGTGTCGAGCGATTCCCACGTGGGCTCGTACGTCGCGGCGCCGAGGTCGATGCTCAGCGCCGCCAGAAGCAACGTCGCAATCGTGCGCATGTCCGCCTCCTCACTGAACGCGCGTGAGCGTGACGCTCCGCAGGTTGATCAGGTACGTCCCGGCGAGCTTGATGGGCTTGAAGGCGACCTTGTAGGCGCCGGGCTTCTCGATCGTCACCTTGCCGAGCGCGATCGGCTCGAACTTCGCCCAGTCGCCCGTGTCCTTGACCGTGCCCTTGAGCGCCTGGTCGCCGACAACGACGTTGTACGTGCCGTCTGGAATCCCGGCCATCGACTGCGCGATTGTGACCTCGAA
>DHGK01000214.1:797-13839 GCA_002402755.1 Planctomycetes bacterium UBA4800
GCCTTGAGAACCGCCTCCTTGTCGAGGAGGGGCATCTTGTTGAGCGCCGCGAAGATCTTCTCGTAGGCGGCGTCGGCCGCGGCCTTGAGGTCCGCGTCGGCGCGGTACTTCTCGACGAACTCGATCGACCACGTGCCGGGGCGTTTACCCGCCGCGCCGAGAACGATCCTCTTTGAGTCGGTGTCGGGCGCGAGCGTCATGGCCTCCTGGAAGGTTGCCGCGAGGGCCTCGGGCGTCCCCTGAGCTCCGAAGTCGAGCATGCGCACATAGGCGCGCGCCGCGTTCGCGTTCTTCTGCCGCGCGAGCTCCCTGAGCGCCGGGAACGCCGTCCTGTCGCGCCGCGCGCCGAGCACATCGACGACGACTGCCGCCGTATCGGGCTTCTCCTGAATCGCCTGCATGAGGGCCTTCGCCACCTCGTCGCCGGGCAGGCGCGCGAGCGTCTGCTTGGCGGCATCGCCCGTCTTGCCGCCCTTCCCGGCGGCGGCGAGAAGCGGCGAGACGGCCGACGCGTCGCCGAGCGTGGCGAGCGCTCCGATCGCGGCGACGCACACGACCTCGTCCGCGTCGTCGAGCGCCTTCAGAACGGCGGGCAGCGCGGCCTTGTCGCCGCGCCCCGCCAGGACCGCGATCAACGCCGCCCTCGTGGCGGCAGGAAGCGCGGGGAGCTTGGCCGCGAACGCCTTCGTGGCCTCGACGCCCGGCATCTGGCCCATGAAGAGGTACGCGGCTTCCTTGAGCTTCGCGTCCTTGTCGTTGAGAAGGTCGAGGACGAGCGGCACCGCTTTCTCCTTCTCCGCCATGACGAGGCCGTGGAAGGCCGCGAGCCTGACCATGGGATCGTGGTAGGACTCGGTGTACGCGCGGTAGATCGCCGCCGCACCCGCCGTGTCCCCGCGCGCGAGCATGCTGTCGGCGCAGAGCAGCACCGAGTCGCACTGAAGCGCGCGATGCTCGCGCGCGACATTCGCGCCGGAGAGCGCCTTGGCGGCCTCCCCGGTGCCGATTCTGCCGAGCGCCCTGATGGCGGCCTGGGCGAGCATCGCGTCCTTGCTGTCGGCGAGCGCCGCGAGCTGCGGCACGGCCTTCGCCTCGCCCCTCTCGCCGAGCGAGCCCACGACGCCGATCTTGAGGTCGCCATCGAGCGTGCCGAGGGCGGCCCTGAGCGCATCGCCTGCCTTGGGCGAGCCCTGGTGCTGGAGCGCAAACCTGGCAAAATGCGCGAGCTCCTTGTCGGCGAGGAGCGCCGCCAGGACCGGCACGGACTGTTCGGTGCCGATCTGTCTCAGGAGTCTGCAGACCCACTGCTTGGCGGCAAACGTCGCGTCCTTCGCGGCGAGCACGGTCAGGAGCCGCGCCTCGACGGCGGCGGCGACTTCGGCCGGCGCCGATCTCAGCGCGAGCTCGATCGCGGCCGCTTGCTTCCTCTCCTGCGCGAACTCGTACTTCATGAGCGCCGGGAGCTCGCTCCCGGGGAGAATGGCGTCGGCTGCCTTCGCGATGTCGGAGGCGAGCATCGTGATTCGAATGTTGCGGTACGCGACCGGCCCGTGATCGCCCTGGAGCATGAGGGGCCCGAGGGGTTTCTCATCGCTCTCCCAGGTCGCGGCGCGCGTCGGGCCCGTGACCTCGACGTTCTCGTGGACGAGGATGCCGTTGTGGACGACCTTGACGAAGCAGGCGTTGGCGGTCTTCTTGCCGGCGGCGTCGAAGCGCGGCGCCCTGAAGACGACATCGAAGGTCTGCCACTGCCCGGGCGCCTTGCAGGCGTTGACGCGCGGGCCGTGCCCTTCGTACCCGCCGTTCGGGCCCCAGCGCTCGTAGATGCCGCCGCAGTCGCTGTACTTGGGATCGGCCTTGGGCTTGTTTGCGGCCGCGTCCCAGCTATCGAAGACCTGGATCTCGTAGCGGCTCTGGAAGTAGACGCCCGAGTTCGAGCCCTGCGGCACCATGAACTCGACGTGGGCCTCGCAGTCGCCGTGCTCGATCCTGGAGTGAATGTTGGCGGTGCGTCCGTCATCGCCGTTGACGATCGCGCCCTGCCCGGGCTTCCACGCAAGCAGGTTGGGCTTCTCTGGATGCAGGAAGACGTCGCCCGCGACTTCCCATTTCTCGCCGGGGAGCTGCCAGGCGCGCATCGTGGCGGCGTTGAGAAGCTCGACCGTGCGAGTCTCCGCCGCTCCGGCCGCGCCGCACGCGAGCGCGGCGAACGAGGTCACGAGAATCATGCGGCTCATATCGGTTCCTTTCGTTGTCCGGCGTTGCACGGGCGAGCCTACAGCGTCCAGGGCTCGCGATACGCCTTGCCGAGAAGGGCGCTCGCGCCGGGGTCGCCGATGATCTCTTCCGTGTCGGGGTTCCACCTGATCTTGCGGCCCGTCAGCATGGCGATCTCGCCGAGCAGCGCCACGCTGATCGAACGGTGGCCGATCTCGGCCGGCGCCACGGTCTCCTTGCGCGTTCGCACGCACTCAAGGAAGTTGCCCTTGTGGTCGTCGCTCCGGTAGACGTGGATCTCGTTCGGGCCGATGACCTCGTCGAGGATCTCCTTGGGCTCGGCCTGGAGCGTGCCGCGGTTGACGAGGATCCAGCCGCGTTCGCCGTACCACTTGGCGCCGTGGGTGATGCCCTGGCCGCTGTCGTTGGCGACGGTCATCTGGAGCCCGTTCGCATACGTGCACACGAACTTGTAGCGCATGGGCGCGTCGTACAGGCCGTCGGCGGGGAACTCGCCCTTGCCCTCGACGGCGACCGGTCCCGTGCGCTCGAAGCCGAGGCCCCACTGCGCGATGTCGATGTGGTGGCCGGCCCAGTCGGTGAGCTGCCCGCCCGAGAAATCCATGATCCAGCGCCAGTCCCAGTGCGGGCTGTTGCCGCCGAAGTTGCAGAACGGGCGGTAGGGCGCCGGGCCGAGCCACCAGTTCCAGTCGAGGTGCTCGGGGACGGGCCGCTCGGGCTCGACGCCGTGGGCGCCGCCCGTCGGCAGGCCGACCTCGACCTTGAGGATTGTGCCCAGGCGGCCGTTGCGCACCAGCTCGACCGCGCGGCGGAAGCGCCCGTCGGATCGCTGCTGGCTGCCCGTCTGCCACACGCGGCCGCAGCGGTGCACGGCGTCGCACATGGCGCGGCCCTCGCGAATGGTGCGCGCGAACGGCTTCTGGCCGTGAATGTCCAGCCCCGCGCGCGCGGCGTAGATCGCCGGCAGGGCGTGCCACTGGTCGGGGAGCGCCGTGAACACCGCGTCTAGGTCGCCGCGGTCGATGAGCTCGCGGAAGTCCAGGTACGCCTTGCAGGAGTCGTTCTGGTAGCGGCCGTCGACGGCGCGCTTGGCGTTCTCCCGGTGGCGCCTGTCGACGTCGCACACGGCGACGACCTGGCACTCGCGCCGGCCGAGGAAGTCGCCCAGGTCGCCCATGCCCATCGAGCCGACGCCGATGCCGCCCAGGACGATGCGGTTGCTCGGGGCGACGGCGCCGCCGGCGCCGAGCGCCCGCGAGGGCACGATCGCCGGAAACGCCGCGGCCGCGCCCGCCGCCGTCAGGCTGCGCCTCAAGAAGCTCCGCCGCGTGAACGGTTGTCGCATAGCATTCTCCTGTGTCATGGAACGTTGACGGGTCATGCGCGAAGGATCCTCATTCCCGGCCATCGTACCCCACATCGCGCCCGGAGGGGAAGGCGGGGAACGCGCCGCCCGGTCGCGTCCGCGCCGCGACTCAGGAGACGGGAGCGGCGCCGGGGAGGCCTTCGCCGGGCGATTCCTGCGCGCGGCGCCGGATCGCGTCCTTGTCGGTCTTCCCGGCAGCCGTTTTCGGCAGCCCGGCGACGAACTCGATCCGGCTCGGGATCTTGAACGGTTCGAGCGTCGCGCGCAGGCTCTGGCGAACGCTCTTGGCGGACAGCGCCGTTCCTTCGCGGGGCACGATCGTCGCGCTGACGGCCTCGCCGAAGAGCGGGTCGGGGACGCCGACGACGGCGCACTCCAGAACGCCGTCGAGTCTCAGCACGGCCTCCTCGACCTCTTGAGGGCTGACGCGGTTTCCGCCCGTCTTGATGATGTCTCGCTTGCGCCCCGCAATGAAGAGGAAGCCGTCCTCATCACGCCAGGCCATGTCGCCGGTCCAGAGCCCTTCGGGCCGCAGCACCTCGGCCGTCTTCTCGGGCGCGTTCAAGTACCCCGACATGATGTTGGGCCCGCGCGCGACGAGTTCGCCGACCTCGCGCGGCGGCGCCTCGGTGCCGTCGGGACGCAACACGCGCAGCTCGACGCCGGGGATCGGAACGCCGATCGAGCCCGGTCTGGCGTCGAGGTGCTCGGGCGGGAGGTACGAGAGGCGCGCGGAGGCCTCCGTTTGCCCGTACATGCAGAAGATTCGAAGCTTCGGCCACGTTCCTCGCAGCGTGTCGATGAGAGGCCGCGCAAAGGGCCCGCCGGCGCACGTGGCGTAGCGGAAGCGGGGCAGGCTGCGGCGGCAGAAATCGGACTTGTGGACGAGGAGCGCGTAGTGCGATTGCACGCCCGAGAACCCCGTCACCTGCTCGTTCGCCATGGTCTGGACGATCGTGCTCGGGTAGTTGACGCGATTGTCGATGACGAGCCGCGCTCCCGCCGCGATGTGCGTCAGCAGCACGGAATTCCCGTAGGAATAGGCCCAGGGGAGGACGGCCACCTGGGAATCCTCGGGGGTGAGCGCGAGGTACGACAGGATCGATCCGGTGTTGGCGATGAGATTCGCGTGGCTCAGCATGACGCCCTTGGGGGCGCCGGTCGTTCCCGAGGTGTAGAGGACCAGGGCGAGATCGCCCGACGCTCCCGCCGCGCGCGGGGGCGGGCCTTCAAGGGCTTCGAGGTTGCAGCGGAGGAATCTCACGCCGGCGGGCAGGGCCTGCGGCGCCGGCGCCGGGCTCAGGAGCGCCGTGAGCGCGTTGCCCGGCGCGAACAGCCGGCCCGCCGCCCGCAGATGCCGCGGGTTCAGGACGAGCGCCTTCGCGCCGCAGTCGGCCAGGAGCGGCGCCACGGAATGGGGCAGCAGCGCGGCATTGAAGGGCACGGCGACCGCGCCGATGCCCAGGATTCCGAACAAGAAGACCGCGTACTCCGGCGAGTTGTCAAGGTACACCGCGACCCTGTCGCCGGGCCCGACGCCGGCATCGCGAAGGAGCTCGGCCGCGCCGCCCGCCTTCTTGAGGAGTTCTGCGTACGCGATCGACGTGCCGTTGAGCGCGTTCGTGAGCGCCGCCGCCTCGGGCCGGTCCTTCGCGTTCCGGATGAGATAGTCGCAGAGATTCTGCGCGCCGCCCGATGTGGCCGGGGCGGGAGTGCTCATGCTCCTGTGCGCCTGTACCGCGTTGCCGTCGTCTCGTGCACTGTCGCCATCCATCACCGGACTGCCCGAACGCAGGAGAGTCCGAATCGACCCCTGCAGCTCCCGGGAAGAACCATGGCAGCTCCCCTCATCTCATGGTACGCACTGTGCGTTCGCGCGTCAACGTGCCGATCGGGCGCCGATGCCGTACACGGCGGCGGCGTTGTCGTTGAGGAAGCCGGCCGCGAGGCGGCGCAGCTCCGCGGCGCCGACGCCGAGCGCCGCGCCGGCGCGGGCGAGCTCTTCGGCCAGGACGGCTCGCGCGATTCGCGACGAGCCCGCCGCCATCTCGACCGACGTCGCGTCCTGGGAGCACATGATCTTGTGCGCGGGGACGTAGCCGAGCCACGCGCGGCAAGACTTTCGCAGGAACTCGGGGTTGAGGACGGGCTGCCAGCACGTGTCGATGAAGACGTTGGCGAACTGCTTGGCGAGCGAGCCCGCCTCGTCGAGAAACGGCCAGCAGTGGAGCTGGACGATCTTCATGCGCCCGTAGCGGCGCGCCAGGCCGGCGAGCGGGAGCGGCGATGAATGGGGGAGGTTGTGCGTGCCGACGTGGATCTGGTGCGGCCAGTTGCGCTCGTGCGCCTGGGCGCAGCACTCGTTGGCGACCCAGTCCTGGAAGACGCGGACCTGCGCGGCCGTGAGATCGCCGCGGAAGACGACGTCGGAATCTCGGCGCGGCTGGAAGTCGAGGTCGCGCGAATAGGCCTGGAGCTGCTTGATTCCCCTGAGGCGCGCGGCCGCGAGCTTGTCGAAGAGCCGCGTCAGGAACTCGCGCCAGCTCCCCGCGTCGCGAGGCTCGACGCCGGCGAACGCGGCGAGCGCGTCGCGCCGCGGGCACTCCTTCGGCCACAGCGCGAGCAAGGGGTCGATGCGAAGCACCGTGTCCGTGAAGGCGAGCTCCTCGCCGGCGGTCCCCGCGTTCTTGGGGGGCATGAAGAACTCGGGATGGACGGGCCGGATGAGGTGCGAGAACCGCATGCGCTCCATCGCCCGCCGATACCACGCGAAGAGCTGCTCGTAGTTCCGGCCGATGGCGTCGTTGAGGCTCGCAATCGCCTCGCCCGAAGCGGCGAGGAGGTCGACGCCATAGAGCGCGAGAATCCCGCCGCGAATGCACTGGAACGCGCCGCCGAGGACGTGCGGCGCCAGGGCGGGCTTCAGGACGTCGAACGCCTTCGCGGGGTCCTTTCGCAAGAGCGCCTCGAAGCTCTCCTCGCCGGCCGCCTTGGCAAGCCGATCGACGCCGACCCCCGACTGAGCCAGCCATCCCCCGAAATAAGGGTCGAGGAGAATATCGAAGACCGTCGTCCGCCGCGCGGGCAGGGCTCCCGCTTCGGCGTCGGCCCTGAACCCGTCGAAGAACTGCCCGACCGACGCGATGCTGCCCCAGTGCTCGTGGGCGCAGAAGCAGGGGAGGTCGGAGAGATCGAGGCGGCCGGCGTTCGGGGCCGACGGCGTCTCAGGCGGCGCCGGCGATCCCGTCGGTCCGTGTAGCCGCGTTCCGGGCAGCGCGGCGCCGATGACGCCGAGAAACAGACGCCGCGTGAGCCCCGGATCGACGGGTCCTTCGCGTGTGAACTGACTCATCCGCAGTGCTCCCTCGCTGCCGGGTCCAGTGTAGCGGGCGTTGCGAGTCGGCGGCAAGAGGCCGTGCGAACGCGGACAGCGGGAGCGCCGTGATCGTTGCGTGCGCGGCTATGCGGAGACGACTTCTTTGACGCTCTGCGCCACGTAGGCGATCTGATCCTCCGTGAGTTCGGGATACATGGGCAAGGAGAGCAGTTCCTGCGCGCAACGTTCGGTCACCGGGAACGAGCCCGGCCCCTTGTCGAGGAAACGATACGCCTCGGTGAGGTGGATCGGGACCGGATAGTGAATCCCGCACGCGACGCCCTTGTCGGCGAGCGCCTGGAGCACCGTGTCCCTGCGCGGAACGCGGAGCGCGAACACGTGGAATATGTGCTTTCCGTGGTCCGTTTCGGCGGGCAAGCACACGCCCTTCACGCCCGTGAGAAGCGAGCAGTAGCGCCGGGCGTGCTGCCTGCGGGCATCGTTCCAGCGCCCCAGATGCTTGAGCTTAACATCCAGGACCGCGCCCTGGAACCCGTCCATTCGAGCGTTCCACCCTATCAAGTTGTGGTGGTACTTCTTGTACTGGCCGTGATCGCGCAGGCAGCGGATCTTCGCGTCGATCTCCGGGTTGTCGGTGGCGACCGCGCCCGCCTCGCCGTAGGCGCCGAGGTTCTTGCCGGGATAGAAGCTGAAGCACCCCGCGTCGCCGATGCTGCCCGCGCGCTTGCCCTTGTACTCGGCGCCCTGCGCCTGCGCCGCGTCCTCGATGACGGGCAGCTTGTGTGCGCGCGCCACCGCCATGATGGCGTCCATGTCGGCCATCTGGCCGAAGAGATGGACGGGGATGATCGCCTTCGTTCGGGGCGTGATCGCCGCCTCGATGCGCGCCGGATCCATCGTAAACGTGGTCTCGTCGATATCCACGAACACGGGTGTGGCGCCGGCGAGGCTGATCGCCTCGGCTGTGGCAATGAACGAGTTCGGCGCCGTGATGACTTCATCGCCCGGGCCCACGTCGAGCGCGAGGAGCGCCAGCCACAGCGCGTCCGTGCCGTTGCCCACGCCCGTCACGTGGTTGACGCGGCAGAAGGCGGCGTAGCTCTTCTCGAACTGCGCCACGAAGGGACCGCCGGCGAAGGCCGTGGCGTCCAGGACCTGCTGGAGCGCGGCGGCTATGTCGTTGCGTATCGTCTCGTACTGGGCCTTGAGATCGAGAAAAGGAACCTTCATGAACGTTTTCCCTTGGGGTTTGTGCGGATCACGCGGGCCGGGTTTCCGGCGACGACGGCGCCGGCGGGCACGTCCTTCGTCACCACGCTGCCCGCGCCGATCATGGCGTTCTCGCCGACCGTCACGCCGCAGAGCAGCGTGACGCTCGATCCGATCGACGCGCCGCGGCGCACGAGCGTGGGCCGGCACTCCCAGTCCTTGTCCGTCTGGACCGAGCCGTCGGGGTTCGTGGCGCGCGGGTAGAGGTCGTTGATGAACGTGACGTTGTGCCCCACGAACACGTCATCCTCGATGGTCACTCCCTCGCAGATGAAGGTGTGGCTGGAAATCTTGCAGTTGCGGCCGATCCTGGCGCCGCGCTGTATCTCGACGAAGGTCCCGATCTTCGAGCCGTCGCCGATCTCACACCCGTAGAGATTGACGAAGTCGTAGACCTTGACGTCCTTGCCGAGCTTCACGTCCTGGGCTATGCGTTGAAAGCTCATGGTTCTTCGCCTTGTTCTATCGGAGTGTATCCCAAAATCGTTGCGTACATCGCGGTCTCCGAACCCATGACCGTGAGATGCGCGGCCTGGGGCGCACAGCGCGGGCGACGCGAAGGCCACGATTATAGCGATTGCATGGCGGGGCTCCCACGATTATCGGCATTACGCTGCGGGACGGGAACGGGCTGGACCGCGGAAGGCGCGCCGCACCGGCGCGCCGGTCACTCGTCGTCGGCGATGGCTATGCGTGCGCCGCCCTTCTTCAGCGATCGCGAGGCCGCCTCGAGCACCTGGACGACCTTCAGGCCGTGGCGACCGCCCGAATCAGGCGATGCGCCGGTTCGAACGCACTCGACGAACTGCTGCGCCTCGACCTTGAGCGGCTCGTACAGGCTCAGGTGGGGGGCGTACATGTCGCCGTAGTGGTAGGAATAGTGGAAGTCCGCGAACGTGTCGTAATGCGGCGGGACCTCCACGCGCTTGTCGTAGACCTTGACCTTCTCGAGCGGCTCGTTGTCGTCGTAGACCGCCATTTTCTTGCTGCCGACGATCGCCATGATGCGCGTCTTGTTGGGGTGGAGCCAACTGCTCTGGATGGTTGCGAAGGCGCCGTTCTCGAAATCGAGCGACATGTTGGTGACGTCCTCGATGCCCGGCGTGACGTGCGCCTTGCCCTGGCAGTTGACGGCGATGGGATCCTTGCCAAGGAAGAAGTCTATGATCGAGATGTCGTGGGGTGCGAGGTCCCACGCCACGTTGATGTCCTTCTGGAAGAGGCCGAGATTCAGCCGCGACGAGCTGATGTGGCGGATCTCGCCGAGCTCTCCCGCATCGATGAGCTGCTTGATCTTCCTGACCGGCGCCGAGTACACGAACGTGTGGCCCACCATGATCGTGAGTCGATGCCGGGTTGCCAGGTCGAGGAGCTCGCGGCATTGCTTCACCGAGGACGCCATGGGCTTCTCGATGAGGACGTGCTTCCCGGCCGCGAGAGCCTTCTTGGCCAGAGGGTAGTGCGTGCTCGTCGAGGTCGCGACGACGAGCGCGTTGACGACCGGATCGGACACGAGAAGATCGAAGTCTGTCGAGGTTTCGATCTCGGGGTAGAGCGACTGCATGTGCGCGAGCCGCTTCTTGTCCAGATCGCAGACCTTGGTGACCCTGCACTCGGGAACGGTTCTGAAATTCCTGATGTGGTTCGGGCCCCAGTATCCGCAACCGACCACGGCGATGTTAAGCACGTTCAGGGTTCTCCCGCCTCAGCTTCCGTACGACGCTCTCGGCCACCAGGCCGACGATGGTCGGGAAGGTCTTGAGAAGGATGCCCACATCGCCCAGGAAAGAGATCCGCCGGGCGTAGGTTATGTCCCACCGGATCATCTGCTTGAACGTGGTCTTGTTCTTCCCGCTCACCTGCCACAGGCCGGTCATGCCGGGCACCGCGTCGAACCGCTTCTTCTGCCACGGGAGATAGTCGGTGGCTTCGTAGCGAACGCACGGCCTCGGGCCGATCAGGCTCATCTCACCGCGAAGTACGTTGATGAGCTGCGGCAACTCGTCGATGCATGTCTTCCGCAGTAACCTTCCCATCGGAATTATACGGGGATCTCCGCGGGAGTCCAGTTTCGTCATGGGCCGGTCGGCCTTCATGAGCTGCGCCAAATGCTCCTGGTGCAGTTTTTCTCTGTTGTCGGCATGCATGGTGCGGAACTTCCAGCACATGAACGGCTTGCCCAGATACCCGCACCGCTCCTGCTTGAAGAACACCGGCCCCGTCGAGACGGACTTTATGAGCGCCCCGACGAGGAAGAAGAAGGGCGTCAGGACGAGCAGACCGGCGCAGGCGCCGACAATGTCCATTGCGCGTTTCCACGGGGGCATCGGGCGCGAGAGCACGGGGGCAAGCTCGGCGGCGGGCGCGACGCACGCGCACTGCCCGTAGACCTCCGACCTGTCGGACGTCTGGGCGCCGGAGGAACCGTCGTGATGTCCGGCGGCGGCGCCGCCGGAGGGAGGCGTCCCGTGCGACGGCTTGTCTGCCTGTGCCGCAGTCGATGCAGCGTCGCCGGAAGCCGAAAGGTGACACGGATACGTGTGGACGGAGAATCGTGTCTGGAGGCCGCTTGAGCTCTCGCACACGAGCCGGCACACATCCTCGGCAACGCGCGTTGCGCCTTCCGTGGACGTAAGCGGGAGGATTGCGACGACACGACCGCCCTCGAACCAGCCGACCTCGTCGCTGAGCCGGAGCCGGTTTCTCATCGCCCGGACAAGGAGCCGGAGGTGCTCGCGCGCTTTCCGGCGATCCTGGCTTCGCTCGAACACGACGACGGAGAACTGGTGGCTGTTGCGATCGCAAAGGGCGCGCTCCTTGTCGATGAAGAAGCGCATCTGCTCCTCGGAGCGAAGCCCCTCAATGAGCTTCGTCGTGCCGAGGCGCGATTTGAGACTGCCGAAGGCTCGCGCCAGAACCATTACCGCCTCCTCGTTTTCACCCGTATCTATGCAACTCCAGGCGAAAAACGTGCAGCGCGTTCTTTTCCTATTGTCTTGGTCTCTGAGGGCGCACAACCGCCCTTGACAGATTCCGTACCGGATACCCTTGCCACCCTTGCGCTGGAAACAAACGTAGCACAAGAACGCACGGGCTCCAAGAGCTTAAACTTGGTTAATTTACTGAAGCAGATAGGCGAAGAAGAATTACGCGAGGCGCGGGGCGCCGGCAACGCGGATTGCACGGCGGAGGTCTCTCGAGGGGAAGGTGCGGACACCCACCCGCAGGGCGAAAAGCACCCCTCGTCTGCCGCGAATCTCGGGAACACCTGCAGAGCGACCTTCTTCTCGATGGCCCTCCGCCCTTCGCGCCTGCCGATGTCGTTCGGACGTGCGGAAGAAACGGATCAGGATCAATGCCCTCAGACGGCCGGACGGAGCACGGAAACCGACAAGCCGCCGCCTGATGTAAAACTGTAGGTTACATCAATGTCATTGGGAAGTCAATCCCCCTAAAATGAAAACTGAAAATAATATACATGCATGAGTCCTGGCGGGAAGACCGCTCCTCGGCTCGACGCGGGGCGGGTGACAATCGGAGTGGCGGTGTCGCGGAGGCGCCGCCCCTGCCACCCTTGCCGGAGGCAGGCGGCTCCGCCGGCGCCGTTCGACTTCTGCGGCACGGGCCCCGAAGGCGTGGAGGACAGGCGCCTCGACTATCAACCCTGCGAATGGCGTTGGGCCGCTCGTGGAGCCCCCGCTTCTTGCATGCGGCTTCTTCTCCTATGTCGTTGCCGCAGCGAGGGTCCCCTGCTTCGCTGCGGGGCTCCAAGCTTGTCGGAGAGCGATTTCTCTGGTACCATCAATCTTCAACTAGGTATCTCAGTATCCGGTCTGAAAAACGTCCCATCCGGCTCGTGAAGGAGAAGGAGCATATCCATGAGAGGTCCGTGCGTTGCCAGCATGACCGTCGGCATCGCGTGCGTCGCGATGATCGCCTCGGCCGCGACCCTGAAGGTGCCCGGCGATTACGCCACGATCCAGGCGGCGATCAATGCCTCGGCGAACGGCGACACGGTGCTCGTGGCGCCGGGAATCTACCGCGAGATCATCGATTTTGGGCTTCGCCGCATCTCGCTTGTGAGCACGGACGGCGCGGACGCCACCGTGATCGATGCCGACCTCGATGAAGACGGCGTCGGGAATGGCCGCGTCATGTACATCGGGGGCGGCCAGACGAGCACCACCGTCGTGGAGGGCTTCACGATACGAAATGGCCGTTTCGACGGCTATGGTGCGGGAATCGGCACGAATAGCACGAGCCCCGTGATCCGGCGGAACAAAATCGTGGGCAACGCAACGCTCAATCCAAGCGGTACGTTGCGGCACGGCGGCGGCATCGGCCTGCGGGGCGGAAGCGCGGTGGTTCAGGACAACGTGATTTCGGGAAACTACGCGCATAACAGCGGCGCCGGGATCTACACAGAGAACTTCGCGGGCGTGATCGAGAACAACGTCATCGTCGCCAACGACGGCTACTGGGGCGGCGGCATCGGCCTGTGGGGCGGAGGGACGACGCAGCCGGTGGTGCGGAACAACCTCATCTACGGGAACGTCTCGCACGGCGATGCTCGGGGAGGCGGGATCATGACCGTCAATGCCCCGGGCGCGCTCCTGGTCAACAACACGGTTGCCGGAAACAGCTCGGTGTCCGGCGGGGGCATCGCCGTGTTCACGGCCAACGGGACCATCGTTCGCAACTGTATTGTCTGGGGCAACACGGCGACGACGGGCCCCGATGTGCACGGGACGGCCAATGCGCAGTGGTTCTTCAACGACCTCGGATCGGACAACGGAGGCGGCTTGATCGGCGCGAACGGCAACATCTCGGCG
>DHGK01000186.1 GCA_002402755.1 Planctomycetes bacterium UBA4800
GCCCGCGTGCGCTCAGGCGTTGCGTGCCGCACCCCGCTCACGTACGATGCGGGCAGCAGGAGGTGCCGATGCCGCATTGCAGAACCCTTGCGCTCACGGTCCTGTGCGCGCTCCTGCCCGTGCCGGCCGGGGCCCAGGCGGTCGACGACGGCCCCTGCGGCATTCCGCCGCCGCCCGCCCCCAAGCGCATCAAGGGCGGCGAGGGCGTGCCGCCGCTGCCCCTGCCCGCCACGCCCCTCAGGCGCAGCGAGCGCAAGCGCGACCCCGCGCCGCCCGTCCTCATCGGCAAGCTCATGTGGGGGAAGCAGCGCACGATGACGCTTGAGGACGGCCGCACGATCGAGTACGCCGACTGGAATCTCGACCCCAACGACCGCCGGATTCTCGACGAGATCGCGCCGCGGGCGCTCGGCATCAAGTACCGCATGATCCCCATCGATCCGGGCGCGTTCTCGTTCGACCCGGTGCAGATCCCGTTCCTGTACGTGAGCGGCGTCCGCGCCGTGAGCTTCGCGCCCGACATTCGCGCCAAGATGCGCGCCTTCTGCGAGCAGGGCGGCTTCATCTACGCCGATGCGTGCCGCGGCTCGCGCGTCTTCGCGGACGCGATGCGGCAGGAGCTTCGCGCCATCTTCCCCGACCGGACGCTGCGGGTGCTCCCGCCCGACCACCCGCTCTTCTCGGCGCACCGCCTCGTCAACCGCCTGCAGTACTCGCCGGCCGTCGGCGACCGGCCGGACGGCGCCCCGTTCTTCGAGGGCGTCGACATCGGCTGCCGCACCGTGGCGATTCTCTCCAAGTACGGCCTGAGCTGCGCCTGGGACTCGGACCACGTGCGCGCGGGTTCCCAGATCGTCGTCGGCGAGGACGCGCGCACGATGGGCCTGAACCTCATCAGCTACGCGCTCGGGACCTTCGAGCTCGGGCGGTTCTACGCGCAGGGCGGGCTCAGCGAGCCGATCGCCGCCGTCGCAGGCGGCGATTTCGTCTTCGCGCAGATCATCCACGAGGGCCACGCCGACCCCGATCCGAGCGCCTACGCGCGGCTTCTGGAGTACGTGATGGCGAACACGTCGGTGGGGCTCAAGTTCGCGCGGCGGCGCATCGCCGCCGATGACGAGGCGCTCGGCAGCTACCCCTTCCTGTACATCACGGGGCACTACGATTTCAGCCTCTCGGAGGCGGCGGTCGGGCGCCTCAGGCAGCACCTCTCCTCGGGCGGGTTCCTGCTTGCCGATGCGTGCTGCGGGAGCCTGGCCTTCGACGGCGCCTTCAGGCGCGAAATGCGGCGCGTCTTTCCCGACGCTCCGCTCGGCGGCATTCCGGCCGGCCACCCGCTCATGAGCGCGCTCTTCCGCCTCGACACGGCGGAGCTGACGCCCAAGGCGCGGGCGGCGTTCGGGGACCTCGCGGCGCCGCACCTCGAGGGCATCGAGCGCGACGGCGTCCTGTGCGTCGTCTACAGCCCGCTCGACCTCGGGAACGGGTGGGAAGGCATTGCCCATCCCTACGCGCGCGGGTACGAGTCCTCGTGCGCGCTCAGGATCGGCGTCAATGCCGTTGTCTACGCGTTGAGCCACTAGCCGGCGCGTGCGCGAAAGGATTCGCAATGGCCGAACTCAGGATCATCGAGGGCGAGGGCGCGGGCGCGAGGTTCCCGCTCGGGGAGGAAGGCGAGCTCCTGATCGGCCGGAGCAAGGCCGCGGTGACGCTCCCCGAGAGCAAGGTCTCGAGCCGCCACGCGCGGGTCTTCTTCAAGGAAGGCTCGTGGATGCTGGAGGACCTCGAGAGCACCAACGGCACCTTCGTCAACGGCCGCAAGGTGGCGCGCGTCGCGCTGCACCACGGCGACAAGATCAAGATCGGACTGTTCGTGCTCGCGTTCGAGGGCGGCGGACCGCCCGAGGGCACGGCCGCGCCGCGCGAGGAGCCGCGCGCCGCGGGGGCGCCGCAGGCCGGTTCCGACCTTCCGGCCGAGAAGCTCGAGGCGTTGAGCGAGGCCGCGGGAAGGCTTCACACGGCGAGCGCGCGCATCGGCGATGAGATGGCCAAGGTCATCGTCGGCCAGAAGGACGTGGTCGAGGATCTTCTCCTGGCGCTCTTCGCGCGCGGCCACGCGCTGCTCGTCGGCGTGCCCGGCCTGGCCAAGACGCTGATGGTGCGCACGCTGGCGGGCATCCTCGACCTGGCCTTCAAGCGAATTCAGTTCACGCCCGATCTCATGCCCGCCGACATCACCGGCACCGAGGTGCTCGAGGAGGACCCGGCCACGCACGCGCGCTCGTACAAGTTCCTGAAGGGGCCCGTCTTCACGAACGTGCTCCTGGCCGACGAGATCAACCGCACGCCGCCCAAGACCCAGGCGGCGCTGCTGGAGGCCATGCAGGAGTACCGCGTGACCGCGGGCGGCACAACCTACGGGCTGCCGCTGCCCTTCTTCGTCCTGGCCACCCAGAATCCGATCGAGCAGGAGGGCACCTACCCGCTGCCCGAGGCGCAGCTCGACCGCTTCATGTTCAACTGCATCGTCGACTATCCGTCGCGCGAGGAGGAGGTGGCGATCCTCCGGACGACGACCGTGGCCGAGGCCGCGACGCTCGCGCACGTCCTGAGCGCCGATGACATCCGCGCCTGCCAGGAGCTCGTGCGCGCGCTGCCGGTCTCCGACTACGTGCTCCTGTACGCCGCGGATCTCGCGCGCGCGAGCCGGCCGGGACGCGCGGGCGCGCCCGACTTCGTCGACAAGTACGTGGCGTGGGGCGCGGGGCCGCGCGCCGCGCAGTGCCTCGTGCTCGGCGCCAAGGCGCGCGCGCTCCTGCGCGGTCGCCTGAACGTGTCGGTCAACGACATCAAGTCCGTGGCGCACATCGTCATGCGGCATCGAATCTTCCTCAACTTCCACGCGGACGCCGAGGGGTTGACCGTGGACGCCGTCATCGACAAGCTGCTCGGCGCCGTCAAGGCGCCGGACGCCGGGGACCTCTCGACGGTCGCGCAGTGAAGCCCCCGTCCGTCGTTCCCACGCCCGAGGATCTCACGCGCCTGCGGAATCTCTCGCTCGTCGCCCGGTGGGCCGTCGAGGGCTTCATCTCGGGGCTGCACCGGAGCCCGTACCACGGGCAGAGCTCGGAGTTTCTGGAGTACCGCCAGTACACGGCGGGCGAGGACCTGCGCACCCTCGACTGGAAGGTCTACGGCCGGACCGACCGCGCCTTCACCAAGCGCTTCCAGAGCGAGACGAATCTGCGCGCGTACATTCTGCTCGACACGAGCGCCTCGATGTCCTACGCGCCCGACGGCCGCGACAAGCTCGCCTATGCCAAGGGCGTCGCGGCCTGCCTGGTCTACCTCCTCCAGCGCCAGGGCGATGCGGCGGGCCTGGTCACGTTCAGCGACAAGGTGCACGCCTTCCGCCAGGCGAAGGCCGGCGCGCGCGGCCGGCAGGAGCTCTTCGCGATGCTGGAAGAGGCGCGCGCGTCGGGCGCGAGCCGGCTGCGGCCGGTCGCCGACGAGATCGCGGAGCGCATCGGCGGCCGCAGCCTCGTCATCCTCCTGAGCGACTTCTACGACGACCCCGCCGAGATCGGCGCCGGCATTCGCCACCTGCGCTTCAAGCGCCACGAGATCATCGCGTTCCACGTCCTCGACCCGACCGAGGAGGAGTTCAGCTTCGACGGCGTGCTGCAGATGGTCGACCTGGAGACCGGGACGCGGCTCATGGTCGAGTCGGCCCACGTGCGCGAGGACTACCTCGCGCGCTTCGGCGGACACATGACCCGGATCCACACCGCGCTCAGCGACTGCTCGGTCGACCACCACGTGCTCAGGACGACGACGCCGTTCGCGGATGCGCTCGCGGCCTACGTCGCGGCGCGCGGCCGCTGCCGCTGAGGAGGCCGGGATGGAGTTCGCAAACCCGGTCTTCCTCGCGGCCCTGGCGGCGGCGGCGCTGCCCGTCGTCATCCACCTGGCGGGCCGGCGCCGCGCGCGCGAGGTGCAGTTCCCGACGCTGCGCTTCGTCCTGGGCGCCGACCGGGCGCTCGCGCGGCGCCACAAGCTCAGGGAGCGCATCATTCTCATCGCGCGGGTCGCGGCGCTGTGCCTGCTCGCGCTCGGCCTGGCGCTGCCGCGCCTGCGAAGCGAGCACGCGGCATGGGTGGGCACTCGCGAGACGAGCACGGTCATCGTCATCGACAACTCGCTCAGCATGCGGGCGCACGCGGGCGGCGTGACGCTGCTTGCGCGCGCGGCGCAGGCCGCGCGCGCGTATCTCGCGCGGCTCGGCGAGAGCGAGAAGGCCGCCGTGATCGCGCTCTGCGGCGCCGAGGGAAAGACGCCCTCGCTCGTGCGCGACCGCGCGGCGGTCGCCGCGGAGGTCGAGCGGATCGCGCCGACCTACTTCGCCGCCGATCTGCGCGAGGCGCTCGCGCTCGCGGCCAAGACGCTCGAAGGCGACACGGCGCCGGCCACGCAGATTCTCGTCGTGAGCGATTTTCCCGAGGACGGCGCGCCGCCGGCCGCACCGCCGCCCGAAGGGACGCGTATCATCGCGCTCAAGACCCCGGCGCCCGCCGGGCCGAACCTCGCGTTCAGGGAGCTGCGCGCGCTCGATGCGGCCGGCGGCGGGGCCGCGGCGGTCAGGTGCGCCGTCGCCAACACGGGGACCGCGGCCGGGCGCGGGGAGATCATCCTGCGCGCGGGCGACAAGGAAGTCGCGCGGGGCGCCGTGCTCGTGCCGGCGGGGGGCGCGGCGACCGAGGTCTTCACGCTCGCGGACGCGCCGTCCGATCTGCTGTCGGCGCGCATCGAGTGCCGCGATGACGTGCTTCCCGAGGACAACGAGGGGTTCCTCGTGATCGGGCGGGGCGAACGCGCGCGCGTCCTCCTCGTCAAGGACCGCGAGAGCGCGGTCAAGTACCTCGATGAGGCGTTCTGGGCGCACTGCGCCCTCTCGATGCCATCGAGCGGCATCGAGGTCGAGACGGCGCTCGTTGCGGACCTGCCGCGCGAGAGCCTCGATCGGGTGGCCCTGATCGTGGTCTTCGGCGCGGCGCGGCTCGGCGAGAACGCGGCCGGCGCGCTGCGCGCGTATGTGCGCGCCGGCGGCACGGTCCTCTTCGTCGCGGGCGATGCGTTCGACTTCGGCGCGTATCGGGCGCTCGCCGCGGGCCTCTTCCCGCTCTTCCCGGCGATGCCGAGCGATGTCGCGGTGTTCGAGGACGTTCCGATCGGGCACGTCGATGAACGCCACGAGGCGCTGCGCGCGCTCCTCGCGCTCCGGCCGCCCCCGAACCTCCGCGGCGTCGTTTTCAGGCGCTGCGTGCGGGTCGAGAAGGTTGCGCCGCCCGC
>DHGK01000377.1 GCA_002402755.1 Planctomycetes bacterium UBA4800
CGGAGACGCTGCGCCGCGTCCCCGATCACTACGGAGAGTGGACGCAGGCGTGCAAGACCGGCGCGCAGACGGTCTGTCCCATCGACTTCGGCTGCGAGATGACGGAGATGGGCCTCCTCGGGGCGCTGGCCCTCCGCATGGGCGGCGGCCGGCTCCTCGCGTGGGATGCGCAGGCGATGCGAATCACGAACGACGGCGACGCGAACCGCTACCTCGACCCGCCGTACCGGACGGGCTGGTCGCTGTAGGCCGCGGCGCCGTGACGGCCTTGTCGGGCGGCATGTCGAACTCGATCGCGTTGAGCAGCACGTTGAGGATCGTCTGATCCTGGAGGCCCCCGCCGGCGACGGCGTTGCCGAAGCGATCGTCGGCTCATTGTCCTGCAATGGGGACGCCGGTAGAGTCGAACGCCGCAGTGATTGTGGATCGGGGTCCCCTTGCTATCGGGCCGCCTCTTGCACTTGCAGGGTTGCACGCACTTGCGTTTCCACCCACGACTTGCGATCGCGTTCTTCGAGCATGGCGTTGAGGAGCGGCACGGCTCCGTCGGTAGGCGGCATGCTT
This sequence comes from Planctomycetes bacterium UBA4800, assembly GCA_002402755.1. Taxonomy (GTDB): domain Bacteria; phylum Planctomycetota; class UBA8108; order UBA8890; family UBA8898; genus UBA8898. The sequence goes on from DHGK01000377.1 coordinate 565, forward strand.
CGTAAAGTGGCGAGCGCGCCCCAACGCACGTCCCAGTGATCCGCGAGCCTTTCCTTCGGCAAGTCGGGTGGCGGGGGCTTCAACCACCCTAGGACATGGGAGGCGTATTCTTTCCGCGCCGCAGTGTTTTCCGCGCATGTCGACAGAGCGCCGGCGACAGCGACGGCCTCGGCGGCCTCCGAGTAGCCGTAGCTGCTCGGGCGCGCGGTCGCGTTCTTGTCCAGCGCCTGCCACCGCGCGCGAAGAGCCGCGGCGGCCTGTGGGGAAGTCCTGCCATGCACGCACAACGCGTGACAGATGTACAAGCGGACCGTGCGGTCTTCTTCCGAAGGCAGACGAGAGGCGAGGAGCCCGGCAAGCGCGGGATTCGGCGGCGTGCAGAGCTCGATGACGAACGCCGCACGCATGCGGACAGGCTGCGTGTCGTGCGCCAGCGCAGCCGACAACAGGGGAGTGAGCGCCTCGATGTTGTCCCGGAAGAACCCGACTTGCGCGCTGTCGGGCAGGTACATGCCGGAACGCGCCCATCCGTCGATCATGACGGTTGCTTCCGCGGTCACGTCGATCGTCGGCTCCGGAGCCGCACCGTCACAGCCCGCCCATGCCAGGGCCATCACGAGTCCGAACATGCACGCCACGCGCATTCACGCCTCCCGATGTCACGGAGAAACCGTATGCCGTGCATTGTATTTGAATCTCGACGAAGACACCACGCCGCGAGGCAGCGCTCCGCGCCAGCCTTCGGCGAGCCGGCGGGCCAGCCTCTCGACCAGCTCGGCGTTCTCGAGCTTGCCGGCGATGTTCCTGTTGCCCCGGGGATCGGTCTCGTAGTCGTACAGCTCCCGGGCAAGCACGGCGCCGGTCGCGTGATCCCGCCATTCCGTGTAACGGTATCGATCGGTCCGCATGCTGTAGCCCATCTGCCGGATGTCTTCCTCCGCCGGGTAGTGGCCGGGACGGGGATACTGGCTGAACGCCGCCTCCTTCCACGTCCGATCGGGGTCGTTCATGACGGGCACGAGGCTCGTGCCCTCCAGGCCCTCGGGCACCGGCAGCCCGCACAGCTCGCACAGCGTCGGGTAGATGTCGACGAATTCCGCCAGGGCGTCCGTCTTCGCGCCGGCGTGCGCCTGACCCGGCGAGCAGATGATCATGGGGACGCGGGTGGCGATCTCGAAATTCGTCATCTTGCCCCACAGGTTCTGCTCGCCCAGGTGCCAGCCGTGGTCGCCCCAGAGCACCACGACCGTCCGTCGACTCATCTCCAATCGATCCAGCTCGGACAGAATCCGCCCCACCTGGGCATCCACGTAGCTGATGCAGGCCCGATAGGCGCGGAGGGCGTCGCGCAGGAGCGGCTCGGGAATCGGCCCGTCGTCGGGAATGTCGCTGTACACGCGGAACTCCAGCGAGCGGTGCAGCGCCAGCGCGGGAACGTCCTCCGGGTAGAACCGATTGTCGGGCAACGCGACGCCTTCCGGCGGATAGAGGTCGAAATACCGCTTCGGGGCGACGAACGGGAGGTGGGGCTTGAGAAAACCGCAGCCCAGGAAGAACGGCGTCTCGCTCTTCCTGAGCTCGCGCAGCAATTCGATGATCCGATCGGCCGTCTTCCCATCGCACAGCACGTTGTCGGCCACGTCGGGCGCCTCCCAGCTCGGCCCGTGGACGACGACGCCCTTGCGCGAGCCCAGCACCAGCGTGTTTCCCGTCGCCGCGTCCGTCGTGCCCGGCGCTCGCCCCTCGTCGTTGCCCCGGCGCTCGAGCTCTTCGCGGGTCTTCGCGATCTGCGCACGAATCTCCTCGCTGATGTAGGTGGGGGCCTCCGGCCGCATGTGCGGCACGCTCCACGACAGCCGGTCATCGAGCCCGCGATGGTAGATCTTGCTGATCGCCTGCGAGTGATAGCCGTGGTTCTTGAAGTGCTGCGCCACCGTCACCGCATCGGGGGCGCCCAGGCGAAAGTGCCGCTTCAGATCATGGACCTTGATCGTGTCCGGCCGAAGCCCGGTCATGAGCGACGCCCGCGACGGATTGCAGACCGCCTGCTGGCAATAAGCCCGATTGAACAGCGTTCCCCTTTCCGCCAGCCGATCGATGTTCGGCGTGTGCATGTAGTCGGCGCCGTAGCAGCCGAGCTCGGGCCGCATGTCGTCGACGGCGATGAAGAGGACGTTAAAACCGGCCGGCTTCTTCGCCTCCGTGCCATCGGCCACCGCCGGGCACGAGAGAACGGCCGCCGCCAGCAGGGCCGCGGCCACGCGGCTCGGACACGCACAGCAAGTTCGGTCGATCAAGGTCGAATCTCCCGCACGCAGGTTGCATCACGGATAGCGCACCGACAGCACCATGTCGTAGAGCGTCGCCGATGCGCTCCGGAACCGCAGCTTCACGGATTGCCAGAGGGCCTCGCCGACGCCGGGGCTGTTCGAGGCCCCGAAGCGTACGTCGTTGCGGCCCGGAAGCGGCGTGGTGAGCCGGCCCGTTCCGTCGAGGACGAGCGCGCCGTCGGCGAAGACCCGTATGTCCCGGCCCCGGAGGACCACGCGGTAGGTGTGAAAGGCGTCGGTCGTGTCCATCCGGTGGACCAGCTTCGCCTCGTAGAAGGCAATGCGATCCGGATAGAGCGAGACCCGTTCGTAGGCCCTGCCGTTCGCCGCGATGATGACGTTCCACCCCGAGAGAACCTTCACGCGCGCCTCGACCACGGTCTCCGCGTCCGGGTCGATGTACCACGGATAGGCGTAGAAGAAGTAATCCCCCGGCTGCGTCCCCCGGTCGGCGATCAGGAGCGCATCGCCGGCGATCTCGTGAACGACGGATTCCCGCTGCGGGCCGGCTGCCCACGGAGCTTCGGGCAGTCCGTTCCCCTGATAGACGGCCGTCCAGCCGTCATCCCGCGGCGGCGGTTCTTTCGCCGGCGGGACGGTGACCGCGACCACGTTTCCGCCGGGCTTGATCAAGGCCGGCGTGACCGGGAACACGATCCA
>DHGK01000050.1 GCA_002402755.1 Planctomycetes bacterium UBA4800
AAATCAGTGACTGTCCCCGGTGGGTGAGGAGGTTGCGGCTTGAGGTAGCAGATTGGGGCTTGAGGGAAATCAGTGACTGTCCCCGATCGGACGTTCCCGTCTGGGGACGTTCTGGCGTTGGGTTGGTCTGTCCCTTAGAATCGGCCCCGCATGGACAATGAGCGTTCCGAGCTTTTCCTCGGCCCCGAGCTTCCGTACGCGACGGACGATTGCGCGCCCATCGGCGGGACGGTCAAGGGATCGAGCGAGGACTTCGTGGTGGAAGAGGTTCCGCTGTTCCCGCCCTGCGGAGAGGGGGAGCATCTCTACCTCTCGATCACGAAACGCGGCATGGCGACGCTCGAAGCGATCGAACGGCTCGCGCGCGCCTTCGGGACGCCGGCCGCCGTGTTCGGATACGCGGGGCTCAAGGACAAGCGCGCCGTCGCCACGCAGATCCTGTCGGTGCACTACAGGGGCGAACTGCCGGCCGCGGCCCGGGAAATCCCCGGCCTCACGGTCAACTGGGCGGTGCGCCACCGCCACAAGCTTCGAGCCGCACAGCTCCGAGGCAACAAGTTCACGGTGGTGCTGCGCGCGCCGTCCGTGCGCGATCGCGCGTTCCTGGAGGACGTATTCGCTCGCCTGGACCGGGCGGGCTTCCCCAATTACGTGGGCCCGCAGCGCTTCGGGAACAGGTTCGACGGCCACATCACGGGCCGCGCGCTCCTCATGCGAACGGCGCGGGAGCGCTTCCCCCGCGCGACGCGGCGCCTGCTCATCTCGGCCTACCAGTCGCACCTCTTCAACCTGGCGCTCGCGCAGCGCATGAGGGAAGGCGGCTTCGGTGCCCTGTGGGACGGCGACATCGCCATGAAGCACGACAACGGCGCCTGCTTCCGCGTCGAGAGCGCGGCCGCCGAGCAGGAACGAATGGATCGCTTCGCGATAAGCCCGACCGGCCCGATCTTCGGCGCGAAGATGCTCGCGGCCGGCGGCAGGGAGGGCGCGATCGAGGAGGCGATTCTCGGGGCCGAGAGCCTCGCCCCGGACACGTTCAAGGGCGTGTTTCCCGGGCTCTCGCTCGACGGCGCGCGGCGCTCGTTCCGATCGCGGGCGGAGAACCTGGCCTGGGATCTGGCGGACGACGCGTTGCGCCTCGAGTTCTTCCTCCCCAAGGGCGTCTACGCGACGACCTTCCTCCGGGAGGTGGTGAAGCCGGAGCGCGGAAGCGGGCAGAAGACGTCCTCGACGCCGGAGAGCGATACCGGCCTGTGCGATTAATCTATGTACATGCCAACGGCCGATGCTTGACTCGGCTCGTTTCAAGCCGCAACTTGTAGGGAAGCTCAGAAACGGTTCCGCTGTTCGGCCGGCGTTGCGCAAGGCAGGTGTAGGACAAGGCCTGTGTACACGAACGACTTGGTGGCGTGCATCAGGGAACTCCGTGATGTCAAGATGCGGCTCACCTCATGTTCGCTCTCGCAGCACTACCGCGCGTGGTGCGGGGGCAGGTGCGCCGAGAGCACGGTGATTCGAAGAGGCGCCATCGACGAGCTGCAGGAACTGCTGGCCCTCGACCGATGGCTTGATTCCCTTGCGGAGCCGTCGTCGCAGTGCGCGCGCGCGCCGGCGCGCCGGCCCGACGATGCCACGGAGATCGGCGCGCGCTGCCGCGTGCTGCGGCTCGTGCGCCGGGGTATCAAGGCCTGCAACGGCGACAGGCGGCGCAGCGACCTGAAGGTCTTCCTCTCGCAGCTCGGCGCCGTCGAGGCCGGCCGCGTGCATGCGGTCTCCGAGCGCGACTGTCCCTGCGCTGCATGCAGGGCGGGAAGGGTCTGACGCCGGCTGCACCGGGGGAACAACGACGCCGGCCGGAACGCTGCGCGTCCCGGCCGGCGCCGCGGGCCCGCGGGGGCCGTTACCCGGCGTCGCTCAGCGCCGCCACTCCCGGCAGCACCTTGCCCTCGAGGAACTCGAGCGACGCGCCGCCGCCCGTCGAGACGTGGCTGACCTTGTCGGCCAGCCCCGCCTCCTCGATGGCCGATGCCGAATCGCCGCCGCCGACGATCGTCATGGCGCCCTTGGCCGTCGCCGCGGCGAGCGCCTTGGCGACCGCCAGGGTGCCCGCGGCGAAGGGCTGCAGTTCGAAGACGCCCATCGGACCGTTCCAGACGACGGTCTTGGCCTGTTCCACGACCTTGGCGTACAGCGCCCTCGTCTCCGGGCCGATGTCCAGCCCTTGCGCGTCGGCCGGAATCTTGTCGCGCGGGACGACCGACACGGCCGCGTTCTCGGAGAGCTCGGCCGCGATGACCGTGTCCAGCGGGAGGTAGAACTTCAGCTTCGGGTACTTCGCGACGTCCGCGAGCACCTGCGCGGCGACATCGATCTTGTCGGCCTCAAGCAGGCTCGCGCCGATCTCCAGTCCCATGGCCTTGAAGAACGTGTAGGCCATGCCGCCGCCTATGATCAGCGCGTCGACCTTGGGCAGCAGGCTCTTCAGGACATCGATCTTGCCCGAGATCTTGGCGCCGCCGATGATCGCCACGAACGGCCGCTTGGGGTCGGCGAGCGCCATGCCGAGCATGCGGAGCTCGCGCTCGACGAGGAACCCCGCGACGGCCTTGCCGGGGAAGTGCGCGGCGACCGCGGCGGTCGACGCGTGCGCCCGGTGCACCGCGCCGAACGCGTCCTGGACGAAGAACTCGCCGTACGCGGCGAGCGCGGCCGCGAAGGCGGCATCGTTCTTCTCCTCCTCGGCGTGATACCTGAGGTTCTCCAGGACGACGCACGTCGTCGCGCTCGCCTGCGCGACGGCCTGCGCGGCCTCAGGGCCGATGCAATCGGCGCCGAAGACGACCTTCCGGCCGAGGAGCTCGCCGAGGCGCGCCGCCGCGCCCCGGAGCGACGTCGCGGGCTTGCGCTCGCCCTTGGGGCGGCCCATGTGCGAGATCAGGACGGGCTTGCCGCCCTCGGCCAGGATGAAGTTGATCGTCGGCAGCGTCTCGCGGATGCGCCGGTCGTCGGTGATCGCGCCCGTCGCCTTGTCCACCGGGACGTTGTAGTCGACGCGCACCAGGACTCGCCTGTCCTTCAATGCGCCCGTGAGGTCCTTGAGCGTCAGCTTCGCCATGGGCTACCCCGCCATCTTCATCATGAGGTCGATGCAGCGGTTGGAATACCCCCACTCGTTGTCGTACCAGCCGAGCACCTTCACCATGTTGCCCTCGACCAGCATGGTGGACTGCGCGTCGAAGACGCACGAGGCCGGGTTGCCGATGATGTCGGTCGACACGATCGGGTCCTCGCAGTACTCCAGGATGCCCTTGAGGGCGCCCGCGGCGGCGGTCTTCATGGCCTTGTTGATGCCCTCGACCGTGGCCGGCTTCTCCAGCACCACGCAGAGGTCGGTGATCGAGCCGACCGGCGTCGGGACGCGCAGCGACAGGCCGTCGAGCTTGCCCTTCAGGGCCGGGAGCACCTTGCCGACCGCGCGGGCCGCGCCCGTCGTCGTCGGGATGATCGCGATGGCGCCCGCGCGCGCGCGGCGCAGGTCCTTGTGGATCGCATCGAGGATCCTCTGGTCGTTCGTGTAGGCGTGGCACGTCGTCATGAGGCCGTGCTTGATGCCGAAGGTCTCGTGGAGGACCTTGGCCATCGGCGCCAGGCAGTTGGTCGTGCAGGAGGCGTTGGAGACGAGCGTGTCCGCCTTCCCGAGGGTGTCGTCGTTGACGCCCATGACGATGATCTTGATCTCGCCGCTCTTGTCCTTCGGGGGCACGGTGAGGAGCACCTTCCTGGCGCCCGCGGCGATGTGCTTCTTGCAGTCCTCGGCGGAGGCGAAGACGCCGGTCGACTCGACGACGATCTCGGCGCCCTGCTGCTTCCACGGGAGCTGCGCGGGATCCTTGATCGCGGTCACGGGGATCTTCTTCCCGTCGACGACGATGGCGCCCTCGGCGGCCTCGACCTTGCCGGCGAACCTGCCCTGGGTCGAGTCGTAGCGCAGGAAGTGCGCGACGCTCTTGGCGTCCATGAGGTCGTTGATGCCGACGATCTCGAACTTCCCCGTCGCCCACGCGGCGCGGAAGACGAGCTTGCCGATCCGTCCGAACCCGTTGATACCGATCTTGATCGCCATGCTCCGCTCCTTGCTAAAAAAAACACGTGCGCTCCGCGCCCAGGCGCGCGCCCTCCCGGATTTCGGGGTGCGCCGCCGGCGCACGAGCCCCGGCCGCCGCGGCCATGCGCATGCGGGCACTGGACGCATTCGCCGCATGGCCTGCGCAAAAGAAGGGGCCTATTATAGGTTGTCCGGCGCCGGGAGGCAAGGTTGCCGGCGGGCGCCGGCGGCGCGGAGCGGCGAGGTTTTTCGGCGCGCGCTTCTTGATCCCCGCGGCGCGATGGCCTATCATGCGCCGCGTCGCGCGCGGGGCGACCGCGGCCCCGCGCCGCAGAGAAGAGGTGGCGAGAATGTCCGACGAGAGTCTGTACTGCGGCAGGTTCGTGGGCGTGTGCCGGACGAGCGCCGGCGACTGCGGCGTCTTCTACCGGGTGTCGTCCCGGTCCTTTCCCAACCGGACGGCGGTCGCGGCGGCCGGCGGCGCGCTGATCGTGCCGCGGGACCCGCGGGAGGCCGAGGCCAACCCCTACATCGCCTACCGCTGCCTGCGCCACGGCAAGGGCGCGGCGGTGGCGAGCAACGGCAGCCACACGGACGCGCTCTTCGAGCGCATCGCGGCGGGCATGCCGCCGCGCGATGCCTTCGCGATGGTCCTGCTCGCGTTCGATTACGAGCACGACCAGCTCGACACGCCGCGCATCGCGGCCTGCATCGCGGGCGGCGCGGCGTACCTGGGCATCGTCCGGCGCACGGGGCTGCAGGTCGAGGAACTGGAGCTCGCGCCGGGCGCGGCGCGGTTCGTGGCGACCTACGAACTTGACCGCATCGACGACCTCCGGGCACGCGGCGCGATCGCCGCCGGGGACGCGGCCGGCATCGCGCGGAGCCTCATGGACGCGCCGCCGTTCCGCGCGCTCTCCAAGCCCGTGTGCGGCGCCTGCGCGCTCGCGCGCGGCGGGGAGTTCGACGTCGCGGTCATCGACGCCGCCGCGCCGGGGCGATGAACATCCTGGTCGCGGTCAGGCCGTTCGCGATCGCGCTCGGCCTGGCGATCGTCGTCAACGCGGGGGCGAGCGCCGCGGCGCCCGGTCTCGGCGCCGCGCGCCTGCTGGTCAACCTGCCGGTGCCCGAGCCGTACCTGTCGTACGCGCTGCTGCCGCTCGCGTGCTGCCTTCTCTTTCCCGCGGCCCTGCGCATTCCGCGGGCGGCGGAGTTCCTGGTGCTGCTGGGATTCACGAGCGCGGTCGCGGCCGACATCATCCGCTACTACGTGATGGTCGCGGAGGGACGGATCGGCACGCTTCTGCCCGTCCCGTTCAGCGCGATCGTGCTCGCGATCCTTCTGGGCCAGGCCGCGGGGATCCTGCTTGAGTGCCGGGTCCGCGAGGTGCGGGTGCGTGTCCTCGCGTTTCTCACGGGCGCGGCCTACCTGTGTCTCATGATGGGGTACGTGATCGCGTTCGGGTGCACGGACTACCGGTACGCGGGCGGCGCGGACGCCGCCATCGTGCTCGGCGCCCGGGTGAATTCCGACCGGACGGTGAGCGGCGCGCTCGCGCAGCGGCTCCTGACCGCGATCGAGCTGTACCGGGAGGGGCGCGTGGCTCGTCTGATAATGACGGGGGGGACCGGCGAAAGCGGCGTCAACGAGGCCGACGTCATGGCCGACTTCGCCCGCGCGCGCGGCGTGCCCGCGCGGGCGCTGCTCGTGGACCGAGAGGGCGTGACGACGTATCGGTCGGCGCGCAACTGCGCGGCGCTGTGCCGGCGGAACGGAGTGGCGACGGCGATGGTCGTGAGCCAGTACTACCACCTGGCGCGGACCAAGCTGCTCTTCGAGCGCCAGGGGCTGCAGGTCAGGACCGTGCCCGCGCGCGCGGGCGAACGGATGTCCGCCGATGTCGCGGGGGCGCTTCGCGAAGCGGCCGCGTTGCCGTATTATTACCTGTGTGGGACCTAGGCGGCGCGAGCGTGGGCGAGCCGGCGAGGAGGCGCGGACGGTGATCGCGGCAGGTGCATTCGTGCTGTCGCTCGGACTGGGAGCGGCCGGCGGCGGAGTGCTCGAGATCGAGGCTCCGCGCGTCTCGTACTTCTCGGGCTGGACCCTCTACGAGATCGAGGGCAACGACGCGGGGGGCACGTGGCGCTCGCGCTTGAAGTTCCCCGTCAACAACATGACGGTCGGCGGCGGGCTGGGGATCATCTTCGGCGAGGAGGGCGAGTTCAGGCTGCGCGGCTGGGCGACCTGCGACGATGCCGCGGGCACCATGCGGGATGACGACTGGCTGCGCGGCGATCGCGACATCTGGTCGCGTTCCAACGCCGAGCTCGACGCCTGGGGGGTGAGCGGCGAGGTCACGTGGTGGCCGGCGCGCGGGAAGGACGGCAGGTTCGGCCCGCGCCTGCGGATGGACTACGACCGCCTGGACTACGACGTCTTCAACGTCAGGCAGTGGTCGATCTACCCCGAGAGCACGGCATCGGTCGAGGGGCTCGTGCTCACGTACCGCCAGGAGCGCGTGTCGCTCCTGCCCGGCCTCGCGGGCGTGTACGCGCCCGCCCGCTGGCTCGAGCTGGGAGGCTGCCTCGCGGTGAGCCCGTTCACCTATGTCTGGGACGAGGACGACCACGTGCTGCGCTACAAGATCTCCAAGATGCACAGCATGGGCTTCGCGCTCCTGGGCGAGGCGCGCGCGGACGTTGTGCTCGCCGACCGCGTGCGTCTCGGGCTGTGGGGTGAGATCCTGTACTACCGCTCGTGGTGGGCGAGCCAGGACCAGCGCTTCTACGCCGGGCCGGATGCCGGCCTCAAGTTCAGCGACATCGACGGCACGATCGAGCGCCAGACGTACATGCTCGGCGCGCGCTTCGCCATAGAATTCTGACCGCGGCGCCGGCGCGCGCCGCTCAGCAGATCCGGGGCAGGGGGTCTCCCGTGAGGACGTCGAGAATGCGCTCCCCGCCCGTGCGGCTCGCGGCCGCGACGAGCGGGCTGCCCTCGACCACCGCGCCGATGCACGCCGCCTCGGCGGCGCCCGCCGCGCGCAGCGCCGCGCACATTGCCGCCGCGCTCTCGGGAGCCGCGACCGCGACGAGCTTCCCCTCGTTCGCCATGTAGAGCGAGTCCATGCCGAGAAGCTCGCACGCCTGCTCGACGCGCGCGTCGCGGGGCACGGCGTCCTCGTCGATCGCGATGCGCACGCCGCCCGCGCGTGCGATCTCGTTGAGGCAGGTGGCCAGGCCTCCGCGCGTCGGGTCGTGCATGGTCCTGAGGGCGCCGCCGAAGGCGAAGAGCGCGCGCGCCTCGTGCACGAGCGCGCGGGAATCGCTTGTGACCGGTGTCGTGAAGGCCAGCTCGCGGCGCGCCCCGAGAACGGCAACGCCGTGCTGGCCGACAGGGCCGCTCAGGAGGACCGCATCGCCGGTGCGCGCGCGGCGCGGGCCGAGCTCCAGGCCCCGCACGCGCTCGCCGATGCCCGCGGCCGCGATGTAGATGCCATCGCCGCGGCCGCGCTCCACGACCTTGGTGTCGCCGGTGACGACCATCACGCCCGCGCCCGCGGCGGCCTGCCCGATCGAGTCGCAGATGCGCGCGAGGTCGCCGAGCGGAAAGCCCTCCTCGAGCACGAACGCGAGGCTCAGCCAGCGCGGCTCGGCGCCGCACATGAGAAGGTCGTTGACCGTGCCGTGCACGGCGAGCGATCCGATGTCGCCGCCCGGAAAGAACCGCGGGCTGACGACGTGGGCATCGGTCGTCATCACGGGATCGCCGGCGAGCGGCGGCAGCACGGCGCCGTCGCCGAGCCGGCGCAGGATCTCGTTGCCGTAGCGCGGCAGGAAGACCGAATCGATGAGGCGGGCGGTGAGCTTTCCGCCGGCGCCGTGGGAGAGCAGGATGACGTCGTCGGGGTTCATTGCGCGAGCTTCCGGTCGGCGATGAGCGCCTGGCCGAGGCTTATGCCGCCGTCCCCCGGCGGGAAGTCGCGGTGCGCGAGCACGCGGAAGCCCCGCGCCTCGAGCAGCCGGACGCACATCGCGGTCAGGACGCTATTGTGGAACACGCCGCCCGAGAGCGCCACCGCGGGCGGGCCGGCGTCGTCCCGCAGGCGGGCGCACACGGCGCAGACGGCGGCCGCCAGACCGCGGTGGAAGCGCGCGGCGATGCACTCGGCGGGAACGCCGCGGCGGCGGTCTTCCCACACGCCCGCGACGAGCGGCTCCCAGCGCAGGCGGAAGGGGCGCGAGGCGCAGTCCAGCGGCAGCTCGTAGTCCGGTCCCGGCGCGTCGTCGCGCACGAGATCCTCGAGACGCATGGCCGCCTCGCCCTCGTAGCTGCTCTCCAGGCAGACGCCGGCGATCGCGGCGACCGCGTCGAACAGGCGGCCCGCGGAGGAGACGGGCACGCAGTTGACATCGCGCGCGAGAAGCTCCTTGATCCCGGCGGCATCGCGTCCGCCCGCCTCGGCCTCGATCCACGCATCGAGCGCCTCGGGCGCCGCCGCGGCGAGGCAGGCGATGGCGACGCGCCATGGCTCGCGTTCGGCCTTCTCGCCGCCGGGGAGGAGAAGCGGCGCGAGGTGCGCCGCGCGCCGGAACCCGTCGAGGGAGGCGACGAGGAACTCGCCGCCCCACAGCTCGCCCCCCGGGCCCATGCCCAGGCCGTCGAAGGCGACGCCGATCGCCGGGCCCTCCTCGCCGTGCTCGGCGAGGCATGCCGCGATGTGGGCGTGATGATGCTGGACGCGCACGACCGGGAGCCCGCGTTCGTGCGCGTAGGCGGCCGCCAGGTAGTCCGGATGCAGATCGCACGCGACGGCGTCCGGCCGCGCGCCGAGGAGATGCTCGACATCGGCGATGTCGCGGCGGAACTGCTCGAACGCGGCCAGATGCCGGAGCTCGCCGAGGTGCGGGCTCACGAAGGCGTGCGGGCCCGCGAGCAGGCAGAACGTGTTCTTCAGGTCGCCGCCGACCGCCAGGATCGTCGCGCGCCCCGCGCGCCTGACGGCGATCGGCGCGGGCGCATACCCGCGCGCGCGCCTGACCATGACGCTCCGTCCGCCTCCGGCCGCGACGACCGAGTCCTCGCAGCGCCGGAGGATGGGGCGGTCGTGCTCGAGGAACGCATCGGCGATGCCCCCGAGGCGCCGCGCCGCATCCTCCTCGGTGCGGGCGATGGGATCGTCGGTCAGGTTGCCGCTCGTCATCACGAGCGGGCGGCCGGCGCCCGCGCACAGCAGGTCGTGGAGCGGCGTGTACGGCAGGAAGAGGCCGATGCGGCGCAGGCCGGGCGCCAGGTCCTCGGGCAGGCCGCAGCCGTCCTTGCGCGGCAGCAGCACGATGGGCCGCTCCGGTCCGGTGAGGAGCGCGCGCGCGACCGGGTCCAGCTCCGCCAGGCGCTCGGCGGACTCCAGATCGGGCGCCATCACCGCGAAGGGCTTGGCCTCGCGGCCCTTGCGCCGCCTGAGGCGCGCGACGGCCTCGCGGTCCTCGGCCGCGCAGGCGAGGTGGTAGCCGCCCAGACCTTTGACGGCGAGGATGCGCCCCGCGAGGAGCGTCTCGACCGCGCGCGCGAGCGCCTCGCCGCCGCGGGCTTCGCCGCCGGCGCCGGTGAACCTGAGCGCGGGCCCGCAGCGGGGGCACGCGATCGGCTGGGCGTGGAAGCGCCGGTCCGAGGGGTCCTCGTACTCCCGGCGGCAGTCCTCGCACATGGCGAACGCGGCCATCGACGTCCGGACGCGGTCGTACGGCAGGTCGGCGATGATCGTGTACCGCGGGCCGCAGTTCGTGCAGTTGGTGAAAGGGTAGCCCGACCGCCGCGCGGACGGATCGCGGATCTCGGCCAGGCAGTCGGGGCATGTCGCCATGTCGGGCGGCACGCGGCGCTGCACGAGGGCGTCGGCCGAGGGCTCGATGGCGAAGCCGTCGCCTCCGCGGGGCGGGGCCTCCTCGCACGCGATCGACGCGATGCGCGCCCGCGGCGGGGGGCTGTGCTCGAGCAGCGCGCGCAGGCGCGCGAGCGCGGGCGTCTCGCCCTCGACATCGATCAGCACGGCGGCGCCCTCGTTGCGGACGGATCCGGCCAGATCGAGGGCCGTGGCGTAGCGCCAGACCGCGGGACGGAAGCCGACGCCCTGCACGATGCCTTCGACCCGGATCCTCCACCTGGCGCGCGGCATGCGCTAGAGCTTTTCGCCCTGCCCGGCGAGGAGGCGCCGCAGGCGGTCGGCGAAGTCGCGGCAGCGCGGATCCTTGCGCGCGTCCTTCAGGTCGCCGTCCTCGCGGATGTTGGCGGCGAGCTCCTGGACGGCCGCCGTGGAGGAGTCGGCCTTGAGCGACTTCTCAAGGTACCGGAACACGGCGTCCATGGAGCCGGCCTTGGCGGCCGAGCAGGCCGCGTTGTAGTAGGTGAGCCAGAGCATGCGCTTGAGCGCGCGCGCGTCGCGGCCCGTGAGCGTCGCCGCCCGGCCTTCGAGGATGGCCGCCGTCGCATCGTAGGCCTCGATCGCCCGGGCGTACTCGCCCAGGCGGTAGTGGTAGCGCGACAGGAGCTTCTGGACCGCGTAACGGCGCGGCACATCGGTCGCGGCCTCGGCCAGCGTCTTCCCGAGCGCCTCGAGGCGGCGGTCGATCCAGGAGCGGTCGCCCATCTCGGCCATCGCCATGCCGGCGCCCTCGATGAGCCAGTCCTCGTTCAGCACGTCCTCGGTGATGGCCTTCAGATCGGGGAGGAGCGGCGTCAGCTTCAGGTCGGCGACGGCCCCGAGCGCGCCCTCGCGGATGGCCTGGAACGCGGACTCGCGCACGGCCTGCAGGGGGCCGTCGCCGATCGAGACGCCGATCTGCGGATCGCGCGCCAGGGCCATGAGGATCCGGCCGACCTCCGGGTCGTACTGCGCCAGGTCGGTCCACTGCCCGCTGAAGGTGAGCCCGCTCTGCACCCGCTGGAAGATCGTGCGCGCCAGCCCGACCTGGAGCACGCGCTGCCTGAGGGCCCGGAGGCGCTCCTTGACCTCGGGGGCGTCCATGTCCTCGATCCGGTCATCGATGGCATCCCGCACGGGCTGGGGATGCTGGCAGAGGATCTGCAGCGCATCGGCGCTCTTGGCCTTGTCGCCGCCGAGAAAGACGTCGATGCAGCGCTCGATCTCGCCGCGGTCGATGGCGGGCGTCTGGGGAACGCCGCAGAGCCACACGCTCAGCAGGACATGCATGCACATACACGGTCCTCCTCTCGCATGCCGGACGTACTACGTTACCGGAACTTCTCGGGAACCGCAAACTCGCGGCTGCAGCATCGATATCGTCAGGGAGGCGCCTGCGGCCGGAGCATATCGACGGGCGCCGTAACCGTTCACGGTTTTCTCGCCGTGTTCGGGTGCGCAGACACGTGTCATCTGACGGAAAAGAAACCACAGAGGCGCAGAGAGCACAGAGAAGAAAACGGAGAAAGACCGCC
>DHGK01000127.1 GCA_002402755.1 Planctomycetes bacterium UBA4800
CACGCCGGACGCATCGAGCAGGCCGGCGACCCCCCGGGGCTCGAGCGTTTCCTCGCGGCGCGCAAGGCGCCCGCCGCCGCCTTCGACAAGATCGAGGAGGGCAGGAAACTGCTTGCGCAGGCCCGTGCCGTGCGCCGCGCGTCCGAAGCGCCCGCGCTTGCCGCCCGCGCGCACGCGGCCTTCGTCCAGGCCATGGCGCACGGATTCGCGCCGCGGAAGAGCGAGCTGCGCGCCGTCTGGTGCCACAACGCCTACGGCGTCGAGGGCCTGGGATGGGAGGAGCCGATGCGCGCGCTCGCCGGGGCGCGCTTCACCGCGGTCTTCGCCAACATGCTGTGGGCCGGCATCGCCGACTACAAGAGCGCCGTCCTGCCCGTGCGGGAGCGCGTGGCGCGCGACGGAGACCAGATCGCGCGCTGCCTGGCCGCGGCCGCGCCGCACGGCATTCAGGTCCACGTGTGGAAGGTGTGCTGGAACCTGGCGGGGGCGCCGCCCACGTTCCTCGCCGCGCTCAAGAGCGCCGGCCGCTGCCAGGTCGACCGCTCGGGCGCGACGCGCGAATGGCTCTGCCCCTCCCGCGAGGAGAACTTCGCGCTGGAGCGCGACGCGCTGCTCGAGGTCGTGCGGAACTACGCCGTCGCGGGCATACACCTCGATTACATCCGCTACCCCGATCAATCGAGCTGCGTCTGCGCGGCGTGCCGCGCGGGCTTCGAGAAGCGCATCGGCGCGAAGGTCGCCGCCTGGCCGGCCGATGTGCTCGGGGGAGCGCATCGCGCGTCCTTCCGCCAGTACCGCCGCGACACGATCACGCGCCTCGTGCGGTCCGTGGCGATGCAGGCCCGCGCCCTGCGGCCCGGCATCAAGGTCTCGGCGGCGGTGTTTCCCGACGGCAGCGAGAGCCGCGACGGGATCGCCCAGGACTGGCGCTACTGGGTGAGCGAGGGCCTCCTGGACTTCGTGTGCCCGATGGACTACACGCCCGACCGCGCGCGCCTCGAGCTCGACGTGCGCCGCCAGCTCGCATGGGCCGGGGGAAAGGCGCAGGTCGTGCCCGGGCTCGCGCCATCGGTGCACCCCGAGGACCTCGCACCCGAGCATCTCCTGTGGATGATCGACGATGTGCGGCGCCTGGGCGCGGCCGGCTTCGCGCTGTTCGAGCTTGACCATGCGCTCCTGGAGCAGCACCTGCCGCTCCTGGCGATCGGCGCCGCGGCGCCGGAGCGATAGCCGCGGCAGCGGCGCGTTCCGGCGCCGCGCCCGCCGGGCGATTTTCCTTGAACCTCCGCCCGGGAGTATCTATAGTGAGGCTGGAGGCTGGAGATTGAAGATACTCGAAAGCACCTGCCAAGGGCGGCGAAGCCGCCCCCAAAAGATTCCGCCGTCTATCTTCAGCCTATAGCCTACAGCCTATAGCCTACAGCCTCCGTCAAAGGAGTCCGCCATGAAGCTTCGGGTCCCGGACGATGTCATCGAGAAGGCGCTCGGCCGCTACGAGCAGGACGCCAAGGCTTCGCTCGCGCCGGGGGCGCGCGCGCCGGCCCCGCACGTGATCACGATCTCGCGGCTCTGCGGCGCGGGCGGCACGTCGATCGCCCGCCTCGCGGGCGAACGCCTGGGATGGACGGTCTGGGACGGCGAGATCCTCGATGTGCTCGCCGACAAGTCGCAGGGCCGCTACCGGGCCCGCATGTTCGAGTCCCTCGATGAGCAGCGGCAGGGCGCGATCGAGGCGACGCTGCTCTCGTGCCTCGGGGAGCCGAACCGGGAGACGTATCTGTACCTCCTCAACAAGGCGCTGTACATGATCGCCCAGAAGGACGCGATCATCGTGGGGCGCGGCGCCGTGTACGCCCTCAGGGATTCCCTTGCCGTCAGGGTCATCGCGTCCATGGAGACGCGCGTCAAGTACATGATGGCGCGCTGGGGGCTCTCCTACCGCGAGACGTGGAAGCGCGTCAAGACCGTCGACCGCGCGCGCGAGAAGTTCCACAAGGATTTCTCCCGCAGCCTGCGCAAAGCCTCCCTGCGCAGGAGCGTGGCGTACGATCTGGAGATCTGCACGGACCGGGTGTCGTTCCAGAGCGCCGCCGCCATGATCTGCGCCGCCGCGGAGGACTTCTTCGGCCGGCGCGCGTGAGCGCGCTTCGCGCTCATTCCACGGGCGCGATGCGGTCGATGGCCGCCACCCTGCGCGCGTGCCGGCCGCCGTCGAACGGCGTCGCCAGGAACGTCTCGACGATGCCGAGGGCCGTGTCTCGATCCACCATGCGCTGGCCGATCGACAGCACGTTCGCGTCGTTGTGGGCGCGGCCCAGGCGCGCGGACTCCAGGCTCCAGGCGACCGTGCATCGTACGCCCGGAATCCTGTTGGAGACGATGGCCTCGCCGTTGCCCGAGCCGCCCAGCACGACCGCGCGCTCGCATTCCCCCCGCGCGACGGCCTCGGCGGCGGGGCGGATGAAGGCGGGATAGTCGACCGGCTCCTCGGAGAACGCGCCGAAGTCGCGGCACTCGTGGCCCTTCGCCGCGAGGAGCTTCTTGATCTCCTCCTTGTAGCGATAACCGGCGTGATCGCAGGCAAGCGCGATTCTCATGGACTCCTCCCCGCAGCCCGAACGCATGCGGACGGCCATGATACCCCGGCGCGGCGCGGCGGACAATGGCGCCGCCCGCCGCCGGTTGCGAGGACACGGCAATGCTTGGATAATAGAATCCTCCGCGCGGGCGGGGGCGGCGTTCCGAGGCCGCTCCGCCGGCGCGCGACGCACAAGGAAAGGAGACGCCATGCTGGGAAGCCTGCCGATTGCAGCCATGCTGGCGATGGCCGGCGCCGCCGCTCCGCCCGAGGAGGATCTCGACGTCAGAATCGAGCGGGCCATCGACAAGGGCGTCGAGTACCTCAGGGGGCAGATGGAGCAGGATCCCTGGTCCAAGCGCCAGGTCGATCGGTACGCCATGGGGCGTCCCGCCATCGAGGTCTACGCGCTTGTCAAGAGCGATGTGTCGGTCTACGACCCTGCCGTCCAGGCGGCCCTGCAGCATCTCGGCGGCCTCAAGCCGTCGTTCACCTACTGCGTCGCGGTGTACCTCATGGCGCTCGATGCCGCGCTCGGCCAGATCGAGATCGAGCTCGCCCTCGGGCGCGGCGATCCGGAGCGCAAGGTCAGGGCGACCGGCCCGCAGGCCGACGCGTTCGTCCGGCGCATGAGCGAGCTCACCTCGTGGCTCCTGTCCGCGCGCCGCAAGGACGGCGCCGTGTGGGACTACGGATTCTCGACCAACCGCTTCGACAACTCCAACACGCAGTTCGCCATCCTCGCCCTCGGCGTCGCCGCCAAGCGCGGCCTCAGGGTCCCCGGCGAAGTCTGGGAGGCAATCGCGGCGCACTTCGTGTCCACGCAGCAGCCCGACGGGCCCGCGGTCGATCCCGGCGTGTCGTTCTCGCGCCCCAGGGACGAGCGGAAGGGCAAGACCGCGGTCGCCGGCAAGAACTTCCGCGAGGAGCAGCCGCCCGCCGTCAAGGCCCGCGGATGGGGCTACGAGGACAGCAAGAACTCGACCCTCACGATGACGGCGGCAGGGCTCTCGTCCCTGATCATCGCCCGCGAGTACCTCTTCAAGAGCGACCGCTTCCCGGTCGCCTCCCGCCAGCGCATCAACCAGTCGATCTGGGATGCGACCGCCTGGCTCGCCCGCGCGGGGCTCAACTACGGCGACTGGCTGTACTACGCGCTCTACAGCGTCGAGAAGGTGGGCGACCTCGGCATGATGGAGAAGATCGGCGGCATCGACTGGTACCGGAAGGGCGTGGACGCGATTCTCCAGAACCAGCGGCCCGACGGAAGCTGGGCGCAGACCGACAGCCACGACCACAACCGGCGCTACCAGACCGCGTTCGCGCTGCTCTTCCTCAACCGCGCCACGGATCTCATGGCGCACTCCCGCCCGCTGATCCTGTCCGGCCGCGGCAGCGGCGCCGGCCGGGACCGCGAGGGGTACGTGTACATCGAGCGCTTGAAGGGCGAGGTCGCGCTCAACCGGCTCTTCAGGAAGCTCAAGTACTCGCCGCAGCCCAGCGCGGTCCGCATGTGCGAGGACGTCGTGCGCGACGCGACCAGGGCCGGCCGGCCGCACGAGCTGATACCGTACCTGATCGACCTGGCATCATCCCCGTACAAGCCGATCGGCGAGCTCGCGCGCCGATCGCTCCAGGAAATCACGGGCGAGCAGCACGAGGACCTGCAGAGCTACCGCGCGTGGAGCGAGACGTGGAGCTTCGTGACGAAGGCGGCGCGCGAGAAGGACCGCGGCGCGCTGCCCAGGCTGCACGACCTGTTCAGGACCACGGCGAGCCGCGCGCTCAAGATGCAGGTCATCTGGGCGTTCGAGCGCATCCAGGCGCGCGAGGCCGCCGGCGATCTTCTCGACGCCATGGGGTCGGACGATGCCGAGCTCAGGGCGCGCGCGTACGGCGCGATCAAGTTCTTGACGAGCGAGCGCCTGCCGTTCGATGCCGGCGGCCCCGCGTCGAGGCGCGCCGACCAGCTTGACGCGTGGCGGAAGCTCATCGCCTCCAAGGGCATGTAGACAGGCTCGGGCGGGACGCGGGACGCGGGCGCGCGTCAGACGCCGCCGGCGCGCCCCTGCGGCGCCGGCGGGCGGATGATGCCGCCTCCCACCACGACATCGCCGTCGTAGAAGACGACCGCCTGGCCGGGCGTGATCGCGCGCTGCGGCGCGTCGAACTTCACGGCGACGGCGCCGCCGGGCGCCGGCGAGAGCGTCGCGGCCGCGCCCTCGTGGCGGTACCGGATGCGGGCATGCACGCGCAGGGGCGCCGCGAGCCCTTCGATCGCGATCCAGTTGAGCTCGTCCGCCTCGAACTCGTCCGCATAGAGCTTCTCCTCGGGCCCGACGATGACCGCATTGGCGGCCCGATCGATGCCGGTCACGTACACGGGCGCGCCGCGGGCGATTCCCAGGCCCCGGCGCTGCCCGATCGTGTAGTACTGGATGCCCCGATGGGTCCCGATCCGCAGGCCGCGCTCGTCCAGGATCGGCCCCGGCGTCGATGCGCCGCCGAAGATCGCATGGTACCCGCCCGCAACGAAATCCTGGCTCTCGGGCCTGCCGGCGGCGGGCAGGTTACGGGCGGCGGCCATCGCGCGCACCTCGGCCTTCGTGTACGCGCCCAGCGGGAAGATCGCGCGCGCGAGCTGCTCCTGCGCCAGCATCGCCAGGAAGTACGATTGCTCCTTTGCGCGGTCCTTGCCGCGCAGGAGGAGGTGGCGGCCGGCGGCGCGCGCATGGTCGACGACCGCGTAATGGCCGGTCGCGAAACAGTCGACAGCGATGCCGCGCGCGGCGAGCGCCGCCGGAATGCGCGCGAACTTGATCGATCGGTTGCAGCGCAGGCACGGGTTCGGCGTGACGCCGCGCAGGTAGTCGCGCGTGCAGGGCGCGAGCACCTCCTCGCCGAATTCCCGCGCCAGGTCGATCGCGTGGAACGAAATGCCGAGCGCCGCGGCGACGCGCGCGGCATCGCGCACGTTCTCCGCCTGCGCGGGGCCGTAGCACCCGCGCCGCGCCCCCCCGGCCTCGGACGGAGGTCCGTCCCACGTCGTCATCGTCACGCCGATGACCTCGTGCCCGGCCTCCTTGAGGAGCGCCGCGGCCATCGCCGAATCGACCCCGCCGCTCAGACCGACCGCCACGACCTTTCGCGCCACGCCTGCACGTCCTTTCCTCGCAAGGGAGCCGCCGGCGATTGTCGTGCCGCCCGAGGGGACCGTCAAGGCGCGCCGCCGTGGCCGAGGCCGAGGTTCTGTGGTACCTTCGTCCCATCGCCTCCGCCCGGCCGGCGGGCGCGGCGCGAAGGAAGGTGCGCATGCCACGGACACACACCGACAGCTTCGGCGCAATGGACGCGTTCGAGGTCGCGGGAACGCGCGGCCGGTGGTTCCGTCTCGACCGCCTGGAGGCGGCCGGCCTGGTGCGCCTCGCGCGCCTGCCGTACTCGATCCGCGTGCTCCTGGAGAACGTGCTCAGGAACGAGGACGGCGACCTGTGCACGGCCGAGCACGTGCGCGCGCTCGCCGCGTACGACGCGCGCGCGGTGCCCGCGGTCGAGATCCCGTTCATGCCGGCGCGCATCCTCATGCAGGATTTCACCGGCGTCCCGGCCGTCGTCGACCTGGCGGCGATGCGGGATGCCGTGCGGCGTCTGGGCGGCCCGGTCGAGGCGGTCAATCCGCGCGTCAGGACCGATCTGGTGATCGACCACTCCCTGCAGGTCCACGCCTTCGGCTCGGCGGACGCCGCGGGCATCAACATCCGCAAGGAGTACGCCGCCAACCGCGAACGTTACGCGCTCCTGAAGTGGGCGCAGAAGAGCTTCCGCAACTTCACGGTCGTGCCGCCCGGCGCCGGCATCGTCCACCAGGTGAACCTCGAGCACCTCGCCCCGGTGGTCGCGGCGGACGGCGGCGACCCGCCGTGCATCTTCCCCGACACGGTGCTCGGCACGGACTCGCACACGACGATGATCAACGGCCTCGGCGTGCTCGGCTGGGGCATCGGCGGCATCGAGGCCGAGGCGGTGATGCTCGGCGAGCCGAGCGCGATGCTGGTTCCCGAAGTGATCGGCGTGCGCTTGGAGGGCGCGCTGCCCCCCGGCGCAACGGCGACGGACCTGGTGCTCACCGTGACGCAGGCGCTGCGCGCGAAGGGCGTTGTCGGCAAGTTCGTGGAGTACTTCGGCCCGGGCGCCGCGGCCCTGCCCGCGGCCGACCGCGCGGTGCTCGCCAACATGGCGCCCGAGTACGGCGCGACCGCCGGCTTCTTCCCCGTCGATGCGGCCACGATCGAGTACCTGCGCCTGACGGGGCGCGCCCCCGCGCACATCGCGCTCGTCGAGGCCTACAGCCGGGCGCAAGGGCTTTTCCGCGAGGCCGGCGCGCCCGAGCCCGAATACTCCGACGTGGTCCGGATCGACCTGGGCGGCATCGCGCCGTGCCTGGCCGGGCCGAAGCGGCCGCAGGACCGCGTCGCGCTCCGCGACGTGCCCGCGAGGTTCGCGGCGGCTCTGCGGGCGCCGCGCGAGGCGCGCGGGTTCGGGCTCGCCGGGGCGGACCTGGACCGGTCCGCGCCCTGCGCGTGCGGCGGCGGGACGCACCGGCTGCGCCACGGCGCCGTGGTCATCGCCGCCATCACGAGCTGCACGAACACGTCCAGCCCGGCCCTCATGCTCGGCGCGGGACTCCTGGCCAAGAAGGCGCTCGCGCGCGGCATCCGCGTGAAGCCGTGGGTGAAGACGAGCTTCGCGCCGGGCTCGCGCGTCGTGACCGACTACCTCAGGAAGGCGGGCCTCATGGAGGCACTCGAGGCGCAGGGCTTCCACCTCGTGGGCTACGGCTGCACGACCTGCATCGGCAACAGCGGCCCGCTGCCGCCGCCGGTCAGCGAGGCGCTCGCGAGCGGGGGCCTGGTGGGCGCGGCCGTCCTGAGCGGCAACCGCAACTTCGAGGGGAGAATCCACCCGGCGGTCAAGGCCAACTACCTGGCCTCCCCGCCGCTCGTCGTCGCGTACGCGCTCGCGGGCCGCATCGATGCGGACCTGGCCGCGGCGCCGCTCGGCGCGGACGAGCACGGGGCGCCCGTGATGCTCGCGGATCTGTGGCCGGCGCCGGCCGAAATCGACGCCGCCATGGCCGCCGTGACGCCGGACATGTTCCGCGCGCGCTACGCGTCGGTGTGCGAGGGCGATGCAGCCTGGTCGTCGCTCGCCGCCCCCGCGGGCGCCGCCTACCGGTGGGATCCGGCCTCGACCTACATCGTGCCGCCGCCGTTCCTCGACGGGCTGGCGCCTCGGCCGGCGCCGCTCCGCGACATTCTCGGGGCGCGCGTGCTGGCGCTCCTGGGCGACTCGGTGACGACGGACCACATCTCGCCGGCCGGGTCGATTCCCGAGGGCGGCCCCGCGGCGGCCTACCTCGCGGCGCGCGGCGTCGCGCCCGCGGATTTCAACTCCCTGGGCTCCCGCCGCGGCAACCACGAGGTCATGATGCGCGCCACGTTCGCGAACATCCGGCTCGCGAACCTGCTCGCGCCGGGGACCGAGGGCGGCGTGACCGTCCACACGCCGAGCGGCGAGCGCATGAGCATGTACGAGGCCGCCGCGCGCTACGCGGCCGAGGGCACGCCCCTCATCGTCATCGCCGGCAGGGAGTACGGCACGGGCAGCAGCCGCGACTGGGCGGCGAAGGGCCCGGCGCTCCTCGGCGTCCGGGCGGTCATCGCCGAGAGCTTCGAGCGCATTCACCGCAGCAACCTGCTCGGCATGGGCATCCTGCCGCTCACCTTCCTGCCGGGGGAGGGCCGCGCCGCGCGCGGCTTGACGGGCGCGGAGACCTACGCCATCGAGGGAATCGCGGCGGGGCTCGCGCCGGGACGGCGCGTGACGGTCCGCGCCGCGGATGCGACGGGCGCGCAGAAACGCTTCGAGGCGCTCGTGCGCCTGGACACGCCGCGCGAGGTCGAGTACTACCGCCACGGGGGCATTCTGCCCGCCGTGGCGCGGTCGATGCACGTGCAGGGCGCCGCGCGCCGGGACCGCGGCACGGACGAGAGGAGCACCGCGTGATGCCGGTCACCGTGCGCATGACGAAGATGGCGCCCGACGTGCCGACGCCGTCCTACCGCTCCGACCACGCATCGGGAATGGATCTGCACGCCTACCTGGCCGCCCCGCTCACGATCGCGCCCGGCGCGATCGCGCTCGTGCCGACGGGGCTCAAGATCGCGGTGCCCCCGGGGTACGAGGCCCAGGTGCGCCCCCGGTCGGGGCTGGCCCTGTCGCACGGCATCACGGTCGCCAACACGCCCGGCACGATCGACGCGGACTATCGCGGCGAGATCAAGATCCTGCTCGCGAACATCGGCGGCGCGCCGTTCCGCGTGGAGCCGGGGATGCGCATCGCCCAGCTCGTCGTGGCGCCGGTCGCCCGCGCGGCGATCGAGCTGGTGGCCGAGCTGCCGCCGACGCCGCGCGGCGAAGGCGGATTCGGGCACACGGGGGTGTGAGCACGCCCCTACTTGGGCGGCTCCTTCTTCAGGTTCTCCTCGGCCGCGTCGAATATGCTCTCCCAGGACTTGTCCAGCCCGGCGAGCAGATCGGTCTCGGCCGCGGTCGCGGAGGAGGGGCGCTTCGCCGGCCCGCGCGGCGCGCCCGGCGCGCTCTCCGCCAGCATGTCGTCGGTCTCGCGCAGCGCCTCCGATTCCGACAGCAGCTCGGAATCCGCGAGCGCCTGCGAGCGATCGAACGATGTGGTCGTGTTCCACGTCTGCGACAGATTCTGGTCGGCGGACTCGCTCATCGCGACCGTCACCTCCAGCTCGTCGGATTCGGACGGCGGCACCGCGAGGGCAAGCCCCTTCCTGAACCCCCGGCGCAGCGAGAGGTACAGCCGCCGTTCCTCGTCCGACACCGGCTTGTAGCGCATGAGCGCCGACTGGATGTCGGACTGGGACGAGACGTAGAAGACGACCACGTGATTGTCCTTCTCGATCGTCGAGATCACATCGTCGCTCGGCAGGTCGCACACCAGTACCAGGATCAGGTCGCCGATGCGGTCGAACGGCACGAGAATGTTGCGGTAGAGGAACTCGGCGGAGAATCCCGCGAGGAGGTTCTTGTCGACCTCGTAGTCCTTGCTGCGCAGGACCGGCAGACCGTACTGCGTGCTGAGCACTCGGACGATCTCCGTCTCGGTGATGTATCCCTTCTCCAGCAGGATGTCGCCCAGGAGGCCGCCGGCCTCCTCCTGCAGCTTGAGCGTATCATTGAGCTGCTCGGGCGTGATGCTCCCGTTGGTGAGCAGAAGCTCCCCGAATTTCTGCCGCTTGCTCCGGCGGAGAAAGACGCGTTCTTTGCGCACTGCCTTCGCTTCCCTTCAGAGGAAGGTACCCCGCCGGGGGCGCCCTGTCAAATCCGGAGCGCCCGGATCCCTTCCCGCCGCGCCGGGGCGCGGTCTTCCGGTAAATTTGACGTTCCGGAAACCGCATGCTATAGTTCCACGGCCGGGCATGCAGCGCCCGGCCCGCCGACAAGGACCCACCGACACTCGCGCCGCGGGGAACGGCCTGAGGAACGTGTTCATGAAACTTGAGCTTCTTCCGAAACTCGCCCAGCAGCAGACGTTGAGCCCGAAGCTGATGGTCTCGATGCGCATGCTGCCCTTGACCGCCACGGAGCTCGAGCTCCAGATCGAGCGCGAGCTGGAGGAGAATCCCGCGCTCGAGCTCGCGCCCGAGGCCGCCGACGCGACCGCGGCGGCGCTGCGGGGCGATGTGCTCGCGGGCAGGCTGCGCCTCTTCCAGCCGTTTCAGGACAGGACCGGCGGCAGGCGGCCGGACGCGGATGACGGCGATGATTATTTCGCCGGCGTGGCGGCGCCCGCGGGCGGCCTGGCGGCGCACCTCGAGGAGCAGCTCCGGCTGCTGGAGCTCGCGCCGGGCGTTCGGGCGGCGGCCGAGGAGCTGATCGGCAATCTCGACTGGCGCGGCTACCTTGTGGCGCCCGCGGAGGAGCTGCGCGCGCAGTGTCCGTTCTATCTTCGCGAGCACTTCGACACGGCGCTCGATGTCGTGCGCACCCTCGATCCGGCCGGCGTGGGCGCGGAGGATCTCCTGGACTGCCTGCTGCTCCAGTGCCGGCGCTGGAAGGAACGCCGGCCGCTGAGCGAGCGCATCCTGCGCGAGCACTTCGGCCCGCTTCTCCACAACCGCCTGCCGCAGATCGCGGAGGCCGCCGGCGCGACGCTGGCCGAGGTGAAGGAGGCGGTCGCGCACATCAGGCGCTGCGCGGTCCACCCCGGCGCGCCGTTCGCGAGCGAGAGCGCGCGCACGATCGCGCCCGACGTCGTGGTCGAGGAGGGCACGCACGGCTACCGCGTGCGCGTCGTCGATGAGGGCGTGCCGCGCCTCCAGCTCAGCGAGCAGTGCCGCGAGCTGCTCGCCCGCGAGGACCTGGCCCCCGAGGTCACCCGGTATCTCCGCAAGAAGCTCGAGTCGGCGCAGTGGCTCATCCAGGCCATCGACGGCCGCCGCAGGACGCTCCAGCACATCGCCGAGACGGTGCTCGAGTTCCAGCAGGGCTTCATGGCCGAGGGCCCGGGCAGCCTCCGCCCGCTCAACATGCGGACGGTGGCGGAGGCCGTGGGCGTGCACATCTCCACGGTGAGCCGCGCCATCAAGGGGAAGCACATCGACACGCCGTGGGGCATGTTCCCCCTGCGCTCCTTCTTCGAGGGCGGCGTCGAGCGCGGCGAAGGCGAGCCCGCCTCGAAGCGGTCGCTCAAGGAGCGCATTGCCGCCATGATCGCGCGGGAGGACAAGCAGGAACCGCTCTCCGACGGCGACATCGCCGCGAAGCTCCGCGTCCAGGGATTCAATATCTCGCGCCGCACGGTGAGCAAGTACCGCGCGGGGGCGCGCATACCGCCCGCCCCCATGCGGAGGGAATTCGCGGCGTGACGATCCCGGGCCCCGCGCGGCGTGCGCGGGCCCGGGACCGGCCGGGCGCGGCGAGCGCGCTCACGACGGGCACTGGTAACCGTTCACGGGGCATCCCGAACACGCGAATCTCCGC
>DHGK01000284.1 GCA_002402755.1 Planctomycetes bacterium UBA4800
TGCCTCTGTGGTTTCTTTTCCGTCACATGAGACCTGGTTGTGGACCCGAACACGGCGAGAAAACCGTGAACGGCTACACGGAGAGAACCCCGTGAACGGTTGGGCCGCTACGTACTCAGCTCCAGCGGAACCACCTGAGCGCGAGCGCGAACGCGACCCCGCCCCACGCGCCCATGATGCACAGCTCGCCCCACTGGCTCGCCAGGGTCGCGCCCTCCAGGATCACGGCCCTGAGGGCATCGTTGAGCGCCGTCAGGGGCAGCGCCTGGATGTACGGCTGGAACGCCGCCGGAAACCGTTCCGCCGAGAAGAACACCCCCGAGAGCACGTACATGGGCAGCATCACGAAGTTGATCAGGCCCGAGATCGTCTCGATCTTCCGGGCGCGGCTCGCCGTCAGCAGCCCGAGCCCCGAGAAGCACAGCGAGCCCAGGAGGCCGACGAACACGATGCCGGCGGCCGAGCCCTGGATCTCGACGCCGAAGAGCCAGCGGCCGCAGACAAGCAGCACGGCCGTCTCCGCCAGCATGAAGATCAGGCGGCTCGCGACGATCGCCAGCAGGAAATCGGTCCTGCGCATGGGCGTCGCCATGAGGCGCTTGAGCAGCTTGCGAATGCGCATCTCGACGATCATGTAGCCCACGCCCCACATGCCGCCGCCCATGAGGTTCATGCCCAGGAGCCCCGGTATCAGGAAGTCGATGTATCGGCCGCCGGGCTCCGATATCGCATCGTCGCGCGTGGCCGCCGGGTCCTGCCGTCCGGCCGCGCGTTGCAGGGCCGCATCCACGGCCGCGCGCGCCAGCACGCTCTCGGGACGGGCCGGATCGAAGCGGTACCGGATCGGATCGCCCGGCGCCGCGAGCAGCACGACCTTGCCGAGGCGCAGCGCGCGCGCCGCCCGCGCCTCGTCCATGATCTCGCACGCCACCTGCGGCGCCGCGGCCAGCGCCGCCGCCATCTCCGCCGCGCCCGCCCCCTCGAGCACCGCCACGGGGAGCTTCTCGGGCGCCCGATCGCGGAAGGCGATCCCGAGCCCGATGGCGAGGAGCAGGGGAAACACGAACACCCAGAAGATGACCTCGGGCTCGCGCCTGAACTCGGCGAGCCGCCACAGGAGGAGCTGCCCGAACGCGCGCCGCCTACCCATCGCGCAGGCGCCTTCCCGTCAGCGTGACGAACACGTCCTCGAGGCTCGCGTGCCGTATCGTGAGCCGCGCGAGGCGCCGGCCCGCCGACTGGAGATGCGCGATCAGGTCGGGCAGGGCCGCGTGCGGCTCGCGCACCTGCAGGCTCCAGCCGCCGTTCTCCCGCCGCACGCCGCTGACCGAGCGCACGCCCGCGAGCAGCGCCGCATCGAGCCGGCCCTCCTCCTCGGCTTCGACATCGAACTCGACGATGTGCTCGCCGCCCAGGGTCGCGATGAGCTCGGCGGGCGTGCCGAGCGCGATCACGCGGCCGCCGTCGATGACCGCGACGCGGTCGCAGAGCCGCTCCGCCTCGTCCATGTAGTGTGTGGTCAGGAGCACGGTCCCGCCGCCCTCCTTGAAGCCGCGGATGATGTCCCAGAGCTGCCGCCGCGACTGGGGATCGAGGCCCGTCGTGGGCTCGTCCAGGAAGAGCAGTTCGGGGTCGCCGACCAGCGCGCACGCTACGGCCAGGCGCTGGCGCTGTCCGCCCGAGAGCTTGCTCACCCACGTGTCGGCCTTCTCGGTCAGCTCGATGCGCGCGAGCAGGGCCCCGACGTCCGCGCCCCGCGCGTAGAAGCTGCGGAAGAGCCGCAGCACCTCCCCCACCGTGAGCTTGTCCGGGAGCTTGGTCTCCTGGAGCGAGATGCCGAGCGCCTCCCTGAGCGCACGGGCGTGGCGGCCCCAGCGCCTGCCGAGGACCTCGACCGCGCCCGCGGTCGGCTCGCGCAGGCCCTCGAGGATCTCGATCGTCGTCGTCTTCCCCGCGCCGTTCGGGCCGAGCAGGCCGAAGCACTCGCCCGCGTACACCTCCAGATCGAGGCCGTTGACGGCGCATACGTTGTCGTCGTAGCGCTTGCAGAGCCCCTGGCAGCGGATCGCGATGGCCATACGCCGGCTATTTTAGCACCTGGCGGCCATCCCCGCCCGCGCGCGGCCGCTCGTTGCCGCCGGCGCGTCCCCGGCGTACCATCCATGCAGTGCGGATCCGGAGCGCGAACCATGATGCGGAGACTCTTGCCGGCGATGCTCTGCTGCGCCGCCGCGGCGCGCGGCGACACGCGCATCCCGCTCGACGCGTTCGCCTACGCGACGACGCCCGACATCCGCGCCGCGTGGAAGGCGCCCAAGGGCGTCCCCGCGCCCAGCATGGAGCGCCGCGGCGACCGCACGGCGGCCGTCTTCCCCCTTCCGTTCTCCAGGCTCGCCACCCGCGGCTGCTGGGACCGGCGCGGCGCCTTCGACCTGGCCCGGGCCGGCTGGATCGAGCTGGACTTCGAGGTCGAGAACCCGGCCGCCGTGGCGTCGATCACGCTCTATCTCCAGAGCCCGCCGGGCTGGCACGCGGCGCAGGTTCCGGTCCGGAAGGGACGCTCCACGGCCCGCATCCCGCGCCTCCATTTCAAGCCCGATGACCCCGCCCATGCGCCGGGTCCGTGGTCGCGCGTCACGGCGATACGGATCGCGCCGTGGAAGGGCGCCGCGTCCGACGCCGTGCTCAGGGTCTTCCGCCTGGACGCGGTGGCGCCGGACATCCTCGTCGTGAGCCCCGCGAGCCGGGCCGCCGCGCCGCCGGCCGAAACTTCGCTCATGGATCGCGCCGCCCGCGACACCTGCCGGGCGTTCGACGGCGCGGGCTTGCCGGCGGGGCTCGTGGCCGACACGCAGCTTGACGATGCGCTCCTTGCGGCCGCGCGCCTGGTCGTATTCCCGTACAACCCGGGCCTGCCGCCCGCCGCGGTCGAGCCCCTCGCGCGCTTCGCCGCCCGCGGGGGGGCATGCATGGCCTTCTACCAGGCGCCCGCGCCGCTCGCCGACATCCTCGGCATCCGCGTGACCGGCTGGCGCAAGGAGAACGCCGAGACGCTTCACGCGATCGCGTTCGCGCCCGGCGCGCTGGAAGGCCTGCCCGCGCGGCTCACGCAGAACTCCGGGAGCTGCGCGCTGTTCGCCGCCGCGGCCCCGCGGACGCGCATCGTGGGGTCCTGGCAGACCCGCGGCG
>DHGK01000397.1 GCA_002402755.1 Planctomycetes bacterium UBA4800
CGATGGCCGTCTTGCCGACGCCGGGCTCGCCGATCAGAACCGGGTTGTTCTTGGTCTTGCGCGAGAGCACGCGGATCGTGCGGCGGATCTCGGCATCGCGGCCGATGACGGGCTCCAGCTTGCCGTCGCGGGCCAGCGCCACGAGGTCGAAGCCGTACTTATCGAGGGCCTGGAGCGAGGCCTCGGGGTTGTCGCCGGACACGCGCTGTCCGCCGCGGACCTCGTCGAGGCCCTGGCGGAACGACTCGGCCGTGACGCCGAAGTTGAGAAGCAGCTTGGCCAGGGCGCCCGTCCTGACCTCGCCGAGGAACGCGAGGAGAAGGTGCTCGGTCGAGACGTAGGCGTCGCCCATGCGCTTGGCCTCTTCCTCGGCCATGACGAGGGTGCGCGTGATCTCGGCGGACGGATCGATGCGCGAGGCCGCGCCCTTCACCTTCGGCAGGCGCGAGAGGATCTTCTCGTCGATCTGCGCGGCGATATCGGCGGGGCGGGCCCCGAGCTTCTCCAGCACGCGCGGTACGATGCCGTCCTTTTGGTTTATGAGGCAGACGACGAGATGCTCGCTGTTCAGGCTCGGGTGGCCTTGCCTTATGGCGAGCGCCTGGGCGTCGTTCAGGGCCTCCTGGGCCTTGGTCGTCAGGTGTCGTGCATCCATTGATTTCTCCCGCGCCGTGAAGGCGGCGCTGCTCGACTTAACGTAAGCAAACCTCATGCCGAAACATAAGATACGATTACCAAATGAATTACGAGTCCGGGTACTTTTTCAGAGGAGAACGAGACGCCAGAATGGCAGCCGCGGCTCATGAATGGCGGAGCTCTGGCGCCTCCATGGGTGTCATTGTGGCGGTCGTCGCGGCCGTAATTCCCACAAGCAAAGTCGTCTTCAGGCGTTGACATCGCGCGAGAGTGAGGCCACAATGCCCCCGGAGGAACAGGAAGTGCAGTCAATCGTCGTGCGAAGGAAAGTCGGTTCTCTCGCGCTTGCCGCCGTCCTGGCGGGAGCGGTGTCGGCGGCGCCGCCGCGGCTCGTCGTGGCGCCACTGTCGGGAACGCTCGATGCGGGCGCCGTCGGGCGCACGCTCGACGGCATCAAGGAGGCCGAGGCGGGCGGCGCGCTCAGGCACGTCGTGGTCGAGCTCGCGCTCAAGGGCGGCGATGTCAAGAGCCTCATGGCGCTCGGCGAGGGGCTCTTCGAGCTCAGGGCGCGGGGCATCATCACGGTGGCCTTCATCCTCGGCGGCTCGGAGACGGGGCCGTCGACGCTGATCGCCTGCGCGTGCAAGGAGATCGCGCTGGGGCCGGGCGCGCGCATCGGCGCGCTCGATGCGCTTGGCTTGAATGAGGAGAGCGGCGACAAGGTGCGCGCGTGGGCCGAGGCCTTCGGCCGCTCGCCGGTCCTGGCAAAGCGCATGCTCGACCGGCGCGAGGGGCTCGCGGCCTATCACGTGTCCGCGCCCGATCAGTGGCTCCTCCTCACGCGGGCGGGCTTCGAGGGATTGGCCGAGGCCGTGCGCGCCAAGGTCGTCGAGGAGAAGGAGCTCTGCACGCCGAACGAGCCTCTCATCCTCGATCCTTCGAACACGTTTCAGTACACGATCGCGTCCCACCACGGCTTCGTGACGTACCGCCCCGACGGGCGCAGCGATCTCCTGCTGAAGATGAACCTCGTCGCGCTCAAGGGCGAGGAGATCAAGGACCTGGGCGGGAGCCGCGTGTTCGGCGGCGGCGCGGCGGGCACGGCCTTCGCCGAGTTCTGCCAGAAGCCGGTCATGCGGTTTCTGCTGATTCTCATCGGGCTCCTGTGCCTGTTTCTCGAGTTCCAGACGCCGGGCATCGGCATCGCCGGCCTGGCGAGCCTCGTGTGCTTCGGCGTGCTCTTCGGGACGGGGCTTCACACCGGCCACGTCGACTATTGGGAACTCGGGCTTTTCATCGTAGGATGCACGCTCGTGGCGCTCGAGATCCTCGTCCTGCCGGGATTCGGCGTCGCGGGGATCCTGGGCGTCGTGTGCATTCTCGTGAGCCTCGTGCTCGCCATGGTCAAGAACGAGCCCTCGGAGCCGCTCGACATGAACGCGCTCTTGAACGGCACCATCACGACGCTGCTGGGCGGCCTGGGCGCCGGCGCGGGGGTGGTGGTCCTCGGGAGGGTGCTGCTCAAGAACCGGTTCGTCGCGCGCGTCGGCCTGATTCACGGCGCCGAGATCGCGGCCACGTCCGAGGGCGACGCGCGCTCGGGCGGCCGAGGCAAAGGCGCGTCGGAGTGGCCGATCGGCGGCATTGGCACGGCCGAAACGATGCTCAGGCCGGCGGGCAAGGCGCGCATCGGCGGCAAGCTGCTCGATGTGGTGGCGGAGTCGGAGATCATCGTGGCCGGAACGCCGGTGATCGTCGTCAAGAAGGTCGGGCCCATGACCGTGGTGCGGGAGCACAAGCGCACGGGCGGCGCGAGCGACAATGAGTGACATTCCCTGGCTTGGCATTCTGGTGTACGTGATCGGGCTCGGGGTCCTGTTCCTGGAGCTCTTCATCCCGTCGGCGGGGGTGCTCGGCATCGTGGGCGCGCTGTGCACCCTGTACGGGATCTGGGAGATCATCCACGCCAATGTCTGGGTGGGCGTGCTGGTGATTCTCGGCACGATCGCGTACATCCTGGCGATCGTGAAGTTCTGGGCGTCGCGCGTGACGATGTCCGCCACGCTGGAGGGCGCCGACGGCGCATCGACCGAGGTCGCCTTGGCGGAGCTCATCGGCAAGGAAGGCGAGACCCTCACGATCCTGCGGCCGTCGGGGTTCGCGATGGTCAACGGTAGGCGCCTGCAGGTGGTCAACGACGGGCAGTATGTCGGTAAAGGCGAGAGAGTCCGGATCGTCGACGTGAGCGGCAATCGCATCGTGGTGACGAGGGTCGCCGCGGACGACGGCGCGCGCGCGCGCGAGTAACACAAAGGAGGTGTCATGCAGCAGTTGATGTTGTGGCCGATGCTGGCGGAGACCAGTCCGCTGACGATCGCGATCGCGGTCGTGCTCATCCTCGTCGCCCTGTTCATCCTGATTCTGGTCCTGAACTTCGGCAATCTCTGGCTCCAGGCCTGGTCGAGCAAGTGCCGCGTGCCGCTGACGGCGTTCGTGGGCATGTGGCTCAGGAAGGTCAATCCGCGCGTCATCATCGAATCCCTGATCATGGGGACGAAGGCCGGCGTGCAGGTGAACGTCGACAAGCTCGAGGCGCACTACCTGGCGCGGGGCAACGTGCGGAACGTCGTCCAGGCGCTCGTTGCCGCGAACAAGGCGGCGATCCCGCTCAACTTCGAGCGCGCGGCGGCGATCGATCTTGCGGGACGCGATGTGCTCGATGCCGTGCGGACGAGCGTGCTCCCGAAGGTGATCGACTGCCCGAACCCCGAGGTCGGCAGGTCGACGATCGATGCCGTGTCCAAGGACGGCATCCAGCTCAAGGCGCGCGCGCGGGTGACCGTGCGCACGAACCTCGACCAACTGGTCGGCGGCGCCACGGAGGACACGATCGTGGCGCGCGTCGGCGAGGGCATCGTCACGACGATCGGCTCGGCGCAGACGCACAAGGAGATTCTCGAGAACCCCGACCAGATCTCCAAGCGCGTGCTCGAGAAGGGCCTCGATGCCGGCACGGCGTACGAGATCCTGTCGATCGACACGGCCGACGTCGACGTCGGCGAGAACATCGGCGCCAAGCTGCAGGCCGAGCAGGCCGAGGCCGACAAGCGCATCGCGCAGGCCAAGGCCGAAGAGCGCCGGGCGATGGCCGTCGCCAGGGAGCAGGAGATGCACGCCCTCGCGCAGGAGAACCGGGCCAAGGTCATTCTCGCCGAGGCCGAGATCCCGAAGGCGATCGCCGATGCGTTCAGGAGCGGCAACCTCGGCGTGATCGACTACTACAACCTGCGGAATATCCAGGCCGATACGGCCATGCGCGAGAGCATCGGCCGCCGTCCGGGCGAGGCCGGAGACACGACCAGTGGATGAGACCATAAAGACGGTAGTCGCCCTCCTCGTCGTCTTCACGATGGTGGTTGCGCCGTTGCTGAAGAAGGTGCTGGACCGGGGGAAGGCGCAGGCGCCGCCGCCGCGGAGGCCCGAGGGCGGCGGCGAGGGCGAGCCGGCCAGGGATCTGCGCGGGTTCCTGAAGCAGCTCGAGGACCTCGCCCAGGGCAGGGAGCCGACCGTGCGGGAGGCGCCGAAGCCGCAGCGAAAGCCCGTGCCGGTTGCCGCGCCGGCGCGGCGCCCCGCGGCAACGCGGCGCCCCGTGCCGGCGCCGGCGCCGACGCCGGGGCTGCGGCGGCCCGAGCGCGTCGCGCAGTCTTCGATGTCGGCCGATACGCGCGCGCAAGCGACCGCGGTCGAGACGCAAGCGCGTGCGGCGGCGGGAGCCGGCATGCGTGCGCAAGGCGCCGCCGGCAGAGCGCCGGGGGGGGACGCGGCGCGGCGCCCGCGTGGCGGGCGCCTGCCGATTGTCTCGGCCGGGGGCACAGAAGATTTCGGGGCGCTGATCGTGTGGAGCGAGATCCTCGGCAAGCCGCGCGCCGCGCGCCCGTGGCGCGCACCCAAAGTCGTGAGCAGGTGAGGCGCGGCCGGGGTGCGCCTTGACGAAGGCGGCGCGGAAGGCTACAACCGACTGAACGCGCCAGAGTGGCGGAACTGGCATACGCGCCAGACTCAAAATCTGGTGGTCGCAAGGCCGTGCGGGTTCGA
>DHGK01000375.1:0-1157 GCA_002402755.1 Planctomycetes bacterium UBA4800
CAGAGATCGTAGTCCTCGGGCCAGCACGGCGATTCGCGGTAGACGGCGGCCTCGGGCGCGCAGTCGCGCCGCCACACGGCCGTCGGGTGGACGAGCGGCGACTCGACGAAGCGGTTCAGGGCGTGGTCTTCCGGCGTCCGCAGGCCGTTCGTCCACTCGACGTAGACGGCGAAGCCCTCCTGCGCGCCGTGCGCGGGCACGTGCTCGACCAGGCAGCCCGCGACCCCGATGTCAGGGTGCGCGTCGAGGAACTCGACCTGCCGCGCCAGCCTGTCCGGCAGGGACTCGTCGTCGGCATCCATGCGCGCGAGGAGCGGGGCGCGCGCCTCGCGGAATCCCGCGTTCAGGGCGCACACGATGCCGCCGTGCGGCGCTGTGAGGATACGCATGCGCGGATCGCGGCCGGCCCATTCCGCGCACAGGCCGCCCGTGGCATCGGTCGATCCGTCGTCGACGACCAGGCACTCCCAGTCCTCGAACGTCTGGGCGGCGAGGCTGGCGAGCGCCCGGCCGATCGTCGCGGCGGCGTTGTACGCGGGCAGCACGATGTGGATGCGGGGCGGGGCCATGCGCTTCTCGTCTCGTTGAAGCCGCGCGCGCCTGCAGGTACACTGAGTGCCCGGGCCGCCGGGCCGAGGCGTCTCGCGGCTCCGAACAGTGGAGCAGACCCGCATGAAGATTGCAACGTTCAACGCCAACTCGATCCGCTCGCGCATCGATGTCGTGACGGCGTGGCTCGCCGCGCACGCCCCCGATGTCCTCTGCGTGCAGGAGACGAAGACGGCCGACGAGTGCTTCCCGAAGGAGGCGATCGAGGCCGCGGGCTACGCGGTCGTCTACCGCGGGGAGAAGGCGTACAACGGCGTCGCGCTCATCGCGAGGAGTGCGCCGGCGGAGGTGCGCTTCGGCCTGGACGACGGCGGGCCGGCCGACGAGACGCGCCTCGTGCACGCCGAGATCGGCAAGGTCCACATCGTCAACACCTACGTCCCGCAGGGGCGCGACATCGAGCACGCGATGTACCGCTACAAGATCGAATGGTTCGCGCGGCTCAAGGAGTACTTCTCGCGGCACTTCACGCCCCGGACTCCGCTCGTCTGGCTCGGCGACCTGAACGTCGCCCCCGAGGCGATGGACATCCACAACGCCGCGGAGCA
>DHGK01000375.1:1266-6391 GCA_002402755.1 Planctomycetes bacterium UBA4800
CTGGCCGCGAAGTGCGGCGCCGCGTACGTCGACCTGGCGCCGCGCCTCGGCCCCAAGCCCTCCGACCACACGTTCCTCGCGGCGGAGTTCGAGGCGTAGGCCGGCGCCGGCGGCCGCCGCCGGGATCCGAGCG
This sequence comes from Planctomycetes bacterium UBA4800, assembly GCA_002402755.1. Lineage (GTDB taxonomy): Bacteria > Planctomycetota > UBA8108 > UBA8890 > UBA8898 > UBA8898. Next base: position 1,400 of record DHGK01000375.1, read on the forward strand.
GCTATGCTCTCGACTTCCTCTTGTACGGCAGGGCCTCCATGTCCACGTCACCGCGCAGGCAATCGTACTCGGGGTCCTTGTGGACCAGGGTGGCGCGGTGACGAATGGCGAACGCCGCGGTGATCGCATCGGCCAAGGAGAGACGATGCGCCGCTTTCAGGCGGGCCGCGGTCAGCACGGCGGGCTCGTCGGCATCCCAGATCACCCGGGCGCCCAGCCGGTTCAAGAGCGCGTAACGCACGAGCGCCTCGGCCTCCCCCTGCTCCTGCTGCGTGATGTAGGCGACCTCCAGAAGCGCGGTCCAGGGGATGATGACATCTTCCCGGCGCAGGATTGCGAGGACGCGGTCCGCGCCAGGCTCCTTCTCGATGAACGCGAGCAGCGCGGACGTGTCCAGGAGAAACGCCCTATCGGCCACGCTCTCTTCTCCGGTCTCGGGCGCGCTGCAGGAGCAGTTTCCGCGTCAAGCCCTGCCCCTTGCCGCGGCCGTGCAGCGCCGCTATGGGGTCCGCGGGCACCGGCACGACCTTGATCGCACGGCCCTCGTCAATCCAGACGAGATTATCGCCGTCGTGAATGGAGTAACGCTTGCGAATCGCCGCCGGAACGACGGTCTGGCCCCGGCGCGTCACCCGTGTCTGCATGGCTGCCTCCGCCAGCGGTTGCCACCGCCAGTATACAATGCAAAATGACGGAGTACAAGACATATTCAGGAAACGTCGTGCCATCGTCGATCACGATCGGCCGCGCGAGCCCGACCTTGTGCCGGCGCCCCTCCACCGCGAGGAACATTGACCCCTCGCCCCAGACCCATATAATTGGATGTCGAGGGCCTTGCAGGAGGCGCCATGAAGGACGGCGGCATGCTTCATTGGTGCGACACGGCCGCCGGGGCGTTGCTGGCGTGCGTAAGCGCCGCCATGGCCGCGTGCCCCGGCTCCTTCCTTCCCGGGGAGGCCTTCAACGTCGGGTGGAACTTCGGCATGTGTGTCGCGGCCGATATCGATGGCGACGGGAATCTCGATCTGATCACGGGCACGCGTGTCCTGCTGGGCGATGGCAACGGCGGTTTTCCGAGGCTGCTCGCGCCGGACGTTGGCGTCGTGTCCGATGCCCTCGTCGAGGACTTCGACCGCGACGGGCATGCCGACATGGCGCTCGTGAGCCTCGGGTCGAAGGAAATCCATGTCCTCTTCGGACGCGAGCACGAGCTCCCGGGGGACGAGTTCTTCGAGCCTGACGTGTCTATTCCCACGGTGCAGAACTCGTGGCACATGGCCTGCGGCGACCTCGATGGCAACGGGACGCGCGACATCGTCGTGGGATCGGGGGCAGCGCCGGCGCTCTCGATCGTCCTGAATAACGGCGATCGCACGTTCCGCAGCCTCACGCACGCCGGGCTGCCTCAGGCGACGCTTGCGCTTGCGCTCGGAGACTACGACGGCGATGGACAGCTCGACATAGCCAGCGGCAACAGCAGCAATGCCGTGCTGCTTTTCGGGAACGGCGATGGCACATTCGGCGGAATGGTAGTTTCCCCGCTGCTCTTCCAGGGCGCCCCTGCCGGTGTGCATCGATTCCGTGCCGATGACTTCGACCGCGACGGTCGTGCCGATCTGGTTGCATGCACCGGATACGGAGTGAGCGTGTACTCGGGGGCGCACGTCGACCGGGGCGCCGGCCTGCCTGCCCAGGCGGCCGTGGAGATCGCGCTCGCCGGCCGCGGGCGGTATGTCGAGCTTGCCGACATGAGCCGCGACGGATTGCCGGATATCGTCGCGCTTGCCGAGACCGAGGCCGGCGCGACGGAGATTCGCGTCCTCTGCGGCCTCGCGCCGACGCCCGATGCGCCCATCGCGTTCACGGCCGGGGAGGTGTTCTCGCCGGCGATCGAGAATCTCCTCATCGTGCACGCGCTCGGCGATATGAACGAAGACGGCGCCATCGACGTCGTCGCGGTCGCCGAAGGGGACGGCGAGTCACAGATTCTCTTCGGAACGGATACGGGCGCCAAGGCCTCGGGCGATGCGAACGGCGACGGCACGGTCGACGTTGCGGACGCCATTGCCGTCTTGTCCCACCTTTTCGCGGACGTGGAGGCGCCCTGCCCGAACGTCATCAACGTCAACGGCGACGCCCGAGTCGACATAGCCGATGCGATCTACATGCTCTCGTATCTCTTCGCACACGGGCCGGCGCCATGTGGCGCGCCGCGTCCGTGCGGGTGAATCCGGGGGGGAGGACCCGGGGACAGTCACTGATTTGTCTACTGGATGAGACTATGGGCACCCGTGCGTAAACGACAAATCACTGACTGTCCCCGGATTCCCCGGGTTTCCCCAGCGAGGGGTTCAGGCGCGCGGCGGCGCGCAGGTGGAACGCGGCCGCCTGCCGCTCGCCCCGCAGGAGGAGGAGCCGCCCGAGCGCATCGTGCGCTTCCGCGAAGTCGGGGTCGGACTCGAGCGCCCGCCGCAGCTCGCCGAGCGCCTCCTCGGCCCTACCGTCCTTGACAACCAGCGCGGCGAGATTGAAATGCGCGCGGGCGTGATTCGGCCGCAGTTCGATCGCCTCCCTGAACAGCCGCTCCGCATCCGCGCGGCGGCCCAGCGCGGCATACGCGGTGCCGAGGTTGCTGCGGCCAGCGCCGCGAGCCGTGCAGAACGGCCAGGACCTCGACTCGGTTCTCCCGCACACGATACGGAACCACGAAGGGCGTCCCCGCAACCACGACTTCGCGCGTGCCTTTGATTCGCCCGGGCCGGCCCATGTCCGGAAAACGGCGCAGCACGCCGATCGCGTCGTCGATCCGCCGCATGATCTTCTTCGCCGCGGCAGGTTCGTCCGCCGCAACGAAATCGTACGCCGCCGCCATGTCGGCGAGGGCGATGCGCGTCCAGAAGACTCTCACGTGCGCCACTTCTTGGCGGCCCCGGCGACCTCCGCGTCCGTGGCGAACTCGCCGGCCTCGGCCTGCCGCAGCCCCTCCCGAATGTGGGCGAGCTGCCACTTCTGGACCTCGATATACGCGGCAACGGCCTCGTTGAGCACGTAGCTGCGATCCCGATCCAGCGCGGACGCGATCGTATCCAGGGCGCGCTTCGCATCAGCGTCGATCCGGAAGGAAATCGTCGCCTTGTCCATGCTCGACCTCCCGTGGCTTATCACGCTGTATTATACCATATTACATTGTAGTATGCGAGCGCCGGCGCCGCCCGCGGCCGACGCGGCGGCCTCAGCCCCGCGTCGTCGCCGGCGCCGTGATGAGGTTGTCGGCCGTCATCTCCTTCGGCACCGGGAGGCCGAGGAGCGAGAGGACCGTCGGCGCGATGTCGGCGAGCTTGCCGCGCTCCCTGAGCGTCGCGCCCGGGGAATCGCTCGCCACGTAGATGCACTCGACCGGGTTCAGGGTGTGGCTCGTCTTCACCATGCCGGTCTCGTAGTCGATCATCTCCTCGGAGTTGCCGTGGTCGGCGGTGATGAGGATGTGCGCGTCCAGGGCGAGCATGCGCGCGACAACCTTGCCCACGCACTCGTCCACCACCTCGATCGCCCGGCGCGCGGCATCGAAGTTGCCCGTGTGGCCCACCATGTCGCCGTTCGCGTAGTTGACGGCAATGAAGTGATAGGCCTTGCGCTCGATTCGCGCGAGCAGCTCCTCGGTGACGTGGTAGGCCTCCATCTCCGGGTGGCTCGCGAATGTGGCGGGGTCGAAGCGGCTCTTCACCTCCACCTGGTCCTCGTTCGGGTACGGCGTCGTCGACTTGCCGTTGAAGAAGCTCGTCACGTGCCGGAACTTCTGCGTCTCGGCGATGCGGAGCTGGTTGAGGCCGGCCCGCGCGATCACCTCGCCGAGGAGGTTCTCCATGCCGCCGCCCTCGTCGATGGGCCCCATCATGTAGTCCGTGAACGCATCCCAGTAGCGCGTCAGGCCGACGAACGCGACCTTCGCCCTGGTCGTGAGCGCTCCCGGATAGGCCGGGTCGACGAAGGCCATGGCAAGCTGGATGGCGCGGTCCTGGCGGTAGTTCGTGTGGAGCACGCAGTCGCCGTCCTTGATGCCGGCGAAGTCGCCGATGCAGTACGGCGGCACGTACTCGTCGAACATGTCGACGTTGTCCGGGGTCTTGTCGCGCGCGTACGACTCCTCCACGGCATCCTCGGCGGTCGGAGCGCGGCGGCCCTCGGCGCTCACCAGGCAGCGATAGGCCGTGTCGGTGAGCTTCCAGTTCTTCGAGCGGTCCATGCCGTAGTACCGGCCCATGACCGTGCCGATGCGGCAGTTGCCGACCTCGTGCATGACCAGGTTGAGCTTGGCAATGTACTCAAGCGTGCTGCGAGGCGGCGTGTCGCGGCCGTCCAGAAACGGGTGGATCACGATCGCGCCGCCGGGGTTCTCCTCCCTGGCGCGGCGCATGATCTTGAAGAGGTGCTCCTGGTGCGCGTGGACGCCCTCGTCCTGGAGCAGGCCGAGGAGGTGCAGCGTGCCCTTGTTCGCCTTCCAGCCCGCGACGAGGCGGCCCCACTTCTCGACGCGGAAGAGCTCGCCCGTCCTGAGGCCGTCGTCGATGCGCTTGAGCTCCTGGATCACGATGCGGCCCGCGCCCATGTTGAGGTGGCCGACCTCCGAGGAGCCCTGGTACCCGTCGGGAAGCCCGACGGGCTCGCCCGCGCACGCGAGCGTCGTCCACGGGTACGCGGCCTTGTAGGACGTGATGTTCGGCGTCCTGGCGGCGGCGACGGCGTTGCCCTCGGTCCGCGGGTTGAGACCCCAGCCGTCGCGAATGATCAGGATCACGGGTCGCATGCGCGTCTCCTTTCCTCTGCCGCCGCAGCCCGGCAGGGGCCGCAGAGCAGCAATGGTAGCGTCTGCCGGGACGGCCGTCAAAGCGGCTCGCCGATTCGCAGGAAACGTATCCGTAACCGTTCACGGTTTTCTCGCCGTGTTCGGGTGCACACGCGTGTCATCTGACGGAGAAGAAACCACAGAGGCAC
>DHGK01000375.1:6398-8434 GCA_002402755.1 Planctomycetes bacterium UBA4800
CTGTGCCCTCTGTCTTCTCTGTGGTGAATCGGAAAGAGCACCACGAAGGACGCTGAATGCGGAGATTCGCGTGTTCGGGATGCCCTGTGAACGGTTACACGTATCCGAATGCCGTCCTCCGTACGTGGGCGCGTACAAGGCGCGCGGCGCCCCGTGGACATCCGCGACGCCGGCGAGTACTCTAGCTCGGCGGCGCAGTCCATCGGCCACGATCCTGCGCACCGCCTCGAATTCAGCCGCAACGCGGGCGCCGGCAAACACGGCCCGCGCGGACGGCCACGGAGAAGCAATCTCATGCAGAGACGATGCAGCGCAGCCTTCAAAGCCCTCGCCGTCGTTCTATCCTCCAGCCTGCCGGTCCGGGCGGCCGACGCCGAACCCCTCGTCGTCGACTTCCGCTTTGCGCCTCCGGAATGGCAGACTGCCATCTGCCTCCCGGATGACCCCTGCAAGTCGCTCGTCGACCGCAGCGGCGAGCTCCTCTACCACTACGGCCGGGGCGGACGCGAGTTCGGCACCCGCGTGGGCATCGAGGCGGATGCCGCGGCGACCTGGAAGACGCAGGAGCTCGCCGATCCGCGCGCGCCCATCGTCCGGACGCTGCGCGCCGCGGGAGGGCTCGAGATCGTGGAGGAAGCCTTCGCCGTCACCAATCTCCCGCCGTCCCGCGTACCGACCGATACGCTGCGGCGCACGGATGGCGGCGGCATGCTCCGAGACTGGGCCCGGCCGCCCTCCGCGATCGACCCGTCCCTGCGGCACATCGCCGTCCACATGGGCGGCTCCATCCGCTACGAGCTGGCGGTGGAACCGGGGTCGTCGCGCCGCGTGGCGCTTGCGTTGTGCGAAGGCTGGTGGAGCGAAACCGGAAAACGCGTCCAGATCCTGCGCATCGAGGGCGGCGACCCCAGGACCGTGGACACCGTGGCCGACATCGGCAAGAACCGAGCCGCGGCCTTCTGGTTCGAGGGCCGAGACGCCAACGGCGACGGCCATATCGACATCGCGGTCGATGCCGCCCCGCAGGCCGGCGACAAGAACACCATTCTCAACGGTCTCTGGATCTTCGCCGCGAACGCTCCGCCCGATGGCGAGGCCCTGCTGGCCGGCACGCTCAACGTCCGCGCGCTCGCGCTGCTCGAGACGGCCGTGCCTGCGGGCCCGCCGCGCAACGACCTGATCCTCGTCCGCGTGACCAATTCCGGCGCCGTCGCGCGAACGTTGCAACCGCGTCTCATCGTCGACACCGTCCTGTCGTTCGCATTCGAGCCCGAGAAGCAGCGGATCGTCATCAACGACCACGAGACGGTCACGTGCTCGCGGCGCATGATCGGCCCGGCCGGCGAGGTGAGCTCGCGGCGGTCGATCCGGCTCGAGGCGCTGGCCGTGCCCGCAGGCCGGACCGCGGTCTTTTCCGTGCTGTACTGCGGCGGCGGATCGATCGTGCCGGAGCCGGCGACCGCCGCCGGGGCGCTGGCGTCTCGAGATCATGCGGCGGAGTACTGGAAGACCGCGCCCCTGCCGTTCGGGCGCGTGCAGGTCCCGGATCCGGCCATCCAAGCGCTGGTGGATTCCTCGATCCGCAACATCTGGCAGGCCCGCGAGATCAGACAGGGCCTGCCGGTGTTCCAGGTCGGCCCGACGTGCTACCGCGGGCTGTGGATCGTCGACGGCGCGTTCCTCCTCGAGGCAGCGGCGATGCTCGGCGCCGGCCGAGAGGCGCGCCACGGCATCGCGTACACCCTCTCGCAGCAGACGCCGAGCGGCGCCTTCGAGGTGCTGAGCCCGAAGTACTACAAGGAGAACGGCATCGTCCTCTGGACCTGCGTCCGGCACGCGCTCCTCACGCAGGACAAGGCCTGGCTCGAATCGGTCTGGCCGCAGCTCGAGAAGGCCGCCGCCTACATCGGCGAATTGCGCCGTCTGAGCCTTGAGAACGACACGCCGCTCGATGACGGCATCAACCCGCCGGGCGAGATCGACGGCGGCCTCTCCGGACACGGCACCGGTTTCACGCGGCCCGAATTCTCGAACGT
>DHGK01000376.1 GCA_002402755.1 Planctomycetes bacterium UBA4800
GGGTCCCTGATTCTTCAGCGCTGTCCCCGCGCTTGCCATCGTCCCGCGCGCTTGCCATCGCCCGCCGCGAGGCGGACAATACGCGCAAGGCGCGCGGCCGCGGCGCGGCGCGCCGGCCGCAACCGGAGAACGCGGTATGGCCTCCAACGACGAACGACACACGCTGGCCGAGGAGCGGCTGAACTTCCTGCTCCTGCTTCCGTGGATGAAGATCTTCACATGGGGGCTTTTCCTGCTGGCCGTGTACGCCCTGCGAAGCTTCTTCACGGTCATATTCCTCACCTTTCTCCTCACCTACATCGCGGCCAACATCCTTCGCCGGATCACGCCCGCGCTCGGCACGTGGGAATGGCTCAGGAAGGTGCTCGTCCTGGTGACGTTCGCGATCTTCTTCGCCATCTCGTACACGGGCGGGAACTTCATCATCCCGGAGATCATCCGCCAGGGCCAGCTCGTCGTGAAGACGGTCCAGGACTTCGGCCTTGACCGAGGCATTCACAAGATCATTCCAGACCTGTACGGGCGCTGGAAGTACGCCATCTTCAAGAAGACCCGCGAGTTCGAGGCCGAGTTCAAGGCCTTCAGCCAGAGCCAGGATGTCAAGCAGGTGACGCGCGAGGCGTTCCTCGCGCAGGCCAAGGCGCTCCGCTCGGAGTTCCGGAGGGAACAGGCCCTGCGCCTCGGGCAGCAGCGCTGGGAGGCCGCCAAGAGCACGCCCGAGTACGAGGCCGCGTATCGCGCCTGGCTCGAGCGCACGGTGGCCGAGGATCTCTACCTGCCCGACGGCAAGCGGGCCAAGCTCGACGCGGCCAAGGAAGCGGCGCTCATCGGCGTCATGGGTCAGAGCGCGTTCGACCTCCTGAAGCGCAGCTACGGCGAGAACTACCCGGCCTACCTCCAGAGCCAGATCGTCAAGGAGCAGCTCGCGGGACTGGAGCGCGACCGCCTGGAAGCCTACGCCCGCGCGTTCCAGGACCGGTTCGCCGAGGACGAGGGCGAGAAGGCCGCCGCCGCAGCCGAGCAGACGCCCGAGTGGGAGCAGGGCTTCCGCGAGCACTACAACGCGCACCGAAAGAGCCATCCGGGGGATGCCGCCTACGAGTACGAGAAATTCATCGCGCTCGAGGCCGCGCTCGACGACCGGCACTTCTCGACGCTCCTCGGCGAGGAGCAGGCGCGCGCCGGCGCGCGCGCCCTCGCGCAGAAGTTCGAGGCCCAGAAGATCAACCAGTTCTCCGAGGACGCCAGCCGCAAGCTCAGCGAGGCGGGCATCTTCAACTACGTCAACGAGGCGGCCGGCCAGGTCCTGAGCCGCCTCCTGGGGTGGCTCAGGCAGGGCATCGCGTCGCTCGTGTCGTTCACGTTCGACGTGATCCTCTCCGTGTTCCTGAGCCTCATCATCATGTGGGACCTCCCGCGCCTCGCGCGCGGCGTCGCGCGCCTCGGCCAGAGCCGGCTGCGCCGCCTGTACAACGAGCTCGCTCCCGGCCTGGCGAGCTTCGGGCTGCTGCTCGGCCAGTCCTTCGTCGCGCGCGCCCTCATCGCGATCGTCAACACGGCGCTCATTCTCACGACGCTCGTCGTCATGGGCGTCGAGCAGCGCACGTTCCTCTGCACCATGGTCTTCATCTGCAGCTTCATCCCGATCGTCGGCGTCGTGCTCTCGGGCGTGCCGATCGCGCTCGTCGCCCTGCAGGTGGGCGGCCCCGTGCTGGCGCTCAAGCTCATCGCGGCGCTCACGGTCATCACGATCGTCGAGAGCCTGCTCCTCGACCCGAAGATCATGGGCGATGTGCTCAACCTCCACACGCTGGTCGTCCTCATCGTGCTCACCGTGGGCGGCTACTACTTCGGCGTGTGGGGGCTCCTCCTCGGCGTCCCGATCGCGGTCTACGTCATCCGCGACGTGATCCTCAAGGAGAAGCCGGGCCGGCCGGCGCCGGCCGCGACCGGACCGCCGGCCCGGGGCGCGGCGTAGCGCGCTTGCGCGAACGAGCCGCGACGCGTAGCTTGTAGAGAGCGCCCGAACGCGGCGGCGCGCCGCGCCTCGGGGCCCTGTTTCCCGCCGCAAGGAGGAACCCATGCGCATCGCGTTCGCCGTGATCCTGTGTGCAAGCGCGTTCGGCGCCGAGTTCGGCCGCTTCCCCGCGAGCCGCGACGGCGATATTCTCACGTGGCTCGTCGCCGGCCCCTTCGGCGCCGGGGAGTTCAACACAGCGGAGATCGTCCGCGGCGGCCTGCCCTGCGAGGGCGACGCCGCGGGCGGCGCGGCGTGGGCCTTCGTGCTCGCCGGCGAGGGCGGCATCGTTGACCTCGAGGCGCGCTGGCCGCGCGATCATGTCGCCGCCTTCGGTGCGTGCGGCATCGAGTCGCCCGAGGCGCAGAAGGCCGTCCTGGCATTCGGGAGCGATGACGCGTGCAAGGTCTGGCTCAACGACGCCGTCGTGCTCGAGACGCGCCGCCCGCGCGTCCTGACGCGCAATCAGGACGCCGTGACCGTGGACCTGCGGAAGGGCGCCAACACGCTCTACGTCCAGATCACGGAAGGCCTCGGCGGCTGGGGCTTCCAGGGGAGCGTCAGGCCCGCGGCCGGGGCCGTCCGCGTCGTCCTTCCGCTTCGCGCGGCGCCCGATCCGCTCGCGTGGCGCTTCCAGGCCGTGCCGTTCGTGCGGCGCGCGGGCGAGGCGGCCGAGCCGATCGTGTGGCTGCACACCGAATGGCTCGCCGATCCCGTGAAGGCGACCGTGGAGATCTCCGCGGGCGACGCCCTGGCGCGCACGGAGATCGAGCTTGAGCCCGGCAAGGCGACGTTCGCCCTGGCCGTGCCGTCCGTCGCCGCGAGGACGACGGCGACGGCCCGCATCGCGGCCGGCGCCGTCGTGCGCGAGACCGCGTTCGAGCTCGCGCCCGTCAAACCGCTCGAGGTCTTCATCGTCCAGCACACGCACACCGACATCGGCTACACGGCGGACCAGCCGGCGATCCAGCGCGAGCACATGCGCTTCATCGACGAGGCCCTGGCGGCCGTCGACGCGACGCGCGGGTATCCCGAGCACGCGCGCTTCAAGTGGGTCTGCGAGATGACCTGGGGCGTCGAGCTCTTCCTGGACCGCCGGCCGCCCGCGGCCGCGGCGAAGCTGCTCGCCGCGGCCCGGGAAGGGTCGTTCGAGCTCACCGGCATGTGCCTCAACATGACCGACCTGGCCGACGAGGAGGTCCTGCTCCGGAGCTTCCGGCCGCTCGCGCGCCTGCGGCGCGAGGGGTTCGACATTGCCTGCGCCATGCAGAACGACGTCAACGGCTTCCCCTGGGCGCTGCCGCGCCTGCTCCGGAGCGCCGGCATCAAGTACTTCTCGAACGGCATCAACGAGACGCGCTCCAAGGTCCCCTTCGAGCACCCGCAGGCGCTCTGGTGGGAGAGCCCGGACGGGAGCGCGCTCCTCACGTGGCGCGGCTGGCACTACATGGCGGGGAACTTCATGGGCCTGAACGAGGACTTCGCGTCCGCCGAGCGCAAGGTGGGCGACTTCCTCGCGCCGCTCAACGCGCCCGAGTACCCGCACGCCGTCGTCCTGGCTCCGGTGAGCGGACTCTTCACCGACAACGCCCCGCCGAGCACCTTCATGTGCGATCTCGTCAAACAGTGGAACGCGAAGTACGCCTGGCCGCATCTGCGCATCGCGACGCTCAAGGAGTTCTTCACGGCGCTGGAGGAGCGCGAGGGCGCGCGCATTCCGCACGTCCGCAAGGCGTGGTGCGACTGGTGGGCCGACGGCATCGGCGCGGGCGCCGACGAGTGCGCGATCGTCAAGGCGAGCCAGGAGTCGCTCAGGTGCGCCGACACGCTCGCGGCCCTTGCCGGCGCCGGGCTCGGCGGCGGCGGCGCGCGCCTGCGCGCGGAGCTTGCGGATGCCTATCGCGCGTGTCTGCTGTACGACGAGCACACCTACGGCGCCTGGAACAGCATCGAGGACCCGGGAAGCCTCAAGGCCAAGCACGGCTGGCTCTACAAGTCGTCCTTCGCGGCCGCGGCGGGCCTGGCGAGCGCGCGCGCGGAGGACGCCGCCCTCGCGGGCCTCCTCTGGAACGTCGCGACCGGCGATGCGCCCGTGCTCATCGCCTTCAATTCGCTTCCCTGGGCGCGGCCCTGCCCGCTCAGGATCAAGCTTCCCCGCAATCTCGTCGAGCGGATGCGGCCCTTCAAGCTCATCGACTGCGCGCGCGGAGGCGAGCTCGCCTACCAGATCGCCGGCGAGGAGACGCTGTGGCTCGACGTGTGGGCGGTGGCGCCGGAGGTGCCTGCCTGCGGCTACACGACGTGGCGCATCGTCCCCGGCGCGCCGGCCGAGGTTCCCAATCCCTTCGCGATCGACGGGACGACGATCTCGAACGGGAAGGTCGCGATCGCGGTCGATGCGGCGACCGGCGCCGTGGCGACGCTGTCGATCGACGGCCGCGAACTGGCCGGGGAAGCGCTCGCGCCGTACGGCTTCGGGCAGTACATCTACGAGGAGATCGCCGACCCCGCCGGCCGCGGCATGCTCTGGCCGCGGCGCGACAAGGTCGCGTTCACGCGCCGGACGCTCACGGAGATCTCGGTCGACCGCGGCCTGGCGGGCCCGGTCGCCGCATCGCTCATCGTCCGCGGCCGCATCGACAAGGACCACAAGGTCGCGTGCGAGATCACGCTCTGGCGCGACGCGCCGTGGGTGGAGCTGGCCTACACGCTCAGGAAGCCGCGCACGGCCGCGCCCGAGGCCGTGTACATCGCCTTCCCGTTCCGCGCGCTCCCGCTCAGGGCCGAGGTCGCGGGCGGGCTGCTCGAACCGGGACGCGGCCAGATCCCCCGGAGCGCCATGGACTGGCACGTGATCCAGGACTACGTGCTCGCGGGCGGGCCGGGCAGCCTTGCCGCGTGGGTGAGCCACGACGCGCCGCTGGTCCAGTTCAACGACATAAACACCGGAAAATATCTTGATATGCTCGAGGTCGCGGCGCCCGCCGTCTACTCCTGGCCGATCAACAACTACTGGTTCACGAACTTCCCGGCCGAGCAGGGCGGCGAGTTCCTCTTCCGGTACTCGGTCGGCGCGCCGGCCGGCGACGCGGCGGGGCACAGGTTCGCCAAGGAGCGCGTCGCCTTCGCGCGGGCGGCGGTCCTTCCGCCGCGCCGCGCCGGCGCGCTGCCCGCCGAGGGCGCGAGCCTGCTTCAGGGCGACGAGTGCCTGCAGTTCGTGAAGCCGGCCGAGGACGGCGCCGGCTTCGTCCTGCGCTTCCGCAACATGGGCCCGGCCCCGCGCACGGCGCGGGTGCGATTCTCGCCGCTTCTGAGAATCGCGGACGTCCGGGGCATCGATATCCTGGAGGAGCCCGCGAAGGTCGACTTCGAATGGAAGGACGGGGCGCTCGCCGTGCCGCTCGCGCCGCACGCGGCGGCGGATGTCATGGCGATCGTCCCCTGAGCGGGCTCACGCCCGAAACCCGAGCCCGCGCCTTCGCGGCTCTCTCGTCTTCCATTCGCGCGGCCGCTCCCCGCGTCCGGGGAGGAAGGAAGGACGATGCCGGCCGGCCCTTCCGCTACATGTACCTCGCGAAGAGCCCGCGGATGAAGCCCGCGTTCGCGGCGGCGGTGATGTCCGGGCCGAGCGGCGCGCCCGTCTCCAGCACGATCCAGCCCTCGTAGCCGTTCTCGGCGATCGCCTCGGCGGTCTCCTTGAACTTCACCTCGCCGCGGCCGAGCAGTCCGCTCTTGTAGTCCTTGAAGTGGATCTGGCAGGCGCGGTCCTTGAGCAGGCGCAATTCCGCGGGGACATCGTAGCCGTAGTGGGTCGCGTTGCCGACGTCGTAGTAGACCTTGAGCCCCGGCGGGTTCCCGGCCTTCTCCAGGAGGGCCAGGTTGTCGGCGGCGCTGAGCGTGTTCTCCAGACCCAGGGCTATTCCCTTCTCGGCGGCCTTGGGCGCGAGGTCCTTGAGAATCGCCGCGGCCCTGTCCCTGTCGTCCTGCGTCTTGAGCGTCCCCGCCCCGAAGCAGGCGATGAGAATCGTCTTTGCCTTGAGCGCGGCCGCGGCATCGATGGTCGCGCCGATCCAGCCCGGCGCGCGCGCATCGCGGACGAGCGGGCTCCCGTTGAGAAGCCCCATGCAGATCGAGCTCACGACGACGCCCGTCTGCTCGACGGCCTTCAGGTACTCAGCAATCACCTCGGGCTTGCAGATCCTGAGCGTCTCCTCCGGGCCGCCCGCGTCGGCCTCGACGCCCTCGAGGCCCGCGCGCTTCGCGGTCTCGAGCGCCTTGGCGCCGCCCCCGCCGAGGATGCCGTCCATGGCGCCGACCTTGATCCTGACCTTGCCCCGCTCCGGCGCGCCCGCAGCCTCGCCCGCCGCCGCCCGCCCGCCGATGAGCGCCAGCGAGGTGAGCGCGCCCGCCTGCACGAATCCGCGTCGCGTGAGTTCCATACGCAGCTCCTTTCAGTGAGTCCTCGCGAGGCCCGCCGCCGCGCGGCAAGCGCCGTTCATTGTACCTGGCCGGCGACCGCCGAGAAAGCCGCCGCGGCGCCGCAGCGCACGGCCGCGCGGCGCTGCACGGGCGCCCGGCGCGCGATAGAATGGCGGCAACGAACGGAGCGCGCCCCGCATGCCCTCAGATTCGAGCTTCCTTTCCCGCCGCGGCTCGGAGCCGCTTGCCGCGCGCATGCGGCCGGCAACGCTCGATGAGTTCGTGGGGCAGGAGGACATTCTCGGGCCGG
>DHGK01000078.1:0-3749 GCA_002402755.1 Planctomycetes bacterium UBA4800
TGGGCCGGAAGCCGTCCGGCGCGCCTTCGAGCCTGAACGTCGTCGCGCCCTGCGTGAGGTCGTGCCACTGCCAGTCCGAGTGGCCGTCGTTGGGAAACTCCGTGAGCGCGGGGTGCGCGGGGTCGCACAGGATGCCGAGCGACGAGTAGGCGTTGCCCCACCAGCCCGCCGACCAGTACACGGACTCGAAGCCGGTCTTCGCGGCGCGAAGGCTGCGCGCGCCGTACGCGAGCAGGAGCACGCGCCGGCCGCCGCCGAGCGCGCGCTCGACGGTTTCGTCGAAGCGGGTCGCGACGATGCAATCTCCCTCGGGGTCCGCCGCGGCGGGCGGGTATGCCCACAGCCGCCAGGAATTCTCCGCCTCGCCCACACGCACGCGCAGCGTCATCGCCGTCGCGCGCGCAAGACCGCCGAGCGCCGCGCGCGCCTCGCCGAGGCGGGTCAGCCCTCCGGCGGGCACGCGCGCAACCTCCGACCGCCCCTCGCCGAGCACCTCGCCGCCGCCGGTCGCGAGCTCCCAGCGCACGGCGACGCGTTCCAAGTCGGCCGCGCCGTCGTGCGCCACCTCGATCGCCGCGCGGAACTCCTCCGCCGCCGACCACGTGTAGCGCGCGAAGCGCGCGAGCGGCGCCGTCGGCCCGTTCCACGCGCGCACGTCGGCCGCGCCGGCGACGCCCTTCGATTCCCAGAACGGGTCGAGGACGCCGACGAGCGCCTCGCTCTGGCCCGTGAAGTCGTTCAGCATGAGGAGCTGGTAGCCCGCGTAGTCCGCCGTGCGGCGCATGGCCTCGTGCTCGGCCTTGTACTGGACGAGCTGAAAGCGCGCGGATGCGCGCTCGAAGTCCTTCACCTGTGCGGCCAGGCCGTTGGCGACCAGCCGCTCGCGCAGGCGCGCGTAGTTGAGCGGCAGGAGCGGCCCGGTGAACTTGGGCAGCAGGTCGTCGTAGTCGGGGAACACCGGCCGCTGCCCGGTCTCGTGCGCGATGACGGGAAGCTCCGTCGCCAGCGCGGCCGCGGCGAAATCCCAGTCCGTGTGCGCGGGGCCGACGCCGCGCCCCGGGACGCCGTTCGGGTACGCCGAGACCCAGAAGTCGTCGGGCGCCAGGCTCCGGCGCGTCGTCGCGCCCAGGTACAGCCGCCGGCCGTCGCGGCGCTTGGCCTCCTCGACCCACGCCGCGACCGCGTCCCAGTCCGTGCCGTGCAGTCCGAACTCGTTGCCGATGCAGCAGAGCGCGAACGACGGGTGATTACCGTACGCTTCCGAGAGCCGCCGCATCTCGGCGCGGATGAACGCATTGATGCCCTCATCGGATCCGATGGCCGGCGGCCGGCCGCGCGTTTCGCGCGTCCAGTCGTCGACCCACGTCACGGTCTCGGGCATGAGGTAGAGGCCGAGGCGGTCCGCGGCCTCGAACGCGGCCTCGGGCGGGCACCAGGTGTGGAACCTGACGTGATTGAACCCGTGGTCGCGAGCGGTGCGCATGACGGCTTCCCACTCAGGAACCGTCATCGGCGGATGTCCCGTACGCGGGTACACGGCGCAGTCCAGCGTGCCGCGGAGGAACACCCGCCGGCCGTTGACGAGAATCGCGCGGCCCCGGCGCTCGATGTGCCGGAAGCCGAACGTCGCCGCCGCGCGTGCCGCCGCGCCGTCCGCCGCCGCGAGCTCGGCTGTCACGCGGTAGCGGGCCGGCGAGAACTCGTCCCAGGGCCGGGCCGGCTCCGCGAGGCGCAGCACGACCTCGGTGCGCGATTCGCCGGGAGGCGCCTCCACCGCGGCGCGCGCGGCCGCGAGCTCCCGAGCGTCTCCTTCCGCCTCGAGGCGCAGGCGCAGCTCGCCCCCGGCCGCCGCCGGTGCGGCGTTGTCGATGACGGCGATGACGCGGACCGATCGCCGATCCGCCGACGGATGCGCGTCGAGCCGCCGCACGGAGAGCGGAGGCGCGGCCGCGAGCTCAATGCGTCCGACGATGCCGTTCCAGCGCGATTGCGTCTCGGGGCCGTAGCCGTGCGCGATCGTCGACAGGTTGAGCAGCATCCGGTTGTCGACGCGAATGGTGAGGCGATGCCGGCCGGGCGCAAGGGACGCCGGGCCGTGCACGTGCGGGGCGACCAGGCTGTCGGCGGTGCCGAGGTGCAGGCCGTCGATCCATGCGTCGGTCCGCCAGATCGCGCGCTCGAGGAGCAACGTGACGGCGCGCCCGCGCCAGCCCTCGGGAACGTCGACATCGCGTTCGTACCACGCCGGCCCGAGGAACATGTGTGCGCGGACGAGAAAACCGCGCGCATCGGCCCTGTCGGATGCCGCCACGCCGGGAAACAGCGTGTACGGGAACGGCGCATCGTAGCGCATCGCGCGCGTGTCGAGCGCGTGGCCGAGCCCGGCCAGGTCGGTCGTGCCGGGAAGCTCCATCCGTCCGGAGGCTGCGAGCGGCGCCGCGAACCAACGCTCGGCCAGGCCCGCGTCGGCCTCATCGAGGCGCACGCGCCACGCACCCGCAAGCGAGACAATCCGGGGACAGTCACCAATTTCCGAAGGAAATTGGTGACTGTCCCCGGAATCTGCCCCGGAATCTGCTCCCACGCACGCACTCCAGAGCACGTACAAGATTATCGACGGCATGGAAACCTCGTTCGGAGCGCGGCGTCGCGCTATGTGACCACCGTTGGCCCGAGCGGCCTTCTCACCGACGCGGGATGCACTCCCGCCCGCATGGCCGCGAGCATGCCGGCGGCCTCGAGGTAGTTCTCGGCGTAGATGAACTTCGGGTGCTCGGGGAGGTTCAGGCAGCAACGGTTCTCCCGTACGGCGACGACCGGGACGCCGGCGTCCAGGCACGCCTGATGCGGCGTGCCGAAGCACCCGTACGGCGAGACCATGCAGTCGACATCCTCGACGCGCAGGCCGCGGTCGTAGCGTATGCGCGGCGCCCGGTGAAGGCCCTTCAGGAGGCAGTGGATGAAGTTCTCGGTGATGGTCTCGACCGCCATGCGCGGGTCGACGACCTCGGTGAAGCCCTTGAGCGCGTAGTCGACCGGGCCGTGCGCGACGGGCTTGTCGAGCGCCTCGGCGATGAGCCTGGATGCGACCGCCTCGACCCCGCCGACCGGGTTCACGCCGCCGTGCCTGAAGTAGTCCGCCAGGGTCTGCGCGTCGATCGTGATGGGCGTGGCGAGCCCCAGGGCATCGAACTCGTGCGTCTCGACCTGCGCGACGAGCTCCTTCCAGTTCAAGACGTCGCCGGTGGCGATGCCATTCTCCATCCTGGCGATGAGCTTGAGCGGCACGCGCAGCTCGACGATCTCGGCGTCGAGCCCGAGGGTCGCCCGCGCGGCCGAGACCGCGTTGATGCTCTGGTAGTCCGCCTTGTTGACGGCCACGAGGACCTTGTTGGCGCGCACGGGCTGCAGGCGGATCGCTCCCTTCAGGAACCGGTCGAGCTGGCTCCCTTCAACGTACAGGCTGTTCGGGGGCATCTCGTTCAGGTCGGAGGCGTTCACGACGTTCGGGTGGAGGATCAGCGTGTCGCAGCAGGCGCCGAGGAGCCGCGCCGCCGCGTTCCCATCGCCGCAATGTCCGCCGATCTCGCAGCCGATCCCCGTCGGGATGATCATGACGACGTTCATCCGGTGCTCCTTCCTGCCGGCGGCCGGGACTCGGGGTCCGAGGCAGGGAGCCCGGGCCCGCAACGTACAGTATCCGGCAGGAACGCGCGCGTTCGCAAGCCGTCCGGGGACAGTCACCGATT
>DHGK01000078.1:3814-11221 GCA_002402755.1 Planctomycetes bacterium UBA4800
AAATCGGTGACTGTCCCCGGAATACTACGGAGAGTCCTTCCATGCACACGCAACGACTTCTCTTGCTGATCGCCCCCGTGATCCTCCAGGCCTGCGCGCTCGGGGCGGACGGAATGTCCGCGCCGCGCGAGCCGATGCGCCTCTGGTTCGCCAAGCCCGCGGGCTCGTTCCTCGAGTCCTGCGTGCTCGGCAACGGGCGCCTCGGTGCCATGGACATGGGCGGCGTGGACACGGAGCGCGTGATCCTGAACGAGTCCTCGATGTGGTCGGGCGGCGCCTACGACGGCAACAACTACGAGGCGCACAAGTGCCTGCCCGAAGTGCGCGAGAAGCTGTTCGCCGGCGACATCGCAGGCGCTGGCGCCGTGCTCTCGCGGAGCTTCCGTTACGCCGACGGCGTGAGTGGCTGGGGCGACGACAACCAGTTTGGCTGCTACCAGACGCTCGGCGACCTGACGGTCCGCTTCACTGGCGGCTCGACGGCGCGGGTCACAACGCCGAGCGGGCACGACAGGGGCGGCCACGAGGGCCTGGAGAAGTCCTACGACGGGAACGCCGGGAGCAAGTGGTGCGTCTACGACGAGAACAGGCCCGTGTGCTGGCAGGTCGAGCTGCCGGAGGCGCGGACCGTGAGTGCCTACACGCTCACGAGCGCCAACGACATGCCGCCTCGCGATCCGCGGATCTGGACGCTCGAGGGCTCGGCGGACGGCAAGGAGTGGACCGAGCTGGACCGCCGCGACATCGGCGCGCCCTTCGAGACGCGCCACCAGGAGAAGACCTTCCAGGTCCCGAAGCCCGCCGCGTTCCGCGTCTACCGCCTGACCTTCGCGCCCCCCGCGGCGGACATGTTCCAGGTCGCGGAGATCGTCCTGGCCGGCGCGGAGATGACTCCGGTCGCGCCCGCCGGCTACCGCCGCGAGCTCGACCTCATGCGCGGCACGTCCCGGACCGAGTACGTGCGCGACGGCGTGCGCTTCACGCGCGACCTCGTCGTCTCGAAGCCCGATGAGGTGATCGCGATGCGTCTCGCGGCGGACAAGCCCGGCGCGCTCTCCTTCACGGCCGCGCTGTCGCGCCGCCAGAACGCGACCGTCGGAACCGATGGGAGCTTCCACGTCATCGAGGGGCAGCTTCCGTTCAACAAGCCCGGCGGGGGCGGCACGGGCGTGCGGTACCTGGCCATGCTCGGCGCGATTGCGAAGGGCGGGAAGCTCGGCGTCGCAAACGGCGGCGTGACGGTCGAAGGCGCCGACGAGGTCACCCTCATCGTGTCCGCGGGCACCGATCTCTACGCGCAGGACTACGCCGCGCTCGTACGCCGCCGGCTCGAGGCGGCGCTTCGGCGGCCTTACGCGGCGATCGAGAAGGACGCGGCGGCCGACCACTACCGGTACATGAGCCGCTGCACGCTGTCGCTGCCCGCCGGCCCGAACGCCGCGCTGCCGACCCCCGAGCGCGTGGCCCGGAACGAGGGCGCGCCCGACCCGTCGCTCGCGGCGCTCTACTTCCAGTTCGGGCGCCACCTCCTGGTGTCGGGCTCGCGGCCCGACTCGCAGTTGCCGACGAATCTCCAGGGCATCTGGGCCGAGGAGTACTCGACGCCCTGGCACGGCGACTTCCACTCGAACATCAACCTCCAGATGAACTACTGGCCGGCCGAGGCCGCCAATCTCTCCGACTGTCACGCGCCGCTCCTGCGCTTCCTCGAGGGCGTGGCGCTCGAAGGCGCGAAGACCGCCAAGGCCTACTTCGACGCGCCCGGCTGGATGGCCAACCACACCCAGAACCCGTGGTTCGAGACGGCCCCGAGCTTCCTGCCCGCGTGCATGGGCCCGACGTGCGGCGCGTGGCTTGCCCAGCACATCTGGCTCCACTACGCCTACACGCTGGACGCGGCGTTCCTGCGCGAGTACTACCCGATCCTGCGCGGCGCGTGCGAGTTCTTCCGGGCCGCGCTGGTCGAGGACCCGAGGACCGGCCGGCTGGTCACGGTGCCGTCGAACTCGCCCGAGAACGCCTACGTCTTCACCGACAAGGCCGGCAAGCGGCAGTCGACCGCGCTCTGCGTCGGCTCGACCTACGACATGCAGATAATCCGCGACCTCCTCCTGAGCACGGCCGCCGCCACGCGGATCCTCGGGATCGACGAGGAATACGCGAAGAGCCTCGATGCCATGCGCGCCAGGCTCGCGCCGACGCGCGTCAACGCGGCCGGCCGCATCATGGAGTGGCACGAGGACTACGAGGAGGCCGAGCCCACGCACCGGCACGTGTCCCACCTGTGGGGACTCTTCCCGGGCAGCGAGATCAATCCCGGGACGCCGGAGCTTTTCAAGGGCGCGCGGCTGTCGCTCGAGCGCCGCGGCGACGCCTCGACGGGCTGGTCGATGGCCTGGAAGGCCTGCTTCTGGGCGCGCCTCCACGACGGCGACCGCGCGGCGAAGCTCGTGTCGATGCTGATCGGCCGCGGCGCGGGGAACCTCATGTGCCTGCACCCGCCGTTCCAGATCGACGGCAACTTCGGCGGCTGCGCGGCCGTCGCGGAGATGCTCCTCCAGAGCCACGCCGGCGAGATCGTGCTCCTGCCCGCGCTGCCCGCGGCGTGGCCGGCCGGGGCCGTCGCCGGGTTGCGCGCCCGCGGCGGCTTCGAGGTCGACATCGCCTGGAAGGACGGGAAGCTCGTCGAGGCCGAGGTTCGCTCTGACGCGGGCGCCCCGTGCCGGCTTCGCTACGGAGAGCGGACGCGCGAGGTCGCGATTCCGCGGGGCGGGAGCTTCGCGTGGGACGGCCGTTGACAAGGGGTCGGCGGCGATCGAGAACCACGGCTCGAACGAGCGGATACTCGTCTCTCCGATGTCCGGCCAACCGCGCGTCCTGATCGCGCCGCGCGCGTGCGATTCCGGACTCCGCGGGATCGTGTGTGCACGCGAGGCGGTCACTCTCCCTCGCCATGAGCTTCCGCATACCAGCGTGCGACGGCTTCGTCGTCGGGCCGGCGCTCGCGGAGCGCGGCGGTCAGCCTTCGAAAGAATGGAGCGTGTTGCGGATCGGTGAGCTTCTTGCGATGCATGTCGAGCAGCGTGAGGATCTCGACATCCGGATACGCGACGATCTCGGTGACGGTTCGTTCGTCGAAGATCGAGAGGTCGAGTGTCATATTGAGCCGCGTGAACTCAGGCGGTACGCCGGGGGTGGGAAGAAGGCGGATGATGGTCCCCATGAAACGCCACTTCCGATCGAGAAGGCAGCGTTTCTGAGGCACCGTCGCCATGGCAAGCAATCCCCTGTCGTCGTCCTTCAGTATGTCGGGTTCGTTGTAGACGAGCCAGCGCAGCGCGAAAAGCTGCTCCTTCCGGGAGGAGGAGAAGGCCTTCGAGCTCTTCTCGAGGGCTTGGCTGTCGAGCAGATCCAGGATCCGGCGCAATGACGGCGAGGCGCTGCGACCGAGGATGTAGTCGGCGTTCAGGCGGCGGATCACCGCATCGATGAACGGTTCGACAGCGCGCCGGGCCTCGAGGAGCGCATAGGCGCGAATGAACGTGCGGTACACCTCGGGCACGGGAGCCGAGTCCGTCGAGAGCAGCGTCCCGTACTCACGGCAACGAGTCACGGGAGGCAGATTCAGGCCCGCGCGCTGTGCCACGATGCGCATCGCGCCCGCACGGAGCTCGAGCATCGAGTCGTCCGCTCCGGCGCCCGGAAGGTCCGCCGTCCCATCGCCGGCCGATCCTGCAAGCGCGTGCGCCCGGCGCACAAGCGCCCAAGGCGCGTTGGCGCCGAATTCACGATCGAGCGCCGCGGCCGCCGCGGCCGGTGTGTGGTTCGCCTGCAGAATCGTCTCGACCAGCGCGCCGGCATCAGGTCCATCGGAAGGATGCGGCGACTCGACGGCGAACTGCACGAACAGCCGCGGACTCGCCCGTACCGGTACATGGCATTCGACGGTGTAGGTGGCAGAGTAAGGCGGCGCGACCGGTTCGAACGCGAGCCCCTCCCGCAGCATCCTCGTGAGCTCGACCCGGTCTTCCGGGTGCCGGAAACGCGCACGCGCATCTGCTGCCGGCAGGATCCAAGGGTTCGGGATCTCTTCGCCGCGAAAGCGCAATCGCGCCGGAGCCGGTTGAACCGCGAGCCAGGCGAGTCCGGGAGGCACGCGGTGCAGCGTGAGAATGCCGCCGGCGCTGTAGTCATGGAGGAACTTCGCGGCCGCGATCTCGTCCCAGCGTGATCCGACGGGCAGCGCGAGCACGACGGCAGCGACGAGCGCCGGAAACGCCATCTTGAAAAGGAGACTGTCCGCGGGGGTCCGAGCGACGGCCAGCCGGCTCGCGCGCGAGCGCGTGAGATCGAGCAGGAAGACGCCCGCAAATGGGATGATGCACGAGAGCGCCGTGGCCGCGGCCGTCATGCGCGGCGAACGGCGGCCGACGCGGGCCTCGCGCCGAGTCTGCCACAGACCGGCGATGCCGAGCGCGATAAGCGCGACGAGCCCCCGGCCCGCGTGAGAGATGCTGTAGAAGAAGACGGACAGCGCGTTGCTCACCGGCGTGTGCTCGCGCCACGCGAGCGGCACGCACGCGAAGGCGATCAACCCCAGGAACCATGCCGCGCGGATGCCGTTCGGCACAGTGCCGGGGGGGACGTGCGCGATGGTGCGCCACGTGAGCAGGGCGGCGATGAGCGGGGGCAAGGGGACCATCCACAGGAGACCGGGCGCGGCGATGTCCAGGACTTCCGCCCAGAGGGGCGGCACGTTCACCGCCGCGACGATACCCAGGATCCCCAGGACGACGCCCTCGATGGAGCCCTCGCGCGGCAGCGCCCATGCAGTGACGGAGAAGAACATCCAGGCGAGCGAGGCCGTGGCGAGTCCGTTGAGAAAGCCGGCAATCGAGGTCGCGGCGGCGAGCCCCGGAACGGTGTGCATGCACGCAACGGCACCGAGCAGAGCCCCCAGGATCAGGCAACTCTCGTGGGCGGAACGATGCAGCCGGCGGTACCCGTGGACCACGCCTCCCCCGCTGTGCGATGGCCGGGAAAGCCAGTAGGGGGGGATCCTCATGGCCCACAAACCCCACAGAGTGATGCATCCCGCGGCTGCCGCGCACACGGCGATCGTGACGTGCGCGTGGCGCCACACGAAAACTCCCTGTAGGACGGGCGAGAAAGACAAGAGGAAGCACAGCCAGCACAGCAGGACGATCGCGCCGGATGTTCGTGTGCCGAGCCCGAAGCCTCCCAGCAGCCGTGCGCACGGATTCAGGATCCGCCGGACCGCAACGCTCGCGTTCCCGGCAGAGACCTTCCACCGCCGGAACGACCAAGCGACTGCAATGGCGGCGCCGGCCGCGATCCACACGGCCGGCGGCTGCGATTCCCACCACCAGAGCTCGGCACGGTCCACAGGGAAGGAGGGCATCAAGGCGGCCGCGATGCCGAAAAGCACGGCGTAGCGCCCCGCGCCCTCGAGAAGGCATCGAAACGCGGCGGCGGCGGCAAGCGAGAAGGGCAGCAGAGTCCAGTGCCACGACCGCAGCACTTCCTTCTCCATGAGCCTATAGTTTCCGGCGAACGACCTGAGCGATTCCAGCGCCATCCGATCCAGGCCGGTCAGGTGGACGAGCCCGATGAACGCGCATGCGGCGGCGGCGAGAAGGAGATGCGCAATCCACAGCGTTGTGCGGAAGTTGCGCCAGCCGGGCCGCGTGCGCAGGAAGGCGCCGTTTGCGCCGTAGGAGACCTGCGAAAACAACCCGGCGCTGATGAAGGCCCACCCGCACAGGATCAACACGTTGAAGATGCGCGCGGGAAAAAACGTCGCCCACGCCACGCACCCGATGAGGATCGCGAGCACCGCCGGCATGTCCACGTATGTGAAGAGCAACCGCAGATGGCTGCGCAGCATGGCACGCCCCTCAGAGCCCCAGCAGCTCGACATACAGATCCTCGAGCCCCATGCGCTGGAGCGTGCGCGTGTCGAACGCATCCAGATCGCCGGTGACGAGCGCGCGGCCATCGACGCGGCGTCGGAGCACGGTCACGCCGGGCGGGACTTCGATCTCGGACGCGAGCGGAACCAGCGCGCAGCGTTCCTTGAGCTCGTCAAGAGAACCCTCGAGAACGATGCGGCCCCCGGCGAGGAAGCCGACGCGGTCGACGATGCGCTCCAGATCCGAGACTATGTGGCTCGTGATGAGCGCCGTGCATCGGCGGTCTCCGATGAGGTCGAGGACGCGGCCGAAAAGCTCGCGTCGCGCAACCGGGTCCAGGGCGGCGGCGGCCTCATCCAGGAGAAGGAGGTCGGGCTCCACGGCGATCGCAGCGATGAGGCCGACCATCTGCTGCTGGCCGCGCGAGAGCGCCCTCATGGCGGCCTTAGGCTTTATCCCGAACTCCGCGAGGAGCGCGTCCGCGAGGTCGCGCCGCAGGCGACCATAGGACTCCGCCTGGAAGTCGAGCAAACGCTCGACGCTCCAGTGGGGCAGGACGTTGGCCATCTCCCCCAGGTAGCTTATGCGGCGCCATGTCGCGGGCGATGCCGTGCGGATATCCTCGCCGAAATACGCGATCGAACCGGCAAGCGGCTCGATCAGCCGCATGAGCGTGTTGAGGAGCGTCGACTTCCCCGCGGCGTTGCGGCCGAGAAGGCCGTACACTTCGCCGGCGGTCAGGCGGAGATCGAGGCCCGTGAGCACCTTGGCGCCCGGATAGCTCACATCCAGGCCGGCAACGGCGAGCGGCGTGTCACTGGCGTTTGACGGCATGTGGGGCCTCCCGTGCGGGCAGCGTCTGACGGACGGTCTTCGCGATCTCGCGCGGTGTGAGATCGAGCAGCGCTTCCCTGACCGCTGCGCAGAGGCGCTGCCGTGCGCGCGGTGCGCTGGCCGGCGCGCCCCGGAGTTCGAAGCCGGAGCCCCGGCGGCTCGCGACGATGCCCAGGTGTTCGAGCTCGCGATAGGCACGAGCGACGGTGTTGGGGTTGATGGCCAGATCGTGCGCAAGAACGCGGATCGACGGCAGGCGCTCGCCCCGGCGCACGTCGCCGCGCCGGAGCGCATCCCTGACTGCGTTGACGACCTGCCGGTACGCCGGTTCGGGAAGCGAAGGTTGAATGCGGAAGAAAAGCGGCATGCGCGCCTCCGCCTGCTTTGCCATGCGTAGTACTACGACCGTATTAGCACAGATGGCGGCGCACGTCAAGAAGGGGCCGAGGTTCGCGGCCTCGCCGCCGCGCTCGCGAGATTATCCGCGCGCAATTGACCGAGGCGGGCCGGCGGAGTAGGATCTGGCGTGACAGGAGCGTCACCGAACGCTCCAAGTTCATGTTCGATTCACGGCCAGGGACGCGTTCGCTTCAAGGAGGTGCGGCATGAAGCCTTTGTCGTTCATCGGCGCGGCGGTCGG
>DHGK01000078.1:11280-14719 GCA_002402755.1 Planctomycetes bacterium UBA4800
TCGTCTGCGGCGTCATCGCGCTTCTCTCCATCCTCGGCGGCAAGTACATGGCGGCGCAGTCGGCCGCCGGCGACTCCGTGAACAGGGAGATCGACAACCTGTACCGGGTGCTCATGAGGGATGCGGAGGATCTCGCCGAGCTCGAGTCTGAGGAGAGCTACGCCAAGTTCATGGTGACGCACAAGTACACCGATGAGAAGCGCGCGGCGGACGTCACGGAGGAGGAGATCGAGTCGTTCACCGAGTACGACGTCCCCATGCTGGAGGAGCTCGCCGAAAAGAAGCCGAGCAAGGAAGAATGGGCCGCGTGGGACAAGGTGCGAATGTACCGGGAGCACATCGAGCAGCAGGTGGATGGGATCAAGGTCGTGGAGAAGGGCCTCGGCCCGATCGACATCATCTTCGCCGTGCTCGGCGTCGGCACGGCCTTCTCGATCGTCTCCCGCCGCAAGGAGCAGGTCGCGGAATGACGAGGCGCGCGCGTCCCGCCGCCCCTCCGGTTGCCGCGCCCGCATCTCCCGAGTAGCATCGAGAGCGGTCGCGGGCCCATCGGAGACTCCCCTTTGACGAACGCACGCCATCGTGCCGCGCGCGGCTGTCTGCTCGTCCTGGCGCTCTCCGGGAGCGCGTGCGCGGCGTCCCTGGAGCCGGCCGGCGGTCCTGATCTCGTCCTCTGGCTCGATGCGCAGGATATCCCGGGCGCGCCCGCGGACGGCGAAGCGATCGGCGCGTGGCCGGACAGGAGCGGGCATCGTCATGAGGCGCGGCAGGCCGTCTCCGCTCAGCGGCCCGCCTATGCGCGCGAAGTCACGGACAACGGACGCCACGCCGTCCGCTTCTCCGCGGCCGGCGGGCAGTTCCTCGCGGTCGCGCATTCCCCGGCGCTCGACTGCTCGACGCTGACCGCGTTCGTCGCGGCGCGGGCGTCGCCGTCCGGCGGCGACATGTGGCTCTTCAGCACGAACGACTGGGGGCCGCCGTGGACGGGCTACGGGATCGCGGTGAGCGGCGATGGGCTGCGCCCGTGGCTTCACCTGGGCGTCGCGGGCGTCGCGCGCGGGTACTTCCAGTTCGGGGGCGGCCTGGACGCCGGGTTCCGGCTCGTCGAGGTCATCTACGACGGAACCGCCGCGCGGGGCGTTCTCGATGGGCGCCTCGAGAAAGAGCAGGCGCTCCGGGGCGGCATCGCCGGGAACGGACACGCCTTGACGATCGGCGCCCTGGGCGCGCAGTTCCTCGAGGGCGACATCGCCGAGGTTCTCATCTACCGCCGCGCGCTGAGCGACGCGGAGCGCGAGCGCACCCGGCGCTATCTGCTGGACAAGTACGACATCGCCGCGGGCGGCGCCGCGGCGAGCGACCCGCCGCTCGTCGCCGACTGGCTGTTCCAGGCGGAAGGGCGGCCGCTCCGCGCGCGGGCCCGGCAGGAGATCGAATGGACGCGCGCGCTGGCGGCGCGTCTCGCGCGGGATGCCCGCACGCCCTCCCTCGCCGCGAGCCTGGCCGCGCTCGATGCGCTGGCCGCGCGGGCGGCCGGCGGGCGAGGCGGCAGCGCGGCGAAGGACGTATACCTCGCCGTGCGGCGCGTCAAGCGCGCCATCATGTTCTCGAACCCGGCCGTCGACTTCTCGCAGATCCTGTGCATCGACCAGCCCCTGCCGCAGGGCTCGGAATCGAGCCACGAGGCCGTGCACCGCCTGGGCATGATGGCCGTGCCGGGCGGGCGGCTGCTCATCGTCGATGCGCGCGATCCGGCCGGCCCCGTCCGCCGCCTGGCGCCCGAGACGCCCGCGAGCTTCTGGCGCCCCGACCTGTCGTTCGACGCGACGCGCGTTCTTTTCTGCTGCAAGCCGCAGGACGAGCGGAGTTTCCACCTCTACGAGATCGGCCTCGACGGGAGCGGCCTCACGCAACTCACGAACAGCGCGTACGACGACATCGACCCGATCTATCTGCCCGGCGGCGGCATCATCTTCACGACCACCCGCGGGAACACGTACGTGCGCTGCGGGCCGTACATCTATTCCTACGCGCTCGCGCGCTGCGATGCGGACGGCCGCAACGTGCGCCTCCTGAGCGCGAACAGCGAGCCCGACTTCGTGCCGGCGCTGCGCCGGGACGGCGCCGTCGTCTACTCGCGCTGGGAATACTCCGACAAGGACCAGAATCGCGTCCAGAGCCTCTGGACGACGCACCAGGACGGCACGCAGACGGCCGTCCTGTGGGGCAACCAGAGCGTGTGGCCGGACCACCCGGCCGAGCCGCGCGCGATGCCCGCAAGCGGGAGGATCATGTTCGCGGCCGTGGGGCACCACGACTGGTTCCACGGAACGATCGGCATCATCGATCCGGACAAGGGCGCGAATTTCCCGCACGGTCTCACCCGTGTCACCTTCGATCTTCCGTGGGCGGAAGTCGGCAGCTCGCCGGCCGACAGGGCCGAGGCGCCGGACTACCATTCGTCGGGGCGCTTCACCGGATACCTGGGCGCGTATCCGCTCTCGGAGGAGGATTTCCTCGTGTCGGCGCGCGGCGCGGGGGACAAGTTCCGGATCTACCTCATGGACGTGCACGGGAACCGCGAGCTCGTGTTCGAGGGCGAGCACCACGCGTGGTACGCGATGCCGGTCGAGCCGCGTCCCGCGCCGCCGCGGCAGCCCGATCTCACGGCGCGGCCGGGCGCCGGCGAGGAGCGCGGCCCGGCGCGGACGGGCGTCTTCTTCAACAACGATGTCTACGAGGGCGTGCCCGAGCTGCCGCGCGGAAGCGTCGCCTACCTGCGCGTCTTCCAGCAGGACGCGAAGACGTACTCCACCTGGCACAAGATCTTCGCGTACTCGGGGCCGGCGGTGTCGGCCGTGCAGACCGAGGCCGTCAAGCGCATCGTCACGACCGTCCCGGTCGAGAAGGACGGCTCGGTGCACTTCGAAGCGCCGGCCGGCCGCGCGCTCTTCTTCCAGCTCCTCGATGCGCGGCAGCGCGCGGTGCACACCATGCGCTCGTTCACGAACATCCTCCCGGGCGAGCATCGCGGCTGCAGCGGCTGCCACGAACTCCGGAACGCGGCGCCGATCAACCGGCCGGGACTCGCGTTCCGGCGGGCGCCCACTCCGCCGGCGCCGCCGCCGTGGGGCCCGGAGAGCATCGGCTACGAGCGGTTCGTCCAGCCCGTGCTCGACCGCCGCTGCGGCGAGTGCCACCAGGGCGGTGGCGACGCGCGGCGAACGCTCGATCTGACGCTCCGCCCCGCGGAGGGCGCCTTCGCGCTCTTCAAGGAGCCGTACCTGACGCTCATCGGCGGCGCGGCGTGGCCGGAGCCGGTGCCGGGGCCGGAACGGCCGGGCTACGGCATCGCCGGCGCGATCCCCGTCTACGGCCTGCGCCCCGAGGATGTGTATCCGAACGATCCGCCGACCGATGGACCCTCGACGATCCACCG
>DHGK01000307.1 GCA_002402755.1 Planctomycetes bacterium UBA4800
GAAGAAAACGGAGAGAGACCACCGCACTTGACACGGAGCCACGTAACGTCTCACGTTCCGTTCTCTCTGCTCTCTGTCTTCTCTGTGGTGAATCAGAAAGAACATCACGAAGGACGCCGGAATGCGTGTGATGTACTGAAGGCGGAGATTCGCGAGTTCGCGATGCCCTGTGAACGGTTACGAAACGTGAGACGTTGCGCGGCTTTATGTCACGTGCGGTTGTCTCTCTCCGTCTCCTTCTCCGTGCCCTCTGCGTCTCTGTGGTTTCTTCTCCGTCAGATGACGCCTGTCCGTGTACACGCACACGGTGAGAGAACCGTGAACGGCTACGAGTTTCAAGGCGCGGGTGCGGGCGGTGCGGGCGGCACGGGCGCCGGAGGAGGTGGCGGCGGCGGCGGCGGCTCCTCCGGCTCGCAGGGGCTCGGCTTGTTGAGCGCGGCCTCCGGTTCGTAGCACAGCGCGCCGACGCCGACCTGGATCGGCAGGAGCTGGACGCGGGCGCCGACGAAACCGATCCCGACGCCCGCAAGCGGCCAGATGTCCAGGCCGACGAGCTCGCCCTTCCGGGGCGTGTTGGTCAGGATGCCGAGCCGGATCAGCGTGCCGTCGTAGGGAGCGATGCCGTTCAGGTCCACGACTCCCGAGACGAGCCCTCCGACCTTGACGCCGCTCGAGCCCTCGCAGTCGGTTCCCACGTTGACACTCAGACATCCGGCGAGAAGACACGCTGCCGCCGGAGCCGCACAGACATGGACAAGACGCATGCTGAAGTCCTCCTCGAGCCGATCGACCGTTGCCGGGAACGCCGGACATCGGCACGGCGTCTTACAGTATGCACTGCGCACCGCCGGCACTGCAAGTGCGCGCGCGACGCTCAGTTCTTCGCCGCCTCGCCGGGCGCGTCCTTCACCGGGCACACGACCTGGCACTGATGGCAGACGACGCAGTCGGCCGCGCGGCTCGGGGACTCGCCTGCCAGGATCCGCGCCGACGGCTCGACCGCGGTGACACAGGTCCGGTCGCATTTCCGGCAGGAGATGCAGCGCGATGTCGGCGGCTTGACGGCCCAGAAGCTCACGAAGTTGAGGGGCGCGAGCAAGGCGCCGATGGGGCAGAGCACGTTGCAGAACGCGCGCCGGCTGAAGATGACGGCGGCGACGACGGCCGCGAGAATGCCGATCTTGAGGAGCGACCAGCCCGAGACCGTCGCGTCGGGCGTGAAGGCGCCGCCGATCACGGCCGGCACCGACACCTGGGCCGCGGCGGCCGGGCAGTAGCGGCAGAACGAGAACACGGTCTCCTCGCCGAACAGGAAGGGCAGCGTGAACACCATGAGGGCGAGCACGGCGTACTTCACGTAGCCCGCCCACGCGGGCAACGCGAACTTCCGCGTCTTCAGCCTGTAGAGCAGGTCCTGCAGGAACCCGAACGGGCACACCCAGCCGCAGAGAAGCCGCCCGACGAGGACGCCGATAAGGAGCACGGCGCCGAGCGCGAGCAGCGGGAAGACGTGGTGCCCGGCGAAATGCGCGAACACCCCGATCGGGCACGCGAAGTACGACAGCGCGCAGGAGTGGCAGCTCAGGACCGGGATGCAGAGCCACTTGGCCTCCAGGCCCCACGAGCTGTGGAGAAGGACGAGCGATACGGTCTGAACGAGCGTCTTGAATCTCTGCATGCGTATGCGGGGGCGGCCGCCATGGCCGCCGGTAGGCTCCTAGATTCAGGTAGGGCAGGCGCGCCTGCCGCCCGGCTTCGAGCGGTCGTACTGCGTGACGAGCTTGTCGCCCTTGCGCAGGACGCCCGTGAAGGTGGCATCGATGACGAGCTGCGCCTCGCTGATCGTCTGCGTGATGATCTTCGGCGGGAGCTTGCGCATGCCCGGAAGCTGCAGGCCGCCCGGGGGTAGGAAGGCCGCCCCGCCGGATTCCGCCGGCTGCTCGTAGAGCACGCGGTGCGTCCGCGCGGCCCCCGCGGCGACGCACGCGAGCGCCGCCGCGCCCAGCCCGACCGCGATCACCAACCGCACGCGCCGCACCTTCACAGCAGATTCCTCTCGTAGCCCGGCGCAAGCCGCCGGTCGTTGCCGATCCTGATCGTCACCCTGCGCGCGTCGAGCCAGTCGAGGACCGCGAGCGCGTACTTGCGGGTCGAGCTCAGATGATACTTGAAATCCGCCGAGTTGAGTATCCCCTTGGCCTTGATCTCGGCCACGGCCTTGTCCTGCGCCTCCTTGCACCACTTGCGGCTCAGGACGACGTTCTTGCTCAGCTTGAAAAGCGATCCCTCGTTGCAGAGGTGGTCGAGCAGCCGCTCGACCTCGGCCGGCGCGGCGCCGAGGCGCGCGGGAAGCTCATCGGGCCGCGGCGACGCGAACCCCTCCTTGTCGAAGACCTCGACGATGCGCTGCATGAGGCCGCGCTCGCCCTCGCCGAGCGCGCTCACCGCCGCCTCCAGCACGATCTTCCCGCCCCGGCGCGTGATCGCGCCCTCGCGGCCGAGATCCTCCTCGATGCGCGCCCACAGGG
>DHGK01000099.1 GCA_002402755.1 Planctomycetes bacterium UBA4800
ATTCGCGATTGAGGAGCGGTCGAAGATGGCGCGAGCCAGGGAGACCAAAATGGGAAGTTATTGTTGCGCGGCCCCTAACGTCTCATGTCCCGTTCTCTGTGCCCTCTGTCTTCTCTGTGGTGCATCAGAAAGAGCACCACGAAGGACGCCGGAATGTCATGTACTGAAGGCGGAGATTCGCGCGTTCGGGATGCCCTGTGAACGGTTACGTCTGTTGCGGGTCGTGCGCGGGGTCGCGCGTTTCGCTGATTCCAATCCCGTGCGCCGGCCGCGAGATCGTCCGTCACTATCGGAGTGCCGTCCCATGAACACGAACCATGTGCGTGTACGGTCGTTGCCGCGCCGCTCGTTCCTCGCGCGCTCGCTGGCGGCGGGAGGTGCGGTGCTCGCGTCGAGCGTCGTCCCGGCCCGCGCGCTCGGGCTCGACGGGGGCGCCGCCGCGGCGAGCGAGCGGATCGTGCTCGGCGCGATCGGGCTCGGCCCGCGCGGCCAGTACGTGCTCTCGTGCATGCTGCCCGAGCGCGATGTGCAGTTCGTCGCGGCGTGCGATGTGCAGCGCGGCCGGCGCGAGCGCGGCAAGGAGATGATCGACGAACGCAACGGCAACCGCGACTGCGCCCTGTACCGCGACATGTTCGAGCTCCTGGCGCGGCCGGACATCGATGCCGTGCTCGTCGCGACGGGCGACAGGTGGCACACCCTCGCCTCGATCCTCTCCGCGAAGGCCGGCAAGGACGTCTACAGCGAGAAACCCTGCGGGCTCACCATTGGCCAGGTCCGGGACCTCGCGGACGTGATGCGGCGCATGGGCCGCGTGTTCCAGGCGGGAACGCAGCGGCGCAGCCAGCGCAACTTCCAGTACGCGGTCGAGCTGGCGCAGACCGGCGCCCTGGGGCAGCTCAGGACCTTGCACGCGTCGGTCTATCGCCCTCACGAGCGCTTCGACTGGCTGCCGGCGGAACCCGAGCCGCCTCCCGATGAGTGCGACTGGGATCGATGGCTCGGTCCGTGTCCGTGGCGGCCCTACAACCGCGCGTACGTCAACGGCGGGTGGCGCGGTCACCACGATTTCGAGGCCGGCGCCAACTTCCTGGACTGGGGCGCCCACACGCTGGACCTGTGCCAGTGGGCCAACGGCGCCGACCACACGACGCCCGTCGAGTTCGAGACGAGCCCCGCGGGCGTCACGGCGCGGTATGCCAACGGCGTCGCGCTCATCTGCGATTTCCTGGCGACGCCCTTCGGCGACCGCGCGCCCCAGTATCGCACCTCGACGGGCACCTGCCCGGTGAGGTTCGAGGGCGACGAGGGCTGGGTCGAGACGGGCGACAACGGCGAGATCGTACTCTCCGAAAGCCTGGTCGGGACCCACGGGAAGGTTTTCGCCGCGCCGGGAACGAGCGCGGCCGAGCACGCCCGGAACTTCTTCGATTGCGTCAAGTCCAGGGGCGTGACGGTGTGCAATCCCGAGGTGATGCGCCGCTCGCACATCGCGAGCTTCGCCGCCGCGCTCTCCTGGCAGCTCGGCCGCAAGCTCGTCTTCGACCCGGTCAAGGAGGAGTTCGTCGGGGACGACGAGGCCAACCGCACGCGACGCCGTGCGATGCGGGAACCGTGGCATATCTGAGAAGCGGCGGACGCTCGACGCGCCGTGGAAAGGCGGACACGATGATCGCACGATACACGCTCATGACGCTTGCGGCCGCAAGCCTGACATTCCCGCGAGCCTGCGCCGCCGCCGATGCCGGCGAGAAGACGCTCGGGACGCCCGAGCTCATCGCCATTCTGAAATCCGATGCCGCGCTCTTCGAGAAGGCGCAGGCGTGCCGGCAGCTTGCCGGCCGCGGCGCCAGGGAAGCCGTGCCGGCGCTGGCGCCGCTTCTCGGCGACGAGAAGCTCGCCGCCTACGCGCGCGACGCGCTCGAGAAGATCGACGATCCCGCGGCGGGCGATGCGCTCCGCGCAGCGCTGGGCGCGCTGAAGGGCAAGCTCCTTGCCGGCGCCGTCAACTCGATCGGCGTGCGCGGCGATGCGCAGGCCGTCTCCGCGTTGAGCGCACTGGCGCTCGATCCCGCCTCGGGCGCGGCGCCCGAGGCCCTGCCGGCCCTGGGCCGGATCGCCACGCCGGAGGCGCTCGAGACACTCGCGAAGACGCTTGCTTCGGGCCCCGCGGAGCTGCGGCCGGCCGCGGCGGAAGGGTGCATCCTCGGCGCCGAGCGCCACGCGGCCAAGGGCGCTCGCGATGCCGCGATCGAGCTCTACGATGCGGTCCGCCGGGCCGATGTGCCCGCGCCGCTTCGGGCGGCCGCGACGTGCGGAACGATCGTCGTCCGCGGGTCCGCGGGCCTGCAGCTTCTTTTCGAGGCGCTGAAGTCGGACGATGACATCGTGCGCGGGGCGGTCCTCGGCCTTCTCCGCCGCGAATTGCGGGACCCGGAGGTGACGCGGGCGTTGGCCGCAGAGCTGGGCAGGCTGCGGCCGGCGCTCCAGGCGTTGCTGATTCCGGTCCTGGCAGATCGCGACGACCCCGGCGCGCTGGGCGCGGTCGAGGCCGCGGCGGCGAGCGAGGCGGAAGAAGTGCGCGCCGCCGCGCTGGCGGCGCTGCGAGACCGCGGCGATCCGAAAGCCCTCGCGATCGTCGCGGCGCGGGCGCGCGACGCCGAAGCGCGCGTCCGCGCGGACGCCGTCCGCGTGCTGGGGGAATGGCGGAACGTCGATGCCGGCCCGGTGCTGCTCGCGCTCGCCGAGCACGCCGGCGACGACCGGGATGCGCTGCGCGCGTTCGGCGCCATCGCCGCGCTCGTGCGGCGGATCGATTTCGCGGGCGGACGGGCGCGCGCGCGGTGGATCGATCTCTGGGACGGACGGGCGCTCGCGCGCGAGGCGCTTGCCGCCGCGCAGAGCGACGATGAGAAGCGGCCCTTGATCGACGCGCTCGGGGCCGCCGGCGATGCCGGCGCGTTCGCGCTGCTCGGCGAGCTCTTCGACACGCCGAGCCTGCGCGAGGACGCCTGCAAGGCCGCCGTGGCCGTGGCCGAGCGCATCGTCCGCATCGCGCCCGACGAGGTCGAGGCCGCGATGAAGAAGGTCATGGCGGCGACGCGGCACGAGGATTGCGCCGGCCGGGCGGCCAAGGCGATCGGCCGCGCGAGAGAGGAGCGGGAGGCGCGCGCCAAGGCGAAGTGAGCGCGCCGCGCGGCCGGCCGCGCCGAGGTCTCCGCGCGGTTCACACCCGGGGCTTGCGCCCATTTGAACGCATGCGCGGGGGGAAGTAAAGGTCGCGCGCGCCCGGGCGCCGGCTCCGGGCAGCCGGGCGCCCGCCGCGTGTGGACAGGCGGCCTGCCGGCGAGTACGCTGAAGACTCCGGTGTGTGCGCCGATCAGGGCCCGGCGCGCGAGAAGAGCGAGGTGACATCCATGCGCATGCGAGAACGTGTCTGCCGAGCCGCCTGCGTCGCGGTTTTCGTGGGACTGTACGGCCTGCTTCACGGCGCGCCGGCCCCCGCCGGGAAGACGCTGGTCTCGTTTGCGGGCGAGTTCGATCTCGGCGCCGTGGTGCGCCAGGATGCCGCGGCGGAGCTCGTCGGGGACGAGCTTGCGCGGGCGCTTCGCGTCACGACCGGGCACGCCTCCCCGTGGCCGGGCGTCACCTTCAAGGCGCCCGGCGGGGCGTGGGACCTCTCGGCCCACGGCGAGGTCGCGTTCCGCGTCGCGAATCTCGGTCCCCGGCCGGCGCAGATCTACTGCCGCGTCGATTCCCCCGGCGGCGACGGCGTCAAGAACTGCGTCACGGCGCACCTCCGGCTCGAGGCGGGCGCCTCGGGGAGGCTGCGCGTCGAGCTGCGCCGGCAGTTGCCCGCCGCGCTGTCCGAGAAGCTCTTCGGCATGCGCGGCTATCCCGGCGGGTACGCCAAGGACGACGGCCTCGATCCTTCGCGTGTCACCCAGATCATCATCTTTCTGAGCCGGCCCGCGGAGGACTGGACGTTTCAGCTCGGGCCGATTGCGGCCGAGGGCGGCCACGAGCCCGAACGCTGGCGTTCGATGCCGCCCGGGAACTTCTTTCCCATGATCGATCGGTTCGGCCAGTTCATTCACAAGGACTGGCCGGGCAAGACGCGGTCCGAGGAGGACCTCGCGGCCGCGATCGCGAGCGAGGAGGCCGGCGCGGCCGCGCACCCGGGCCCTGCCGACTGGAACAAGTACGGGGGGTGGTCAAGCGGCCCGAAGCTGAAGGCGACGGGGTTCTTCTATCCTGCCGTGCACGCGGGCAAGTGGTGGCTCGTCGATCCGGAGGGATGCCTCTTCTGGTCGCACGGGCCGGACTGCGTCGGCTCCTCGCAGGGGACGACACCTATCACCGACCGCGAGTTCTACTTTGCCGGCCTGCCGGCCGAGGGCGAGCCTCTGGCGGTCTTCTACGGGCAGGGCTCGTGGGCGCCGCACGGCTACTACAAGGACAAGGGCGCGTACCGGACGTACAACTTCACCGGCGCGAACCTCGCGCGGAAGTACGGCGAGGGCTGGTCCGAGAAGGCGGCCGAGGCCGCGCATCGACGGCTCCGGTCCTGGTCGATGAACACGATCGCGAACTGGTCCGATGCGCGGATCTACCTCCTGCGCAAGACGCCGTACGTCGTGTCGGCCGGAAGCGGGGGCGCGAAGCCGATCGAGGGGAGCACGGGGTACTGGGGCAAGTTTCCCGACCCCTTCGATCCGTCCTTCCGAAGGGCCGTCGCGCGGCGCATGGAGTACGAGCGCGGCAGGTCGGCCGGCGACCCGTGGTGCATCGGCTACTTCGTCGACAACGAGCTCGGCTGGGGCGACGAGCTGTCGCTGGCGAAGGCGGCCCTGGCGTCGCCTCCCGAGCAGGCGGCCAAGAAGGCGTTCCTTGAGGACCTGAAGCGGAAGTACGCGGACATCGGCGCGCTCAACGCCGCGTGGGGCACGGCGCACGAGTCGTGGGAAGCGCTGGCCGAGAGCCGCACAGTGCCCGATGAGAAGAAGGCCCGCGCGGATCTGGCCGCGTGCTACACGCGCATCGCCGAGGAGTACTTCCGCGTGTGCCGGGAGGAGGTCACGCGGGTCGCCCCGAACAACCTCTACCTCGGCTGCCGGTTCGCGTGGGTCAACGACCGCGGCGCCCGCGCGGCCGCCAAGTACTGCGACGTCATCGGGTACAACCTCTACGAGGACAGCGTCGCGGATTTCAAGCTGCCCGGCGGCCTGGACAAGCCAGTCATCATCGGCGAGTTCCACTTCGGGGCCCTCGACCGGGGCATGTTCCACACGGGGCTGCGGCCGACCGCGAGCCAGGAGGCGCGCGCCGCGGCCTACGCGAGCTACGTCACCGGCGCGCTCAAGAACCGTTTCCTCGTCGGCGCCCACTGGTTCCAGTACGGCGACCAGGCGACGACCGGCCGCGGCGACGGGGAGAACTACCAGATCGGACTTGTCGACATCTGCGATCGGCCGTATCCGGAGACGATCGAGGCGGTGCGCGAAGTCGGCGCGTCGATGTACAGGACGCGGCTCGGCGCGCCGTAGAGGCGGGGCCGCCCTCGGAACTTGGGCGGGGCGCTCATTCCTCGAGCAGAAACTCTTCTACCCGCACGCCCCGTATCTGCGACGTCTCGAACGGCGTGCCGCAGACGACCGTGAGACGGCCGCGAGGGAACGAACGAGCGAACCAGGCGAAGTCCGGCGCCGAGGCCTGTCCCCGTTTCACCTCGATGAACGAATCCTCGCCCGTGACGAAATCGATCTCGTGCTTCCCGGAGGACCAGAAGAGAAGCTGCTCGGGGACCTCCACGCCGGCGCGCGCGTTCCTGCGCCAGAGCTCCTGCGCCACGAGCCACTCGAGCCACTGTCCCTGCCGCTGCGGATCGGCGCGCTCCAGATCCTCGATGCTGCGCATGCCGGCCGCATCGAAGCTCAACGCCGCGAGCAAGTTGATGAAACTGAACTTGCACGGCCTGCGCCGGATGGCCACGCGGCGGGATGCGTCCCAACTGAACGTGGGCGCCAACGCCATGAGATCGCCAAGCAGGTCGATGTACCCGGCCGCCACGGTGTTGTTCGCAAGGCCCGCATCGCGCGCGAGCTGTGTGTAGCCCAGGGGGGTGCCGGCATGACGGTACACTTGCTCGAGCACGGCGAGCATGCTGCCGCGCTCGCGTCCCGCCTGCGCGACCTCGCCGAGAACCCAGTCTCTCGTCATGGCAACGACATACTCGGGGATGTCCTCGCCGGCGGCGATCTCGTTGAGCGCCACGGGCGATCCTCCGGCAAGCATGTATGCCGCGAGCGTCCGCGCCCCGAGCGCCGCCTCGCACTGCCGGCGGAACTCGGCGTACGTGATCGGCAGGAACAGAAACGAGCTGCGCGCCAGCTTCCCCTTGCGGCCGGGGAGGCGCTCGGTGCCGCGCCGAAGGTCGGCCGCCTTCGATCCGGTCGTCACGACCAGCGTGTCGGCCAGCTCGCCACCGTCGATGAGGATCTTCAGGGCGCGCTCCCAGTGCCCGATCGCGGTGATTTCATCAATGAAGAGGCGTCTCGCCCGCGCGCGGGCGCTGTACGCCGGGACGAGCCGCCTGATGTGCCGGATAAGATCCTGCTCGGAGCCGACTTCATCGCCGTTGAGGTAGAACGTCGAACCGGGACCGAACTCGCGGAGCGAGCGGACGACCTGTTGCTCGAGCCATGTGCTCTTGCCGTACTGCCGCGGGCCTCTGATCGAGATCAATCCCGGCTCCTTCGGAAGGTCGGGGAGGCCGAAATCAACTTCGAACCGAAACCGCGCGCGTTCAAGCAGCCTCAGCCGCGGAAAAACCGCGGCCGGATCGGCTATCTCTCGAGAAATCAAGCGGTTACGTTCTTCAACGTTCATGCCGTTGATTATATCAACGCCGGCGACGTTGAGCAAGCCTCGGCGGCCGACCGCCCGTCTCGGCGTTGATCCTCGCCCGTGCCGCAGCTACCATCGAGTGCGCGTTCCGGTGCGCTCGGCGTCGGACCT
This sequence comes from Planctomycetes bacterium UBA4800, assembly GCA_002402755.1. Taxonomy (GTDB): domain Bacteria; phylum Planctomycetota; class UBA8108; order UBA8890; family UBA8898; genus UBA8898. The sequence continues at coordinate 7,018 of DHGK01000099.1, forward strand.
TCACACGTTTTTTTCCAGCGGCAGTTGTACGGAGAGTTGCCATGAACCCGCACACCATGTTCCGCGTGTCGCCGCGCAGGCCGTCCCGATGGGCGGCCGCCGGCTTGGCGCTGCTCGTCCTGGAGGGATCGAGCCTCGCGCAGGCGCTGCTCGAGGGGCTGGCCCGGCCCATCCCCGGGCGCAGCATGCGCTCGACCTCCGCGTTTCGCAAGGGAGCCGACGGGAAGTACGATCCCCGCGCCGAGCTTCTCGGCACGACGGAGCGGCTGAGCAATTCCGATGCGCGCGACGTGCCGCCCGGCCAGACACAGACGGTGCTCGATGTCCAGGGCCCCGGCGTGATCACGCACATCTGGTTCACCTTCCGGGGGCCCGAGCCGACGCCGGGAGCGCCGCAGGGCGCCGCGAACCATCAGGAGATGCTCTTGCGAATGTACTGGGACGGCCGCGAGCGGCCGGCCGTCGAGGCGCCCGTGGGCGATTTCTTCGCGAACGCTTTCGGCATTCGCAGCGAGGTCATCAGCCTGCCGGTCATCGTCGAGGATGCCGACTCCTACAACTGCTACTGGTGCATGCCGTTCCGGAAATCGGCGCGGATCGAGGTCGTCAACGAGAGCGACAAGCCGCTCCGCGGGCTCTACCACAACATCGACTGGATCAAGCGCGACTCGCTCCCCGAGGACACGCCCTACTTCCACGCGCAGTACCGGCAGGAGTATCCGGTCGAGAACGGCAAGGACTACCTGCTCCTCGACACCAAGGGCAAGGGCCACTACGTGGGGACCGTCCTCTCGGTCAGGATGCGAAGCCCCGCGTGGTTCGGCGAGGGCGACGAGAAGATCTACATCGACGGCGAGGAGAAGCCCTCGATCTGGGGCACCGGCACCGAGGACTACTTCCTGTCGGCGTGGGGGCTCAAGAAGTGCAAGACGCCGTACTTCGGCGTGCCGGTCTTCGACCAGCGCGGCGTCGGCACCTACACGAGCTCGTATCGCTGGCACCTGGCCGACCCGATCGTCTTCAACGACGGGATCAAGGTCACGATCGAGCACTGGGGCTGGATGTCGCCCGACGAGAACCCGGACTACCGCGCGATGAGCTGGAACGAGCGCGAGGATGACTACTCGAGCGTCGCCTTCTGGTACCAAACGGGCGTGCCGACCTTCGCGGCTCGCGCGCCGCACGCCCGAGAGCGCCGGCTCCCGAGCCTCGACCGCACGGTCGTGTACGCGAAGGACTTCGCCGATGCGCAGCGCCGCGGGACGGGCCCGGCCGGCCCGCAGTCGCTGACACGCCTCTACCTCGAGCCGCAGCTCCTCTACAAGCCCGAGGCGGCGGAGAACGCGTGGATCGAGATCCCCTTCACGGTGGCGAAGAAGGAACCGCTCAGGCTCCTCATCAACGCGACCCTCGCGCCCGACTACGGCCGCTATCAGGCGGCGCTCGACGGCGTCAAGCTCGGCGGGCCCATGGATTTCTTCGCGGCCGACCTCGCGAGCCGGGAGTTCCACCTCCTCGATTTCTGGCCGGAGCCGGGCACGTACACGCTGCGCCTGGCGTGCGTCGGGAAGAACCCCTGCTCGGAGGGCTTCTACCTCGGCCTGGAGTCGGTCCGGCTCAGGGCGCGCCGCCCCCGCGTGGAAGCCATGGGCCACGACAAAGACAAGGACTGGCGGCGCGCGCCGGTGCTGTACAAGTAGGGGCTTCCGAAGCGCGACCGGCGCCTGTCTCGCCGCGGCGGTTGCGCAGCTCGGCGCCGCGATGATCGCATCCTTGTCGGCCTGCCGATAATGAAGGAGGCTGACACGAAATGCGGTGTGCCGCGTCCTGCCCCGCGTCTACCCGGCCGACGCATAGCGCCCGCGCTACTCGCGGCGCTTCTTGGCCGCATCGAGCGCGGCGTTGATCGCCGCCCGCACCTCCGCGTCGCCTTCGCGTCCCGCCGCCTGCGCGAGCAGGGCGAGGGCGGCATCGTCGGCTTTCTTCGCCAGGATCTCGGCCGCATGACTCCTGATGCCGCCCGAGCGGTCCGAGAGCAGCGCCTCCGCGAGGAAGCGAGTCGAGTCGAAGCCCTCCATGTACGCCAGCGCGTTGAGCATCTCGTGCTTGCGGGGCTCGTTCGCGTCGCGGGCGAAGAACTCGTCGAGCTGCTGCACGCCGTCCTCGCCGGCCATGGCGATCGCGCGCGTGATGTGCCATTGCGCGCGGCCGAACTCCTCCTGCGCGAGCGCGTCCACGAGGTTCGGGAGGTACGCGGCGGCCCCGCGGTGACCGAGGACATCGGCCGCCGCGGCGCGCACGTCGCCATCGTCGGCCCGGCCGAGGAGCGTTGCGCACTGCGCGTTGCCGCCCTCGCCGGCGAGATTGACCGCGGCCTTCATCAGCGCGCGCGCTCCCTCCGGATCGCGGATCTTCTCGATGAGGCCGAAGAGCGAGGCGGCATCCTCGGCCGTTCCCGCCTCGGCGAGCGCGCCGCAGAGCGGGTGGAGCCGCCCCTCGGCGAGCGTGCCCGACTCGATGAGCCCGATCAGCGCCTCGACGCCCTCGTGCCCCGACGCCGCCACGATGCCGCGCGCGAGCTGGTGGAGGGTCTCGAAGTTCTTGACGCTGCCCATCGTCTCCAGCATCGCCGGGACGAGGTCCTTGCGCTGCGCCGCGGCCAGGGCCGCGCCGAGGGCTTCCGGATCGACCGAGGACGGATCGTTGCGCACGCGTTCGAGCAGGAGCTGCATGCCGTCATCGCCGCTCGCGCGAACGAGCCCGCGCGCAAGCTCCGCCTTGGCGTTCGCGGGCAGCTCCCGGCCGAGGAGGTTGAGCACGGCTTCGGCGTCCACCTTGAGGGACGGCGCGGCCTCGGCAAAGGCCCGCGCAACGGCTTCGGCCGACACGCCCTGAGGAAGCGCCGAGAGGAGGCCGAGCAGCACATCGCCGCTGCCCGATGCGCGGCCGGCCGACCGCAAGATCGCGGCGCGCTCCTGCGATGTCCACGTGCCCTCCTCGAGCAGCGTGAGGAGACCGGGCGCATCCGCGGCCGTGCCGAAGCGGCCGAGCGCATCGAGGACGATCTCCGATCTGAGCGCGTGGTCTGTCCCGCGCGCGAGCTCGAGCAGGCTCGTCACGGCCCGGTCCCCGCACGCCTCGCCGTACGCGCTGCAGAGGGTGTGCTGCATCTCCTCGGGGAAGGATTCCTGCATGAGGCCGAGGAGCGCCGACCGGCCGGCCGGCGCGCGGTCCTCGGGAAGGCCGGCGAGCGCGTGGATCGCCTCCATTCTGCGCTCGATGTCGCCGGTCGTGTTCGTGATGAAGCTCGTGACCGCCAGGATGCCTTCTTCGCCGCCATGCACGGCGAGCTCGCGGCACACGGCGTGCAAGATGCCGCCGCGCGTGATGCTCGGCAGCAGCGCGGCGGCGCCGAGGGGATCCTCGCGCACGCGCGCAAGCAGCGCGTGCATGGCCAGGTCGCGGTCGCGCTCGTTCGCCTCCCGCGGGGAGGCGTTGAGAATCGCAAGCAGCGTCTCGGTGGGTTCGTTGCGAAGCGGGTTCTCCTCTTCCTGCGGCGATTCGAAATCCTTTCCCGATGCAGTCCGGCGGGCGCCGGGGCGGGACGCGTCGCGCGCGCCGGGCTCCGGGGAGGAAACGTCTTCCGCCGGCGGCGGTGCGCCGCGGGCGCTTTCGATTGAGCGCGTACCCTTCGCAACGCCGGCGAAGTACCCGGCGTAGAACCCCGCGGCGAGGCACCCCGCCGCAACCAGACTCACGAGACCTGCGAGTTTCGTCATACGGCACCTCCCCCGGCGGCGGCGTTGAGGCTCAGAACCCCACGCCGTTCATTGTAAGGCGTGCGGTTTTCCGGGGACAGTCACCGATAATTTATTTCCGGGGACAGTCACCGATTGTTTGACCCGGGCCTTCGCCCGGGGTACGGTAGGTGATGTGCTTGGCAGCGCAAGAAGAAACGGGAGACTTCCATGGATTCTGACACGAACTCCAACGGTTCCATGCGCCGGAGGCACAGCACGATTCCCGGTTTCGCGCTCGCGTTCCTGCTGCTCGTGGGAATCGCGGGGATCGTGCTGACGTATGTGGCCCTCGCCTACGAGGAGTGGGTCGGCGCCGGCGTGTTCCTGACCGCATCTGCGGTGGCCTTCGGCTTCGCGGTCAATGCGTTCTTCAGGAGATGAGTCTCATCGGGCGGCGCCGGGAGCACGAAGGTGAAACTCAACGTCAAGGCATCGGCGCTCGCGTGGGGGCTCTTCTGGGCGCTCTGCGGCGCCTTCATCCCGTGGTGGGTGATCCTGTTCGACGGGCCGACGGGGGAATCCATCCTCGGAACCGTGTTCCGCGGATACGACGTCAGCCCGCGAGGCAGCCTGGCCGGAGCGCTGTGGGGTCTCGGCTGCGGCGCCGTGAGCGGGGGCGTATTCGCGTGGTTCTATAACGTTCTCGCTTCGCGGTTCGACAGGGGCGGCGACATTCGCGCCGCGCCCGATCCAGGCGGGCGCGACAAGGAACCGTCGAAGTGAAGCTCAACGTGAAGGCGTTCGCGCTGGCGTGGGCCGTCCTCTGGGGGCTGTGTCTCTTCCTGATTCCCTGGGTTACCATGGCGGCGACGGGGTACACCGGGGAGACGGTCCTCGGCCGGCTCTATCGGGGCTACACCATCAGTCCGCTCGGAAGCCTCGTGGGGCTGTGCTGGGGCCTGGAAGATGGCCTTGTGAGCGGACTCCTCGTCGCGTGGCTTTACAACCGCTTCTTGCCGGGGCGGGGCGGCGAATCCGGCCCTGCGCCCTGATGTCTCAGCGCAAGGCCAGGCGGTCGGCCGGCCTCCATCGTACCGCTGCCGCGAGCTGCGGAAACTCCTCGACTTCGCTGTACGCGATCAGATCCCGGACCTCGGGTTCCTCGGGAAAGAAGGAGTACGCGCCGGCGCCGAGATAGCGGGTCGGAACGACGCCCACCCAGTCGCTCCCCTCGGCCATCCGCGCGAGGTGATCCCAGTCGCGAAGCTCGAAGGGAACTCCGTGCGCCGAGAGGGCCAGCGCCATCTTGATCGTTTCCGCCGCGCGGCCGCGCGAAGATCCGGCCAGCGATAGGTAGCATTCCTCTCCCTCGGGGACGAGATAGAGCGAGATATGGGTGCGGTTCCCGCCCCGCGCGATCTCCCAGGGGTGTCCGCCGGCGTACCCGCCGCGCAACCACTTCGCCAGCGCTTCGGGGGAATCCGGCGGAAGGTCCAAGAGGCCATCGTGCCGCCCGTCCGCGCGTTGCAGATACTGCTCGCGGGGACTCAGGCCATCGAGGTCGGAGTAGCCCGCAGCTTCATAGCAGATGGAGCAGAAGCGCAGATAGTCGTTCAGGGTCAGCCCCGCCAGCCGTTCGGCCTTCTCCAGACTCGGAGCGAGTTTCACGAAACGCGCGCGTTCCTTCGGAGTCACCTCATCCCGAACGAAGTGATCGTCTCCCGGGACGAGCCGCCACAAGTCGCTCCGCAGGACCTTCCCCACCCGCTCCCGGTCGGGAATACCGGCCTCCATGCGGTCGTGGTACTCCTCCGGATTCCGAACGAACCACTCGAGGCGCGCCTTGACGGCGCTTCCCAGCCAGGTCAGGTAGGTCTCGAGCTTTCGGGTCTGCTCGGCGTCCTCCGCGGGGTAGAATCCGGCCACGCGGTCCTTCTCAGGATCGAGACAGAAGCAGGCCTCGATCGGAGTGTGATGTAGCAGCCAGCGATCCGTCCGTCTCGTGAGAGTGACGGCCAGCCATTCGACCTCATGGGGAAACTCCGCCTGCCAGTCTTCCTTGAGTTCGGTTTCATTGCGTTCGCCGTCCTCGAACCGCTCCCGTGCCTCTTGCCACTCCTCTCGGGGCACCTCCAGCCAGATCGCCGGATAGACCCTGTCGGGAGTCTCCTCGGAGGGTTTCACCCGGCCCAGAAGATCCACGGCCGCCTTGAGGTCGGCCGCGGCTTGCGGCGACACTGCCTTCCAGGAATCGAAAAGGTCGCCGGCGGGACGCCCCCAGGGGTCCTGCGGTTGAAGTTCATAGACGAGATCCTTGAGCTCGAGCTGGCGCATGGGCGCCATGGTACCACGAAGAACGCAGAGGGAGAACTTCCGGGAAACTTTCGGGGACAGTCACCGATTTCCTGTGGAAATCGGTGACTGTCCCCGGATAAGAAGACTGTCCCCGGATAACGCCTGCGTTTATGATGGACGCCATGCAGGAACGTGCGATGGCCCTTCTCCTCTCGCTGGCGTCCATCGGCGCCGCGTGCGCGTGCGCGCCCGCCGAGGCCCCGCGCGAATTCGGCGCGGCGACCTTCGAGTGCGACATCACGATTCCCGTCGGCCACGCGTGCATGGGCGGAGGCGTCGCCGACGCCCGGACGATCGCCGATCCGCTCTTCGCCAAGGGCTTCGTCTTCCGCGGGCTCGACCTCCCGGTCGTCGTCGTCGCCCTCGACTGGTGCCAGTGCAACAACGACTCGTACGATCGATGGCGGGCGGCGCTCGCCGAGGCCGCGGGGACGGTCAGGCAGCGAGTGATGCTGGCCACCGTGCATCAGCACGACGCGCCGATCTGCGATCTCACGGCGCAGAAGCTCCTCGATGAGCAAGGCCTGGCGGGCTGGAACTGCGATCCGGAATTCCACGAGAAGGCGGTCGAGCGCACGGCCCGGGCGGTCCGCGAGGCGTCGCGCGCGTTCCGCCGCGTGACGCATTTCGGCGTGGGGCAGGCGAAGGTAGAGAAGATCGCCTCGAATCGCCGCGTCGTGCGGCCCGACGGCTCGATCTCCTGGGAGCGGGGAAGCGCGAGCGGCGANNGACACGCCCGTTCTCGCGTGGAGCTCGTACGCCGTCCATCCCATGAGCCGCTACGGGCAGGGAGCGGTCTCGGCCGACTTCCCGGGCCTGGCGCGGGCCCGCCGCGGGAAGGATGATCCCTCGGTCTTCCAGATCTACTTCACGGGCGCGAGCGGCGACACGACGGCCGGCAAGTACAACACCGGGGCGCCCGAGAACCGGGCGGTGCTCGCTGAGCGGCTCTACCAGGGAATGGTCGGCGCCTGGAAGGCGACCGTCCGGCAGCCGCTCGCGACGGCCGCGTTCCGATCGGCCGATCTCGCATTGCCTGCGCGGCAGGACGGGAGCTTCGCCCTCGACGCGATGCGGCGCATGCTCGCCGACCCGGCCGCGTCGCGCTGGGCGCGCATCTCGGCCGCTCTCGGGCTGAGCTGGCGCCGGCGCGTGGACGCCGGGCAGCCGATCGAGGTCCCGTGCCTCGACCTGGGCGGCGGCCGCGCCCAGTTCCTGATCCTGCCCGCGGAGGCGTTCGTCGGGTACCAGCTCTGCGCGCAGCGCCTGCGCCCCGATGCATTCGTCATGGTGGCTGGTTTCGGCGATGGCGCTCCCGGCTACATCCCGACCGATCAGTGCTGGAAGGACGGGTACGACGACAGCTACTGCTGGGTGCCCCCGATGATCGAGCGCCTGATCACGGAGGCCATGGCGCGGGCGCTCGGGAGCTTCGGGGGACAGTCACCGATTTCCGGAGGAAATCGGTGACTGTCCCCCGGATAAGGACGTGTTTGTACATGCACTTACGAGGTGTGTCATGGCGACCAAGACGATCACGATCGATATCGAGGCGTATGAGCGGCTTTCGTCGGCCCGCAAGGCGAACGAGTCGTTCAGCACGGTGATCAAACGCATCGTGAAGCCGCCCTTCGACGTCGACGGGTACGTCGCACGTGTGACCGCGAAACCGCTTTGCGTCGACGCGGTTCGGGCGATCGAGCGCCGCATCCGCGCCCGACGAGCGCGGAGCGCAAGGTCGCGCTGATGGGAGAACTTCCGGTGACTGTCACCGGATTAAGGAGGTGCGCATGCGTGAGGCTCGTTCGTTCGTTCCCGCCGCGGCGCTCGCGTGCCTCGGCGCGATGGCGTCTCTCTGTGCCGCCGGCCCGGTCCGGATCTTCCCCGCGCCGGCCGGCGAGGAGCTCTCGAAGGCCTTCAATGTCAAGGTCGACGGGCAGGACTGCCCCGTCTACATCGCTCGCGTGGCGCCGCGCGACCCGGCGCGGCGCTGGGCCGCCATGGATGACAAGAAGAACTCGGCCGAGTTCTTCGAAACGGCGGCGTTCGCGGCGTTCGACATGGACGGGCCCGTGCGGGTGACCGTGACCTGCCCGAAGCCGGTCGCGTCGGCCAAGGCGCTGCCGTCGTCCTTCGGGATCGCGCCCTCGGTCGAGGGGGCGACGATCTCGCTGGCGCTCGATCGCCCGCGCTACCTCACGCTCGAAGTCGATGGCGACTGGGTCGGCTCGCTGCACCTCTTCGCCGGTCCCTTCGAGAAGGACACGCCCGCGCCCGACGACCCCGCCGTCATCTACTTCGGGCCGGGAATCCACGAGGTGAGCCGGCTCGTCGTCGGAGACGGGAAGACGGTCTACGTGGCCGGCGGCGCGATCGTGCGATGCGTGGTGCGGCCGGACGAGCGCTTCAGCATCAGCTCGTACAGCGGCCTCAAGAACTACGCGCCCGCCATCGAGCTGCGCGGGAAGAACATCGCGCTTCGCGGGCGCGGCATCATCGATTCCTCCGCCTGCCCGACGCACGCGCGCAATCCGATCTTCGTCAAGGGACAGGACATCGCCATCGAGGGCGTGATCGTGCGCGACTCGAGCACCTGGACGATTCCGATCCGCGAGTCGGACCGCGTCACGGTGCGCAACGCGAAGCTCCTCGGCTACCGCGCGAACTCGGACGGCATCGACATCTGCAACAGCCGCGACGTCACGGTCGAGGATTGCTTCATCCGCACGCTCGATGACCTGATCGTCGTCAAGTCGGACAAGGGCCGCGGCGCCGTGCGCCGCATCGCGGCCCGCCGGTGCGTTCTCTGGAACGAGGTGGCCCACGCCCTGAGCATCGGCGCCGAGCTCAGCGAGGACGTCGACGACGTCCTCTTCGAGGACTGCGACGTGATCCACGACAAGGGGCGCGAATGGACGCTGCGCGTGTTCCACTCGGACGCCGCCGTGATCTCCAACGTGCGTTTCGAGAACCTGCGCATCGAGGAGACGCGGCGGTTGATCTCGCTCTGGATCGGGAAAGCCTTCTGGACCCGCGATGCCGAGCGCGGGCACATTCGCGACGTCCTCTTCAGGGGGATCGCGGCCCGCGGGGAGGCGCCGCTCGTCGAGCTCACGGGCTTCGACGCCGAGCACGCCGTCGACGGCGTCCGCTTCCAGGATGTGACCGTGAACGGCCGGCCCCTGGCCGAAAAGGATGTGAAGAAGAACGCGTTCGTGCGCGGCGTCGAAGTGAAGCCCTGAGGAGCGGCGGCGCGGCCGGCCGCCTTGCCGCGGCGCCGGCGCATGTCTATGATGCTGCCTGCGGCCGCCGCCGATCGCGCGGCCGCCCGGAGCATTCGCCATGATGAACCGCCGTCGAAGCCTTCTCGTTCTGTCCCTCTGGCTCCTCTGGTGCGGCTGCGCCTCGAACGGGCCGGCGAGGCCGCCGGCCCCCGGCGAGAAGCCGCTCCGGCTGATCTTCATAAGCTGCGCCGCCGATGCCGCCTTCTTCGAGCCCGTCAAGCAGGGCATGCGCGATGCCGCGGCGATGCTCGGCGTCGCGTGCGAGTTCACGGGCACGCCGGGCGTCGACACGGCCGCGCAGGCCGCGCTCGTGCGCGTGGCCGTTGCGGACGGCTACGACGGCATCGCGCTCAACATCATCCACCCCGTCGCCTTCGATGCCGCCGTCGAGGAGGCCATCGCCGCGGGCGTGCCCGTCGTCGCCTTCAACGTCGACGATCACGCGACGCCCAACGCGCGCCTGAGCGCCGTCAACCAGCGGCTCTACGAGGCGGGGCGGGCGCTCGGCGCGCACGTGGCGCCGCATATTCCCGACGGCGCGCACGTCCTCTTCACGCTGCACGACGAGGGCGTCTCCGCCCTCGACGACCGGCTGCGCGGCCTGAAGGACGCCTTGCGGGAGAAGCGAATCGTCCCGGCGGTCCTCGTGACGGGCAACGTCGCGCAGGAGGGCGCCGCGCGCATCGCCGAGGCTCTCCGCAAGGACCCGGAGATCCGCGTGATCCTGGGAACGGGGCAGGCGGACACCGAGGCGGCGGGCCTCGCCATCGAGCGCGATTTCGCGGGCGCGGGCTGCTGGGCGGCCGGGTTCGACCTCTCGCCCGAGACCCTGAGGCTCATCCGCGCGGGCCGCATCCGCTGCACGATCGACCAGCAGCCCTACGCCCAGGGGTTCTATCCCGTCGTCGGGCTCGTGCACTATCTCAGGTACGGCATCATGCCGCCGAGCATCGACGCGGGGGCGGCCGTCATCGACGCGGCGTCCGCCGCGCGGGTCCTCGATCTCACGGCGCGCAAGTACAGGTAGCCACCCGAAAGGAGCCTCGGTCCCGTGCAACTCGACTGGCTCGACGGAACGATCATCATCGCCTACCTCGCCGGCATCACCCTGACGGGGCTTCTCTCGTCCCGCCGCCAGACCGAGACGAGCACGCGCTACTTCCTCGCGGGCCGCGCCCTGGGCTGGCCGACCATCGGCCTGGCGCTCTTCGCGACGAACATCTCCACGGTGCACCTGATCGGCCTGGCCTCGTCGGGCTTCTCGGACGGCCTGGTGATCGGCAACTTCGAGTGGCTCGCGCCGTTTCTCCTCATCGTCCTCGGCCTGGTCTTCGCGCCCTTCTACTTCCGGAGCCGGGTGTCGACGCTGCCCGAGTACCTGGAGGGCCGCTACGGCCCCGGCGCGCGCACGTTCCTGGCCTTCATGGCCGTCGTGGGGGCGCTCTTCATTCACATCGGCGTCACGCTCTACGCGGGCGCCGTGATGTTCCAGAGCTTCGTCGAGCTCCACATTGTCTGGTCAATTCTCATCGTGTCGGTCCTGACGATCCTCTACACGGCGCTCGGCGGCCTGCGCGCCGTCGTCATCACCGAGTCCATTCAGGCGGTGCTCCTCATCGCCGGCGCGGTCGCGATCACCGCGTTCGGCCTCGCCGCCCTGGGCGGCGCCGGGTTCGGGTCGCTCGACGACATACGCGCGGCCGCCCGCCCCGGCCAGGTCAGCATGATCCGGACCGACGGGGAATTCGCGTGGTGGATCATGCTCCTCGGGTATCCGGTCATCGGCGTGTGGTACTGGTGCTCGGACCAGACCATCGTCCAGCGCGTCCTGGGCGCGCGCTCGGAGCGCGATGCGCAGCTCGGGCCGCTCTTCGCCGGGTTCATCAAGATCCTGCCGGTCTTCATCATGGTGTTCCCGGGCGTCATCGGGTACCTGCTGTTCAAGGACATCCTCGCCGAGAATCCGGACGCGACGCTCGTCGTGCTCATCCAGAAGCTCCTCCCCTCGGGGCTCCGGGGCCTCGTCATCGCGGGGCTGCTGGCCGCGCTGATGAGCACGGTCGCCGGCGCCCTCAACTCGACGGCGACGCTCGTGAGCATCGACATCGTCAAGCGCCTGCGGCCCGACACGCCGGACAAGGCGCTCGTCAGGATCGGCCAGGCGACGGCCGTCATCGTCATGCTGTGCGCCATGGCCTGGTCGACCCAGGGCGGACACTTCGGCGGCATCTTCAAGGGCATCAACCAGATGATCTCGGTGCTCGCGCCGCCGATAAGCACGGTGTTCGTCCTGGGCATCTTCTGGCGGCGGGGCACGGCCGGCGCCGCGCTCGCGACGCTCATCGCCGGCTTCGTCCTGGGCGCCGTCGTCTTCGTCCTCGACTTCCCGGCCTTCGGCCTGCGGCTCCTGACCGAGGGGCTCGGGATTCCCTTCATGCTCCAGGCCTTCCTGCTCTTCGCCGCGACGAGCGTCATCTTCGTCGTGACGAGCCTCGCCTCGCCGCCGCCCGACCCGTCGCGGGTCGCGCGCTACTGCTGGAAGAGCCCGCTCGCCGTCATCGCCGAGAAGCCGCTCGAAGGCATGGGCGACCCGCGTGTCATCGCGGCGCTTCTCGTTGCCGCCATGGTCGCCTGCTACGTCATCTTCGCGTAGGCGTGGCGATCGGGGGACAGTCACTGATTTCCGGCGAGACGATTGCTGCTTTGGCGATCGGGGGACAGTCACTGATTTCCNNAGGGAAATCAGTGACTGTCCCCCGACGGGCACTTCGCGCTTGACATTACACCGTCGGTATGGCATAATGGATCCAGAGGGACACCAAAAAGGATCCATCATGGCTACCATCACTCTCAAGAACGTGCCCGAGGGCTTGATCTCACAGCTTCGCGCCGTGGCGATCGACGAAAGGCGGAGTCTGAATCAGCAGATTCTGCACATGCTGGATGTGGTACTTAACGGGGACCTCGGGGATCTGGGCTTGAAGACCGCGCGCGAACAGCAGGTCGCCGCATGGAAGCGACTGGCCGGAAGGTGGGAGTCGTCTGAATCGGCCGCGGAGGAGGTCGCGAGAATCTACGCGGCCAGAACCGAAGGGCGCACGGTCGAGCTGTGAGGATTCTCGATACGGACACATGCATCGAGATCCTGCGAGGCAACCGGACCGTCATCGAAAGAAGAGCGGCGGTTCTCGACGTTGTCGTCACGACATGGGTTACGGCCGCCGAACTCTATTTCGGTGCCGCCGTGTCCAAGGCTCCGGACGGCAATCGAACGGTGGTTGACGACTTCCTGCAATCGACGGCTGCCATCGATATGGATTTCCGTGCCGCGCGCACCTTCGGCGAAATCAAAGCGCTGCTGCAACGCAGGGGAGAGATGGTGCCCGACGCGGATCTTCTCATCGGCGCGATTGCGCTGGCGCGCGCCGCGACGTTGATCACCGGCAACTCTCGGCATTTCGCGCGCATGCCCGGCCTGCAGTGCGAGGACTGGATTCACCCGTAGCTGTCGCTCCCGAGGATTCCGTCCGCGGTCGCTGCGAGAGCACAGGCTGCCGGAATCCCGCGCAGAGGAGAGAGCGCGTCATGCGGCGCGGTTGTAGCGACGGCGAAGCCCGCCGCGGCGGGGCGCGCGCCCGGCGGCGGTCCCTCACCCGCGGCGTTCAATCGCCGCGCGGTAGTAGCTCTCGTCGTGCTTCCGCTTCCACCCGTCCGCCGGCGCGCCGAGCGCCGCGCGGTGCGCCGCCCACATCGCGTTGACGAACTCGTCCCAGGTCTGGCCCTGGCGCGCCCAGGGCTTGTCGTGATCCTTGTCGGTCGCCTCCTTGATCGCCGTGACGAACGCGGCGTCGTCCTCGTACATCCAGCGGTCGACGTAATCGAAGAACGCGTCGTGGCACCACGTGCTCTCGGCGCGCATGAGCCGCAGAGCCAGGGCCTGCCCGACCCAGCCGACGCTCGTGCAGCAGCGGCGGTAGGCCTCGCTCGTCTGCGGGCCGTCGCGCCACTCGGCCGGCGGCGTGTGCTCGTACGGCCCCCAGCCGTTGCCGCGGTCGCGGCCGGCGCCCGTCGCCGCATCGATTCCCGAGTGGCCGGCGAAGACGACCGTCGCGCCGGTCCAGCACTCGCCGTACGCGGTCTGCTCGTCCTCGCCGAAGCTCGTCTTCGGGAAGGATTTCGTGATGGCGGCGAGCTCCTCATCGCCGAGCAGCAATCCGGCGAAGACGATGGGCAGCTTGCGACCGCTGCCGTGGCCGCCCCAGCCCGTCCAGCCGGGATGACCTGCGCGCACCATGCCGCCGAGGTCGATGCCGATCTGGACGAGGTTGACGAGCAGCGGCTCTTTGCGCTCGGGAGGAAGATCGGCGCACAGGGCGAGCGCGCACAGGCCGGCCACGCGCCCGTACTCCAGACCGTACTGCGGCATGTTCTCGACCGGCTCCTCGAAGCCGAAGAAGCCCGTGCCGACCCACGGCCGGTGCGTGAACCGAACGTACAGATCCACATCGGGCGCGTGCGCGGCCGCGGCGGCGGGCAGGCGCTCGCGCCTGAGGTCGCGGGCGAGGTAGATCTCCTGCCCGCGGTCGCAGAAGGCCGGCCGGAAGGCATCGGGCGGCAGCGGCGCCCGGACGCACGTCAGGACCGCGGCGGTGCGGATCGGGCTCGAGTCGTCGACGCCGCGCTCGATCTTGTTGCGGAGCTGCGCCTTGAGGACGAGGCCCCTGGGCATGCTGATGGTTGCAACGAGCGCGTCGCCGGGCCGCATCGCGACCGGCAGCTTCCGGATGAGCGCCGGCTCGAACCAGTTGCGAACGCCGCTGTCGTAGGCGACTTCCATCCGCGCCGGCGGATTGAGCATGAACCCGTTGCGCACGCGCTGCGATTCCGGCCGCTCCTTGTCGATGCGGTCGAGCTCGCGCCGCGGAATGTCCGCGCCGTAGCGCGGCGCGGGGTCGATCGCGGCGATCGTCGCCGGTCCCACGACGTACCAGTCGCCGTTGACGAACCGGCCCGCGCGCGCCGGCGCCTCGAACGTCCAGGTGATGCCGTGCTGCGAGACGCGCGGAACGAGCGGCAGATCCTCGATGGCGGGCGCCGCCGGCGCGTTGTCTCCGGTGTACACGACCGCGGGATGCCGCGCGACCAGCTCGGCGGCGACCGCCTTCGCGTCGTAGGGGTCGGCTTCGACGATCGGGGCGAGCGCCATGGGGCCGCCGAGAGCGACCGCAAGATCGGCGAGCCAGATCGTTTGCGGATTGTCCGTGCCGTCGTCGCCCCAGACGGCGAAGGCGCTGAAGCCCTCGAGGCCCGCCTTGGCCGCATCGATCTGGACGCCGAGCTCCTTGCCGTCGTGGAGAATGCGGATGCCTTCGTCCGCATCGAATGCGAGGGTCCACTTGTGCCAGCGCGCGGGCGCGCGGTTGACGCCGAGCCAGAACAGGCTCTCGAACCAGCGCGCGCCGTCGCAGACGGTGGCCGTGTAGCCCTTGTCGCCGCCGAGATACGGCGCGTAGAGGATGCCCGCGGCGAGCACGTTCCCGTCGCGCTGGAGAAGTCCCCAGCGCGGGCCGACGCGAGACGCCTTGGCGTTCTCGGGCCGGGCGCCGTCGTCGTAGACCCACACATCGACGGAGCCCGACGCATCCTTGTCACGAAGGGGAAGCAGCGCCTTGGCCTTGGGCCCCACCT
The DNA here is from genome assembly GCA_002402755.1 of Planctomycetes bacterium UBA4800. Lineage (GTDB taxonomy): Bacteria > Planctomycetota > UBA8108 > UBA8890 > UBA8898 > UBA8898. Next base: position 22,085 of record DHGK01000099.1, read on the forward strand.
TGAGGGCGCCGCCGGTTCCGCTGCGGCTCTTCGACGCATCGATCGACGCGTCGCCCGCGATCGTCCAGCCGGCCAGCGCCCGCTCGCTGTCGAAGCGCACCTCCCTGGCAGTTCCCTCCGCTCCGCGCGCCGCGATCTCTTGCGCGACGCAGGGTATGGCGAGGAACGAGAGCAGAAGAA
>DHGK01000009.1 GCA_002402755.1 Planctomycetes bacterium UBA4800
GATGATGAGCATGTCGTCGGTCCGCCCCACGATGCGGCTCATGCGCGCGGAGGTGCGGCCGCACCGGCACGGCGCGCGGTCGAGCGAGGCGATGTCGCGCGTCCGGTAGCGGATGACGGGAAACGCCTGCTTGGTGAGCGATGTGAAGACCAGTTCGCCGCGTTCCCCGCCGGCGACCGGCTCGAGCGTCTCGGGGTCGACGCACTCGACGATGAAGTGGTCCTCCTGGATGTGCATGCCCGTGCGCGCGGCGCACTCCCCGCTCACGCCGGGGCCGATCACCTCGCTCAGGCCGTAGTTGTTGAAGGCCAGAATGCCGAGCTGCTTCTCGATCTGCGCGCGCATGTCCTCGGTCCAGGGCTCGCCGCCGAAGTGCCCGAACTTGAGCGACAGCGCGGCGGGGTCCAGGCCCGCCTGCCGGGCCGCGTCGGCGATCGTGAGCGCGTAGCTCGGCGTGCACACGAGGACGTCGGGCTGGAGGTCCTGCATCAGCATGATCTGGCGCTGCGTGTTGCCGGACGCGGCCGGCACGATCGCGGCGCCGACGCGCTCGACGCCGTAGTGCAGTCCGAAGCCGCCCGTGAAGAGCCCGTAGCCGAACGCGATGTGGACGAGGTGGCCGGGCCGGAGGCCGCCGGCGACCAGGAAGCGCGCGCACAGGTCGGCCCACGTGCGCACGTCCTCGGCCGTGTAGGCGACGAAGGTCGGCTTGCCGGTCGTGCCCGACGAGCCGTGGATGCGCAGGATCTCGCGGCGCGGCACGGCGAGAAACCCCAGCGGATAGTGGTCGCGCAGGTCCGCCTTGGTCGTGAAGGGCAGGCGTCGCACGTCGTCCGGGGTGCGAATTCGCTCCGGCGCGACGCCGTCGCGGGCGAAGGCCTGCGCGTAGAACGGCACCTTGGCGGCGCGCGCGATGGTCTCGCGGAGCCGCGCCGTCTGGAGCGCCGCGCGCGCCGCGCACGACATCGTCTCGACGGCGGGGTCGTGGATCCTGTTCTCGCAGACGAACTTCTTCATGCGGTCAACCCTTCGGGTGCATCGCGGCGCCGTCGATGACGGCGATGCCGCGCCGCGCGAGGACCTCGATCGCCTGGTCGAGGGCCTTCAGCCTGAAGATGATCACCGCCCGGTCCTGGCGCCTGAACGTGAAGGCGTACATGTACTCGATGTTCATGCCGGCCTCGTCGAGCACTGCCAGGACCTCGGCCAGGCCGCCCGGCGTGTCGGGGACCTCGACGGCGATGACCTCGGTCGTCTTGACGACGCAGCCCGCGCCCTCGAGGATCTGCTTGGCGTTCTGCCAGTCCTTGACGATGATGCGCAGGATTCCGAACTGCTCGGTGTCGGCGAGCGACGCCGTGAGAATGTTGATGCCGCTCTCGCCGAGGAGCGCGCAGAGCTGCCGCAGGCGGCCGGGCTTGTTCTCCATGAACACGGAGAGCTGGCGGATCTTCATGGGGCTACCGTCCTTCCTTGGCCAGACGGTCGAGCTCGTGGAGCACGTCCCGGTTGGCGTCGTAGAGCCGGCGATAGAGCTCGAACCTGTGCCGGTAGGCCGCGTGCCGTCCGGCGTCGGGCTCGTACACGCGCTCGGCCTTGGCGAGCTCCTTGGCGTGCGCCTCGGGGTCCTTGATGAGGCCGGCGGCCTTGGCGCCGAGGAGCGCCGCGCCGAAGGACGCGCCCTCGGTCGCCCGGAGCGTCATGACGGGTCGGCCGAGGATGTCGGCCTCGAGCTGCATCCAGACGGGCGACTTCGCCGCGCCGCCGATGGCCTTGTACCTGGCGATGTCGACGCCCGCGCGCGCCAGCAGCGCGGTGTTGAGGAGAATGTCGTAGGACACGCCCTCCATGATGGCCTTGGCGATCTCGCGCCGGGCCGTCGTGATGTGCAGGCCGAGGATCGCGCCGCGCGCGCGGGTGTCGAGGTACGGCGTGCCCGTCGTCGTGAAGTAGGGCAGGACCAGCAGCGAGGTCGGCCCCTCGGGGAGGCGCTCGCAGATGAGGTCGTAGACGCCGCGGCCCTCGCGCTCGGCCTCCAGGCGCTCCTCGGCCGCGAACTGGTCGCGGTACCACTTGAGCAGGCTCCCGCCCGTGAAGTTCCAGGCGAGCGAGATGTACTGGCGTGCGCCGTAGGTCGGGTACGCGCAGAGGTTGTTGGCGAGCATCACCGCGGGGTCCGGGGCGCCCGCCAGGCGGACGCCCAGGCAGACGACCGTGCCGATCGCGTACATGGCTTCGCCCGGGGCCGTGCCCGTGCCGAGGATGCCGGCCGGCTGGTCGTGGAGCCCGACGCCGACGACGCAGCTCTCCGGGAAGCCGAAGGAGTTCTTGCCGATCGTTCCGACCGCCTCGCCGGGCGCCATCGGCCGCGCGAGTTGCTCGGCCGCAAGGCCGGCAATGGCGAGCATGCGCTCCGAGTAGCGGTACGTGTGGACGTCGAGGAGGAGCGTGCGCGAGGCGAGCGCGTAGTCGATGGCGGGGGGGAGCCCGAGCGCGTCGACGAAGAGATCCGCGAAGCAGAGCCACTTCTTCGCGCGGCCGAAGACTTCGGGCCGGTGTTTTCGCCACCACATCAGCTTGCAGATCGAGTGGTAGCTGTTGATCGGGTGGCCCGTGATCGCGAACGCGTCCTCCTGGGAGAGCGCGGCCTTGAGCTCGAGCACCTCCTCCTCGCCGCGGCAGTCGAAGCCGATGATCGCGTTGCCGAGCGGCTTCCCGCGGGCGTCCAGCGGCGCCATGGCCTCGCCGAGCACGCTCCAGGCGATGCTCTGCGGCGGATCGCTCCTCGTCGCGGCCGCCAGCTCGGCGAGCACCTCCTTGATCTTGGCGAGCACCTCGCCGGGATCGAGCTCGAGCTGCCCGGGCTGGGGGCTCAGCATGTCGTACTCGCGGTACGCGGATGCGACGACGCGGCCGTCGAGCCTGAAGGCCGCGGCCTTGGTCCCCGTCGTCCCGATGTCAATGCCGACAATGGACACGGCTCGCGCTCCTTTCTGTCGGCGGCGCATCGCCGATGCGCCGCGTGGGGATACGTGGCTTCAGGATAGCCGGTCGGCGCGGGGAGGGCAATGGGACTCAGCGGGCGGCGGGGCGCGCGAGAAGGGCGCGGTGGTTCCCGATGGAGATCGTGAACGGCAGATCGAGCGCGTTGGCGATCTTCCGCAGCGTCTCGACGGAGTGGCCGGCATAGTCCGCATCTTCGATTCGCGAGATGGCGCTCTGCGAGGAACCGATCAAGCCGGCCAGCTCCGCTTGCGTGAGCCCGCGCGCCTCCCTGGCCCGGCGGACCAGATCGCCGGTTGCAAGCTTGGCTCGTTCTTCGCGGAGACGCCTCTCGTGCGCGGGGTCGCGGCCGTACCGATGGGCGATGATCTCCAGGGCGTTCGAAGTCTTGCGGGGTTTCGTCATGGGGCGACCTCCGGAGCATAGGTGTGCGCGTCCGGCGCGCATTCGAATCGGTGCCTGCATTTCAGCGCCTGGGCGATGGCGGCCGCGGGAAGCCGGTCCTCCTTCGTGAGTGCCTGGACCATCACGATCACCCGCCTGCCGTGGAGGAAATACAGGAGCCGGTAGTTGACACGCCGGTGCCGCCATCTGAGCTCGTAGAGGCCGTCGCCGATGTAGTCGGCATGCGGGCGTCTGAGATGATGGCCGTGCATCGCGAGCAATTCGATGCGGGCTTGAGCCTTGACTCGCACCTCCCGCGGCGCGCGGTCGAGGAAATCCAAGACCGGGCAGGTCCCATCCGCATCTCGGTACAAAACGATCGATACCATGGAATCATATCACTTTTGATATATCCGTCAAGACAGGCTCTCGAGAGCCGGGAAACGGCTTCTTCCGGCAGTGTCACTCTAGCAAATACCGTGCCAGGAACACGCTCGCCGCGCTCGTGAAGAAATCGCGGTTCGTCTTCTTGGCGAAGCCGTGGCCCTCGTCCCGCGCGAGCAGGTACCAGACCGTGCCGCCGTTGCGCCTGACGGTGGCGACGATCTGCTCGGCCTCGCTCCGCGGGACGCGCGGGTCGTTCGCGCCCTGGGCTACGAAGAGCGGACGGGTGATCCGGGCCGCACGGGTGGTGGGGGAGATCGAGATGAGGAACCGGCGCATCGCCGGGTCGCGCTCGTCGCCGTACTCGACGCGCCTGAGATCCCGGCGGTAGGCCTCGGTGCGCTCCAGAAACGTCACGAAGTTGCTGATGCCGACGATGTCGATGCCGCACGCGAGCCTGTCGCCGTAACGGATCATGCTCGCGAGGACCATGTAGCCGCCGTACGAGCCGCCGAACACGGCGACGCGCGACGCGTCGAGCTCGCTGCGCGCGGCGAGCCAGTCCAGCAGCGCGCCGATGTCCTTGACCGAGTCCTCCCGCAGCATGCCGTTGTCCAGGCGCAGGTACGTCTTGCCGTAGCCGGTCGAGCCGCGGACGTTGGGAAGCAGCACCGCGGCGCCGAGCTCGGCGACCCAGTACTGGACGAGCGGGTTGAAGCTCGGCCGCGCCTGGCCCTCCGGGCCGCCGTGAATGCTGATGATGACCGGGCAGGGCCCCGCGGAGGTCCTGGGCCTGTAGTACCACGCGGGGATCTCGCGGCCGTCGAACGTGCGGTAGCGGACGAGCTCGGGCGCGACGAAGCCCGCAGGGTCGAGGCCGCCGAGCTCGCTCGCCGTCCAGCGCACGACCTCCCCGGTCGCGACATCCGCCGTGTAGACATCGGACGCGCTCACGGACGTGCTCAGCGAGAACGCGAGGCGCGTGCCCGCCGGGTCGAACGAGAGCCCGCTCGCGACGCCCGCCGCGGGGAGCCGCACGGCGCGCGCCTTCTCGGGCGCGGCGGTGTCCGCAAGGTAGATCTCGCTCGCGCCCTCCTTGTTGATCGCGTAGGCGAGGCGGGCGCCGTCGGGCGACACGGCGAGCGCCTCGACGTTCCACTCGACGGGATCGAGGATCGTCTTCGCGCCCGTCGCGAGATCGCAGCGCGCGAGCGTCACGAACTCGCGGTCCTCGTCCGAGGCGTAGAAGACCGCGCCGCGTCCGGGCGCGAAGCGGGCGGCCTCGTACGCGATCTTCTTGCCGGGCGCGGGATTGATCTCGGTCGCGTCACCGCTCGCGATGTCGAGCACGAAGAGCCGCGCCTCGTTGATGGAGATCGTGTGCATGACGAGGAGGCGCGCGTCATCGTCCGACCAGTCGAGGATCGACCAGTGGCCCGCGGCCTCCTTGACGAGGCGCGCGCTCGCGGGATCCGGTCCGTCCTGGACGTAGATGTCGAAGTCCTTTCCGTTGCGGCGCGTGCTCACGTAGGCGATCATGCCGTTCCTGCGGGCCGGGAGCAGCGACTCGTGGCGCGATTTCCCATCGGTCACGCACCGCGTGCGGCCGGTCGCCGGATCGAGCCAGTGGTACTGGTAGAACTCGCCGCCGCCCACATCGGTGCGAATGTAGATGCCGCCCCTGCGCGCGGGGTCGCTCGCGGCCGCGTGCACGGGCTCCCTGAGGAACGTGAGCTGCTTGCGGTACGCGCCCGGGCTTCGCACCTCGTGGAGCTGCGCCGTCTCCGCGAAGCGCGTGAGGACGAGGAGCCCGTCGCCCGCGGCGGTCCAGTCGGCGAACGCGGCGCCGCGCGTGTTCTGGTAGGGGGCCAGGCGCGCCGCCGTTTCGGCCGGAACGGGGGGGATGCCCTCGAGGACGAGAGTTCCTTCTCCCGCATGCCGGGAGGTTCCGGCGCACGCGGCCAGAAGGACGAGCACGCTCGACGCGGGCACGAGAAGCGCGGGATGTCTCATTGCAGCTCTCCTGCTTGAACGAGGACGCGGGAGCTTCCCAGGATAGAGCATATCGGAGGGGCCTGGCAAGGCGGCGCCGCAACCGTTCACGTAACCGTTCACGGTTCTCTCGCCGTGTTCGGGTGCACAGACAGGTGTCATCTGACGGAGAAGAAACCACAGAGGCACAGATAGCACAGAGAAGACAACGGAGAGAGACCACCGCGGAGCCATGTAACGTCTCACGTTCCGTTCTCTGTGCCCTCTGTCTTCTCTGTGG
>DHGK01000142.1:0-5245 GCA_002402755.1 Planctomycetes bacterium UBA4800
AGAAAACCGTGAACGGTTACGAGATAGCCACGAAGACACGAAGGCACGAAGGGGTTCGGGTGCATTCCGAGCGCGTGGTGATTCACCGCCGATCCTTGGTGTCTTCGCGTCTTAGTGGCATCGTCCTTCCGTCCTCCCCGGATGTGGGCGCCGGCCGCGCGAGTGGAAGACGAGATAGCCGTTCGCACCCCGGCGGGCGCTCACTCCGGCCAGGTCGAGCGCAGCGCCGAGACGCGCAGCGCCGCGCAGGCGGCCTCGCCGCCCTCGGCGTAGAGCGCAAGCGAGCGGTCGGCGGGATCGGGCAGGAAGCAGAAGCAGATGAGCCAGCGCCCGCCGCCCGCGAAAACCTCGATCGACGAGCGATCGACGAGCATGCGGAGCGCGATGCGCCCGCCCTCCGGCCTGACCGGCGCGCTGCCGCCCGGCGTGCGCAGCTCCCGGGCCTTCGCATCGTAGGCGATGCGCGCGCCGCGGACGACGAAGCCGGCCTCGGCGGCGTCCTTCGGCTCGAGCAGGGCGTCGATGTCCCACAATTCGCCTTCGAGCGCCGAGAGGGGATTCGCGCCGGGCGCGAGCGCGAGCGCGCGCCACGTGCGGGTCTCGGCCCTGAGCGTCTCGATTTCCCCGACGGGGTTGAAGAAGAGGCGCACGCCGTCGGGCGTCGTTCCGAGCGTCAGGACGCGCGGGAATCCCATCTGCTGGTTGAAGGGCATGCCCGGATAGCGTCCTCCCTGCATCCAGGTGATCTGGATGCGGCGGCCGTCGGACGCCGGGATATCGCTGTAGGTCTGTGCGGCGTAATCGTTGGCGCCGTAGCGCGACCGCAGCGGCGGCGTCTCGGGCAGGAACCTCCTGCCGTCGAAGGCGCCGAGCCGGTAGTTGCCGTTGCCGCCCCAGAATACCCACCTCGTGTTCCGCGCATCGCCGTCGACGGGCAGCTCGAAGAAGTCGGGGCATTCGCTCGTGCCCGGCATGGGGACATCGCAGAGCTTCTTCCACGTCTTGAGATCGGGCGAGGAGAAGAGCGCGAAGTCCTCGCCGTCCAGGTACAGCGCCATGACCCACTGCGCCGTCGGCGCGTGCCGGATGACCTTCGGGTCGCGGTTGCCGCCGGCGATGTGGCCGAGCACGGGGTTCCTGTCGTACTTCGTCCAGGTGCGGCCGCGGTCGTTCGAGCAGGCGATGCACTGCGTGAAGGGCTGTCCCTGGGACTCGGGGCTCGTGCCGCCCGCGGCGGTGTAGATCGCGACGAGCGTCTTCTCCGCGCCCGTGCGGAATCCCGCCGTGTCGCCGTGGTCGACGACGGCGGAGCCCGAGAACATCGTGCCGAGCTTGTCGGGGTGGAGCGCGTGCTCGAGCTGCGTCCAGTGGAGGAGATCCGTGCTGATGGCGTGGCCCCACGTCATGTTGCCCCAATCGATGCCGAAGGGGTTGTGCTGGAAGAAGAGGTGGTACTCGCCGTCGTAGTAGACGAGGCCGTTCGGGTCGTTCGTCCAGTTGGTCCTCGGCGAGAAGTGAAACTGCGGCCGGTACGTCTCCCGGTAGAGCTTGTCGACGACGATCAAGGCGCCCTTGACCTCGGAGCCGAGCGAGACGCTGTCGGCGAGCGGGCAGGCGCCGTCCGCGGCGGGAAGCTCGCTGACGCGCAGTTCGGCGCGGGAGCCCTTGAGCCGCGACACATCCCACGTGATCCACGACGCCGTCTCGCGATCGGCGCCGGCCGCATGCCTGACGACGCGGCCGCCGACCGCGAGCGCAACCTGTGCGCGATTCCCGGCGTGTGCAGGAACGCAGAAACTCAGGTAATCGCGGTCGATGGCGAGCGTGCTGACGCGCTCGACGACGCCCGAGCCGCGGTCCGACTGCATGATGTGGTCCACGTTGATGTGGCCCCAGCCGCCCGTGGCGCGGTCGACGATCTCGATCACGGCTTCACTGCCCGCGAGCTCGCGCACGTCCCACGAGTGCCAGTCGAGCCGCTCGCTGCCGCCCGGCCTGTCGTTCGGCCCCGTGGCGGTCCTGACGACCTTGCCGCCGGCGAGGAGGTTGATGCACGTCTCCCCGGCGTGCATGCCGCCTCCCACGAGAAACGTGATGAAGTGCCGCTCGATCCGAAACGGGGGCGAGGTGAGCGTGCCGACGGTGCCGTCGCCCTTGTGGAAGCTGTTGACGAGGCCCTTGCCCTCGAAGCCGGTCACCTCCATCTGCCCGGGAAGCGTGCCGCGGGCGGGACCGGGGCCGAAGGCCTCGCCGGTCGTCTTCCAGGCGCCGTAGGTCGCGCCTTCGAAGTCGGCGATGAGGATGTCGTCGCGCGCCGCCAGGGCGGCGCCGGCCAGCGCGATGGCGGCGAGCACGTACCGCAGTGCGGAGAGATGGTGCATAGGTTCCTTTCTACGCGCCCGGCACATGCCGGGGCTCAACGCCGAGGAGGTGCCGCACGAAGAAATCCTGGAGCCGCCTGCGCCCGTACGGCGTCCCGGCGGCGCCGTGACCGGCGCCGGGAATCACGAGCAGCTCGAAGTCCTTGTCGGCCTTGACGAGCGCGTTCACGACCTGCATGGTCGATGCCGGGTCGACGTTGTTGTCCAGTTCGCCCACGATGAGGAGAAGCTTGCCCCGGAGCCTGTGCGCGAGCGTGACGTTCGAGCTCTCCGCGTAGTGCGGCCCCACGGGCCAGCCCATCCAGAGCTCGTTCCACCAGATCTTGTCCATGCGGTTGTCGTGGCATCCGCAGTCGGCGACGGCGGCGTGATAGAACTCGCCGTGCGTCAGGAGCGCGCCGAGCGCGCTCTGGCCGCCCGCCGAGCCGCCGTAGATTCCGACGCGCGCGAGGTCCATGTACGGGCGCGCCGCGGCCGCGGCCTTGATCCAGAGGACGCGGTCGGGCAGGCCCGCATCGGCGAGGTTCTTCCAGCACACGTCGTGGAACTTCTTGGAGCGGTTGCTCGTCCCCATGCCGTCGATCTGGACGACGATGAAGCCGAGCTCCGCCATCGACTGGGCGTCGAAATGGCTGCGGAAGCCCTTCGGCACGAACGAGTCCTGGGGCCCGGCGTAGATGGCCTCGATCACGGGGTACTTCCCGGCGGGATCGAACGTCGTCGGCCGGTAGATGACGCCGTAGATGTCGGTCGCGCCGTCGCGGCCCTTGGCGGCGAATCGCTCGGGCGCCTGCCAGCCGGCCGCGAGGAGCGCCGCGTGCTCGGCGCGTTCCAGCTCGCAGATGCGCGCGCCGCCGGCGGCGCGCCTGAGCTCGGTCACGGGCGGCATGTCGACGCGCGACCAGGAGTCGACGAGGAACCTGCCGTCCGGCGAGAAATCGACCGCGTGGGTTCCGTCGCCCTCGGTGAGGATCGTGAGACCGGCGCCGTCGAAGTTGACGCTGCACATGTGCAGGTAATAGGGGTCCTGCCCCGGAATGATGCCGCTGGCGCGGAACAGGATCCGGCGCGCCTCGGCATCCACGCGTTCGACGCGCCGTACGACCCACTCGCCCTTCGTGATCCGGTTCTTGACGCCGCCGCCCGCCGCGTCGTAGAGATAAAGGTGGTTCCAGCCGTCGCGCTCGGACATCCAGATGATCTCGCCGGTCGCGTCCAGGTAGTGAACGAAGAGCTTGCCCGCGTAGTCGATGAAGGTGGGGCTCTGCTCATCGACGACCGCGCGGGCCTCGCCGCTCCGGGCGTCGACCGCGACGATGCGCAGGACTTGGTGCCCGCGCTGGTTGTAGAAGAAGGTGAAGGCGCCCGAGTCGGCGGCCCAGCGGAGGTCGGAGATTTCCCACGGGTTGGGGAACAGCGCATCGGACACGGGGATCTGCGCGCGCGCCGCGACGTCGAAGAGGCGCACCTGGTGGAGCGGCACCCGGTCGCCGGGCTTCAAGTACGGGTAGGACTGGAGCTTGGGCTGGAGCTGGTCCCGCGGCGATGATTCGACGACGAAGACCTTGCGGTCCTCGCCGCTCACGACGCGGATCGCCGCGATGCGAGTGCCGTCCGGCGACCATGCGAATCGGTCGCCGTACGCCTCCGCCGGGCTTCCGTCGGCGCTGAGCGCCGACTCCGCTCCGCTCGCGGCGCTCCTGATCCAGAGGTTGTGGTCCTTGACGAACGCCTCGAGCGTGCCGTCGGGCGACGCGCCGCGCCGGTCGCCGCGGCGGGGCCGGGGATCGTTCGGAGGGTCGGCGTCTCCGGAACGCGGCTCGATCGATACGGAGAGCGCGTCCTCCTCGGCTTCCATCCGCAGGAGCGGCGCGCCCGCGGCGTCGACGACGAGCCAGACGTGGCCGGCGAACGTGTGCTGGTCGCGCTGCGCTCCCGGCGCGATCTTCCCGTACGCGCGGCGCTGCCCCTCCGCGTCGAGCCAGAAGAGCTCGACCTCGCCGCCGGTCGTGTTGATGAACGTCACCGACGTCTCCGCGCCCGTGCGGCGGCTCGCGCGCGGGGCGCGGCGGTCGCGGTCGGCGGCGAAGGCCCGCGGGGGGCGTTCGATGGAGGCGCAGTCGTACGTTGCCGTGTCGCAGCGCCACCACTTCCCGGCGGCGCGGAACTCGATCTTCTTCGCGGCGAGATCGAAGTCCAGGGTGTCGATGGGAAGGGCGCTCGCCGTGACGTTTGCAATGCCGAGCTTCGCCAGCGCCTCGGCCAGGCGGGCGTGATCGAAGGCCGGCCTGCGGGCGCCGTTCCGAGCATCGACGAGCACGAACTCGTGCGCGCCGGGCCCGGTCGTCACGCGGTACCAGAACTCGTTGTTGCCGGCGAGCCAGCGGGGCCGCACGGTCTCCCGGTAAACCTTGCCGGAGAAGCGTTCCCTGAGGCCGGCGGCGCGCTCGTAGTCCTCGCGCGTCCCCTGGGCGGCGGCGGACAGGGCCAGCGCGGCGAGGACGAACGAGACCGACACGCGATGGACGCGACAGGGGAACGGTGCGAGGGTCGTCATGCGCGAGCTCCTTTTCCGGTGGAGCCAAGTGTACACGCGGGCGGGCCGGACCCGCAACCGCGGCGGCATTCATGGATCCGCGCAGTCGCCGACGTTTCGGCGCGCCGTGGGATGCGCACGCACGGAGGGGTCTCGATGGGCCGCGAAGGCATGCAGACACCAGGGATCGGCCTCTGCCCCGCCGCCTGTACGATGCCCGGAGTTCTGCGGACGACTTTGAGCAACCGTTCACGGTTTTCTCGCCGTGCTCGGATGCACAGACAGGCGGCATCTGACGGAAAGTAAACCACAGAGGCACAGAGAGCAC
>DHGK01000142.1:5265-17638 GCA_002402755.1 Planctomycetes bacterium UBA4800
CTCTGTCTTCTCTGTGGTGAATCAGAAAGAGCACCACGAAGGACGCCGGAATGTGATGTACTGAAGGCGGAGATTCGCGTGTTCGGGATGCCCTGTGAACGGTTACGACTTTCAGAATGCCCCGCGCCCATGGTGCCATGGCGCCTTCGGTGCAGATCTGCCGCTCGGGGTGCGCTCCGTCTCCGCAGCCGCGCTCACGCCGATTTCGGATACTTGGCGAGCAGCCGCAGGTTGTCGTCCACGTGCTCGATCGCCTCGCTGCCGATGGTCATGCAGTCCAGGAAGTCGAGCCCCTGGGCGAACTGCATGCACTCGTCCTTGCGCTCGACGAGGCGCCCCTCGCCGTAGATCTTCATGCCGATGATCGCCTTGCCGTTGCGCTTGGCCTGCGCGAGGACCGGCACGACCTGGTCGGCGGCGGCGTCCATCGCGACGCCGCGGGGATTGATGCGGGCGAGAATCACGTCGACCCAGGGGCACGCCGCCGCGGTCTTGAGCGCCTCGAAGTTGTGGCACGAGACGCCGACGGCCCGGATGCGCTTCTTCTCCTTGAGCTCGGAGAGCGCCTCCATGTAGGCCTGGAGCTCCTTGTCCCAGGTGCCGCTCTCGAGGCAGTGCAGGAGCACGATGTCGAGGCGGTCGGTCGCGATCTCGTGCTGGAAACGCTCGATGGCCATCCGCGTCGAGCGCTTCTGGAAGTCGGGGGGCGCCTCGGCGGGCTTGCCGTCGTACCGCCACCAGAGCTTCGTCAGGATCGTCACCTTGTCGCGCGGGATCGAGCGCAGCGCCTCGCGGAAGTAGACATGGGTCCCGTAGATGTCGGCCATGTCGAAGAACGTGACGCCGCGGTCGTAGGCATGCCGGAAGAGGGCGACGAGCTTCTCGAAGCCCATGCGCGAGTGGTTGGACTGGCGGTTCCCGCCGCGCATTCCGGTGCCCTGTCCGATGCGCGAGAGCGTGATGCCGGTCGCGCCGAGCGGGACGATCGGCGGCGGCGGCACCGCGACATCGGCGGCGGCGGCGGCCGTGCGGCCGAAGCCCCGCAGGCACACGGCCGTGCCGGCGGCGGCGGCGAGGAATTCCCTGCGTCTGCACGCGGTCATGCGAGCTCCTTTCGTGCGGGGACTGCTGCTGCGGCCATCATACCACGAACCGGCGGCACGGCGGCCGCGCCGGGAGGTTCGCTCCGCCCGGCGCGGCCGCGCGACCGTCAATGCACGATGTCACGAGACCTTGTCGGGGATCGTGAAGGGCGCGCGGTAGTTGCGCGTGAGGAGCGCGTTGGCCTCGGGACAGTCGACGAACTGCTCCTTGGCGCCGTCGAACTTGAGCATCTTGCCGAGGCGGTACTTGATGCCGTCGAGCGTGAGCTTGTTCGGGCCCGAGAGGTGCTCCTCCATGCGGGCGAACGCATCGGCCGCGACCTTGTCGTCGCCGAAGGACTTCGTGATGGGGCGGAACGGGACCTCCTCGCCGAGGCGATAGGAGATGTTCGGGAGGTGGCACAGGCCCGCCGAGTAGTGGGCCTCGAGGATGTCGGCGTCCAGGTCCTCGATCCTGCGGCTGCGGACGGCGGTGATGAAGTTGCGGAAGATGCCGCCGCCCGGGCCGCGCTGCGCCGAGACATCGGGCAGCTTCTCGGCCTGGGTCGAGCCCGTGGGGAAGAACTTGTCGCCGCCCGAGACGACGCCCTTCTCGAAGACCGCGATGTTGCCGACCGTCTCGCCGTGGAAGCCGCCGGTCTTCAGGCCCCGGACCTCGAACACGAGCTTGGTCTCGCCGAAATCCATGACGGAAACCTGCGTGTTGGGCGTCTGTCCCTGGTCCTCGTAGCCGAAGCGGCCGCCCACGCTGATGACGCTTGCCGGCCAGGTGGCGCTGGGAATGAGCCAGCGCGCGACGTCGAACTGATGGACGCCCTGGTTGCCGATGTCGCCGTTGCCGAAATCCCAGAACCAGTGCCAGTTGTAGTGGACCAGGTTGGCATGGTGGGGCTGATCGGGGGCCGGGCCGAGCCACAGGTTGAAGTCGAGCTCCGGGGGCGGCGTCGTCGCCTGCTTGTGCCCGATGCTGTTGCGGGTCTTGTAGCACAGGCCGTACGACACGAGGAGCTTGCCGAGCAGGCCCTGCTTGGCGATCTCGGCGAGCTTGGCCCATTTCCTCTCGCTGCGGCCCTGCGTCCCGTGCTGGACGATGCGGTTGTACTTGCGCGCGCACTCGACCGCAATGCGGCCCTCGCGCACGTTGTGGCTGCACGGCTTCTCGACGTAGACGTCTTTTCCGGCCTGGCAGGCCCAGATCGTCATCGGGGCGTGCCAGTGGTTGGTCGTGGCGATCGAAATGACGTCCAGGTCCTTGTCCTCGAGGGCCTTGCGGACGTCCTGGACCATCGCGGGCTTCCGGCCGGTCTTCTTTTCGATCTTGTCGGCGTGCCCCTTGAACGTCCGCGTGTCCGGGTCGATGAGATACGAGATCTCGACGCCCTCCATGCCGAGAAACTCGCCCACGTGCGTGCCGCCGCGGCCGTTGAGCCCGGCGACGCCGACGCGGATCGAATCGCCGGCGCCGAGGACGCGGCGGGCGGACAAGGGACCTCCGAGCGTGAACGCGGCGCCGGCCGCGAAGGCCGAGCGCTTCAGGAATCTGCGGCGGGAGAACTGCGACATAAGGCCTCCTTTCGGGTCCTACTGGGCCTGAGCGACTACGTCACGCCATTGTAGTTGAACTCCGGCGCACGGTCCAGAGCGGCGCCCCGCGTCAGCGAATCTGCAGCAATCCCCAGGCAAGAGCGATGAGGAGCAGCACCGCGCCCCAGGCAAGGACGAAGCCGGCGAGGTCCTCGCGGTAGCGCCGGAAGAAGCCGCGCCAGCGCGCGCGCGAAAACCAGCCCGTCACGTCGAGAAGCACGAGGTCCTGGCCGCGATCGGCGGCGAGCGGCTTCGGCGCGCCCGGGGCGGCGTCGCTCGACCGGCGCATCGCATCGAAGAAGGCGGCGGTGCGTTCCGCGGATTCCGGCCGCGTCGCGAGGCTCGCGAGGACGAATGCCGCGGCGCCGGCCAGCATGGCCCATCCGAAGGGCTCCGGCGTCCACTTGTAGACGAGATTCAGGGCGCCGCTCGCGTGCGCGTTGAGGGCATAGTACACGCCGAGCGCCGTTGCCGTCGCCGCGTAAGCTCCGTACCGGTTGGCCCGCCGCCACAGGATGCCGCCCATGACCGTGATTCCCAGGAAGGCCGGAATGGTCTCGTTGAACAGGAAGGCGTCGAGCACCTGGTCGACGGAGAGCGCGAAGAGAACGCCGAGCATGGTCATCCCCAGGCCGGAGAGCCGGCCGACGAGGAGGCATTCCCTGTCGCCCGCGCCCGGCCGGATGAAGCGGACATACACGTTGCGCGTGAAAAGCGCGCCGGAGTTCACCATGAAGTTCGAGCAGGTCGACATGTTGGCCGCGAGCACGCACGCGACCATGAGGCCCGTGAACCCCGGCCCCAGGAGGTGCAGGCAGGCGTAGCCGAAGGCGTTCTCGTTGTCGCCGAGCGATACGCCGGTCCTGATGACCAGGGCCGCGACGATCAGCCCCGTGAGCGCCCAGCCGATGGTGCACAGCCGCTTGATCATGTTGCCGTAGGTCTGGCCCACGCGACCCGCGCGCTCGGTGCGGCCGGCCGCGTTCATCGCCAGGATGTGCGGCTGGGCCGTGATGCCGACCAGGCCGTTGAGGGTGAGCATGGCGATCGTGAAGAGGTCGATGCCGCTTGCCTGGTTGTACAGCTCGAAGAAATCCGCGGGAAGCGAGGCGCGCACGCCCTCGACGCCGCCCACGGCCGCCAGGCCGCTCGGGATCAGCATGAACGAGAGGGCGATGATGAGGAACCCCTGGACGAAGTCCGTGTACGCCGCCGCCGCCAGGCCGCCGAAGAAGCTGTACAGGACGAAGGTCCCGACCATGGCGGCCACGCAGCCGTTCGGCGACACGAGCTGTCCGCCGGTGGCCACGGAGATGACCTTGCCCGCGCCCTTGAGCATCGCGCCCTGGTTGCACACGAAGTACAGCATCGCGAAGAGCGTGTACGCGAACGCCATGCCGCGCCCGAAGCGGTCCTCGACGATCTCGCCGATGGTCGTGCGCTCGGAGCGGCGGTACCACGGCGCCATGAGCCAGTAGAAGGGCGTGATGAGCATGTTCTTCCACTGGTACCAGATCGTCGCGAAGCCGCGATCGAACACGGCGCCGGTCTGAGCCACGGGATTCTCGGCGTGGGTGCCGGTGCCGAAGGCCTGGCCGATCATGACCCACCAGGGAAAGTTGCGGTCCCCGAGAAAGTAGCCCCGGCTCGTGCGTATCCTGCGCGCGATCCAGAGCCCGAAGGCCGTGATGCCGGCAAGATACGCGCCGAGGACGGCCCAGTCGAGCCACGTGAAGGCGGCGTTGCCGGGAGGCATGGGGGCATGGTAAGGGATCGGAGCGGCGCGTGCAAGGCGCCCGCGCGCGAAGGCGGGTGCGAGGCGATCACGAGGCCGGTTGCGCGCCCGCGGGCCGGAGCGTCTCGATATCCACCGCTGCCGCGGCTTCGACGGCGGCGAGCGCCTTCTCGCGCTCGATGCGGAGCCGCGCGACGGCGACACGGGCATCGATGTGCGTCCGTTCGGCGGCGAGCAACGCGGCGAAGTCGGTCCGTCCCGCGGCGTAGCCCGCGCGGGCAAGGTCGATCGTCCGCCGGATGCGCGGGATGATCGCCGTCTCGAAGAGCTCGACTTGACGCTCGTCGTTGCGCAGCACCGCGAGGTCGAGGACGAAACGCGCCGCCAGGTCGCGCGCGTACTGGGTGCGTGCGGCCTCGGCGGCGCGCACGCCGGCCTCGGCCTGCCTGATCGATGCGGCGATCGCCTCGAGCCTGAGCGGAAGGGTCGCCATCGCGCCCACGGCCTGCGACGCGCTGCCCGTGAGGCTGAACGACAGGCTCACGTCCGGAATGTAGGCCTGGCGCGCCAGGTCGAGCGCGTCTTCCCGGCCGGCGACTGTTCGCGCGAGCGCGCCGAGCGCGGGGTTGCGCTCGGCGCCGAGCGCCAGCACCTCGGCGTCGGTGCGGGGAAGCGCGCGCGGCGCGGGCAGCGCGTCCGGCAGCGGCACGGGGGCCTCGACGGCCCTCCCGAGGAGCGCGTTCATCGCCGCGCGGGCCGGTCCGACGGCGGCGTGAAGGCTCTCGAGATCGCTGCGCGCAAGATCGAGCTCGGTCCGGGCGACGAGCGCCGCCTCGGGCGCCGCGCGGCCGAGTCCGACGGCCGCATGCGCCTGTGCGGCCTTCATCTCGTCGAGACGCACGCGCTCTTCCTGCAGCCTGATCGACTCGCCGAAGAGCGCGAGATCGAGGTAGGCGGCGCGCACCCTCTCCTGGAGATCGAACCTCGCGGCCTCGAACTCGAGCCCCGCCGCCCGCGCCTCCTCGAGCGCCCGGCGGCCGGCGGCGGCGAGCTTGCCGGGGTACGGGATCATCACCATGGGCTCGTTGCCGATGCCGAGCGTGGTCCGGTCCCAGGCCTTCATTCCGCCGCCGCGCATCAGGTACCCGAAGGAGAGCGCGGCATCGGGGAAGCTCGAGTCCTGCGGCACCTGCTCGATCGCCGCGCGCCATTCCTCGTAACGCCTCCTGAGCTCGGCGTTGCCCGCGAACGCGACGCGCAGGTAGTCCTCGACCGAGGGCGCGCCGGGAAGGGCCGGCGCCGCCGCGTCCTCGGCGTAGACGCGGCCCGCCGCCTCGATGCGGTCGCGTTCCTCGTCCTCGCCGGCGGGGCGGAGCGCGCAGCCGGCGATGGCAAGCAGCAATGGGGCGAGCCGGCGCGGGCGCATCAGTGACCTCGCAATTCGGGGATGGGCAGCGCGGACACATCGACCGTGCCGCGGCGCATCTGGTAACGCCATTTCCACACGGCATAGACCGGCGGATACACGAGGAGCTCGAGCACGAAGCTCGTCACGAGGCCGCCCATGAGCGGCGCGGCGACGCGCTGCATCATGTCGGCGCCGGTGCTCGTCGACCACATGATCGGGAGGAGGCCCACGAACGCGGCGCTCACGGTCATGAGCTTCGGCCTGATGCGCTTGACGGCGCCCTGGACGATGGCCTCGGTGAGATCGGCGAAGGTGCGCATCTTCCCCTCGCGTACGCGCTCGTAGTAGGCAAGATCCAGGAACAGGAGCATGAACACGCCGGTCTCGGCATCGAGCCCCATGAGGGCGATGAGCCCGACCCACACGGCGATCGACACGTTGTAGCCGAGGATGTGGAGGAAGGCGAGCGCGCCGATGGCCGAGAAGGGCACGGCGAGGAGCACGATGCACGTCTTGACCGCCGACCTGGTGTTGAGGTACAGGAGGACGAAGATCAGGAACAGGGTGATGGGCACGACCGTCGTGAGGCGGTCGCGCACCCGCGTCATGTGCTCGTACTGGCCGCTCCAGAGCTGCAGGTAGCCGGCCGGAAACGTCACGGCGGCCGCGACCGCGGCCTTTGCCTCCGCGACGTAGGTGCCGATGTCGCGCCCTGCGACGTCGACGTAGACGTAGCCCGCGAGCATGCCGTTCTCGTTGCGGATCATCCCGGGTCCCTGGACGACGCGGATGTCCGCCAGCGCCCCGAGCGGCACCTGGGCGCCGGACAGGGTCGGCACGAGCACGCGGGCGAGCTCGTCGAGGTCGTCCCTGAGCTCGCGCGCGTACCTCACGTTGACGGTGTAGCGCTCGCGCCCCTCGATCACGGTCGTGACCGGCTCGCCGCCGATGGCGGCCATGATGACCGCCTGGGCCTCCTTCACGCTGAGGCCGTAGCGGGCGAGCTTGTCGCGCCTGAGATCGAAGTCGAGGAAGTAGCCGGCGGCCGTGCGCTCGGCGTACACGCTGCGCGTGCCGGGAACGTCCTTGAGGACGGACTCGATGCGCGTGCCGAGCGCCTCGATCACGCCGAGGTCGCTCCCGAGGATCTTGATCCCGATGGGCGTGCGCACGCCGGTCGTGAGCATGTCGATGCGCGCCTTGATCGGCATGGTCCAGGCGTTGCTGACGCCGGGAAACCGCATCCTCGCGTTGAGATCATCGATGAGCTCGTCCTTGCCGATGCGGTCCGGCCATATGCGCCTGAAGGGCGCCTGGAGCCACGCGGGCCAACCGGAGTACCAGCGCTCCTTCGGGCGCCATTGGTCCGGCGGCTTGAGAAGAATCGTCGTCTCCAGCATCGAGAGCGGCGCCGGGTCGGTCGACGTCTCGGCGCGGCCGGCCTTGCCGAAGACGACATCGACCTCGGGCACGCGCTTGAGAATGCGGTCCATGGACTGCATGAGCTTCCGGGCCTCGGCGATCGAGATGCCGGGAAGCGTCGTCGGCATGTAGAGCAGGTCGCCCTCCCAGAGCGGCGGCATGAACTCGCTCCCGAGCGAGAGGTACATCGGCACCGCGCTCGCGACGAGGAGCAGCGCGAGCACGATGACGGCGGCGCGGTGCCGGATGACGAAGCGGCACGGCCCCTCGTAGAGCGCGAAGAGAAGGCGCGACACCGGGTGGCGCTCCTCGGGCACGTAGGCGCCGACCGCGAGCTTGGTGGCGAGCCACGCGAGCGGCCGCGGCCTGAAGCGGAAGGGGTCGACGCGCGAGAACAGCATGCGCACGGCGGGGTCGAGCGTGATCGCCAGGACGGCCGCGATGGCCATGGTGAGGTTCTTCGTGTAGGCGAGCGGCTTGAAGAGGCGGCCTTCCTGCTCCTCGAGCGCGAAGATCGGCGTGAACGCGACCGCGATCACCAGGAGCGAGAAGAACACCGACGGGCCCACTTCCTTGAGCGCCCGGAGCCTGACCTCGTGGAAATCGCCGCGGCGGCCGTTCCGGATCCAGAGCTCGATCTTCTTGTACGCGTTCTCGACCTCGACGATGGCGCCGTCGACCAGGACGCCGATCGAGATCGCGATGCCCGCGATCGACATGATGTTGGCGGTGACGCGCATGAAGTACATGGGGATGAAGGCGAGCAGGATCGAGATCGGAATCGTGACGATGGGCACGAACGCCGATGGCGCGTGCCAGAGGAAGATGAGGATGATGACGCTCACGGCCACGAGCGCGGCGATGAGCTCGTCCGTGAGCGTGCGGATCGACTCGCGGATGAGACGGGAGCGGTCGTAGGTGGTCACGAGGCGGACGCCGTCGGGCAGCGCCGCGCGAATGTCCTGGAGCTTCTCCTTGACCCGGCCGATCACGTCGAGCGCGTTCTCGCCGTCGCGCATGATCACGATGCCGCCCACGGTGTCGCCGTTGCCGTCCAGGTCCGCGGCCCCGCGCCTGATGTCCGGCCCGAGCGTCACGGTGCCGAGGTTGCGGACGAGCACGGGCGTGCCGTTCGCGTCGGCGCCGACGGCGATCGCCTCCAGGTCGGCAATGGAGCGCGCGTAGCCGCGCCCCCTGACCATGTACTCGGCGCCCGCGAACTCCAGCAGCCTGCCGCCCGTGTCGTCGTTGCCGTCGCGGATGGCATCGACGACCTTCGCGAGCGGTATCCCGTAGGCGAGCAGCCGATTCGGGTCGACGTTGACCTGGTACTGCTTCTGGAATCCGCCGATCGACGCGACCTCCGCGACGCCGGGCACGCTCTGGAGCCAGTAGCGCATGTACCAGTCCTGGAAGCTCCGCAGGTCGCCCAGGTCGTGCGTCCCGCTCGTGTCCAGCAGCGCGTACTGGTAGACCCAGCCGATGCCGGTGGCGTCGGGGCCGATCTCGGTGCGCACGCCGTCCGGGAGGCGCGGGAGGATCGTGTTGAGGTACTCCGTGATGCGGCTGCGCGCCCAGTACAGATCGGTGCCGTCGCGGAAGATCACGTAGACGAAGGAGTAGCCGAAATCGGAGAAGCCGCGGATCGCCTTGACGCCGGGCGCCCCCAGCATGGCCGTGATGATGGGGTAGGTGACCTGGTCCTCGATGATGTCCGGGCTGCGGTCCCAGCGCGAGTAGATGATGACCTGCGTGTCGGTGAGATCGGGAATCGCGTCGAGCGGAATGTGGCGCACGCAGTAGACCCCGCCCGCGATCGCCGTCGCCGTCACGAGCAGGACGATGAACCGGTTGCGGGCGCAGAACTCGATACTACGTGCGATCACTGCGCGCCTCCGCCGCCGAGCAGCGCCGCCTTGAGGCGGCTCTCGGCATCGATCAGGAAATTGCCGCTGGTCACGACCCTCTCGCCGACGGCCAGGCCCGCGACGATCGCCGTGACGCCGTCCGCGCGGGCGCCCGTCGCGACCTCGCGCGGCTCCAGGACGCCGTCGCCGAGGTCGACGAACACGATGCGCCGGACGCCGGTGTCGAGGATCGCGCCGTCATCGACGGCCAGGTGCTCGCCGAGGTCGGCCTGGAGCATCGCATCGGCGTACATGCCGGGCTTGAGGGCGCCGCCGGGATTCGGCGCCTCGATGCGCACCTTCAGCGTGCGCGTGTCGGCGGTGACCGAGGGGTGGATGAAGGCGACCCTGGCATCGATCGAGACGCCCGGGAGCGCCGAAAGGGTCACCTCGGCCGCGGCGCCGACCTTCACGTGGGGAATCTCGTGCTCGTAGATCTCCGCGTTGATCCAGACCGTGGAGAGATCCGCCAGTTCCAGGAGATTCCTTCCCGCCTCGGCATACGCGCCGAGGACGATGGTGCGCGCGGTGACGACGCCGCCGGTCCTGGCGCGGATCACGGTGCGGGCCGGCGCCGCCGCAGCGACGTCGAGCTCGGCGAGCTGCGCGTCCGTCAGGTCCCATCTCAGGAGCCGTTCGCGCGCGCTCGCGAGGTCCGCCTCGGCGGCCGCGCGCGCATCGCCCGCCAGGCCCGGCGCACGCAGCGCCTGCCTGCCGATCACGTAGCTCTGCTGCGCCTCCGCGATCTCGGGGCTGTAGAGCGTGAACAAGGGATCGCCCTTCGCGACCAGATCGCCGACCGCGCGGACATGAAGCTCCTCGATCCAGCCGCCGACCTTGAGCGTCACCGCGGACAGTCCGCGTTCGTCGTACGCGACGATGCCGGGTGCGCGAATCGTCTTGACGAGGCGGGTCGTGCGCACCGTGCCGAGGCGCAGGCCGATCATCTGCCGTCGATCCGTTTCCAGGCGCACCCTGGCCATCCCGGGGACGTCCGACGCCTCGGCGGCCGCATCTTCCTCGAGCGGCTCCAGGTGCATGTTGCAGATCGGGCAATCCCCGGGCCGGTCCGTGATGTACTGCGGGTGCATGGTGCAGTAGTAACGCTGGGGCCCCGACGCGGGCGGAGAGGCCTTCGCCTCCGCAGGTTTCGGAGGGGGCGCGTCCTTGGGCGGCGCCGGGCCTTGGGCGCGGCGCTTCTCGAGGACCCACTCGGGGACGACGCCCTTGTGGTACGTCGCGGCGAGAGGCTCCAGATCCATGCCGCAGCGCGGGCACGGACCGGGCGCATCGGCGCGCACGTCGGCATCCTCGTCCATGGGGCAGGTGTAGACCTGCGCGGCCGTGAGCCGCTCGTACAGGGTCGCGGCGAACCAGCCGGCGCCGAGAAGCAGAAGACACGCCGTCGCGCGCAGCAGCAGTCGTCTCATGGCGGCACTCCTTCGCGGAAGCGGCGGCCGCCCAGGCTCCGACCCGCGGGCGGAGCCCGGCGCGGGCGCCGGGTCGTTGCCTGTGCTATACTATATCATATCTGTAGACTTTAGGCGATCTCTTTTTTCGGAGGCGCCCGCGTCTCGCTTCCGATCCCGGCCGCGGTTTGCTATGATCGCTGCTCCGAACTACGGTACGCATGACGCATCAGAGTCCGCGACGTCTCTTGGTTTCGGCACGGTGCCGCCCGCCCGAAGGGGGGGCGTGAGCCCCCGAGAGGTTCTATGAGCGCTCATCACGACGTCCCGCACGAGAAAACGTTCGCCGAGGACCTGGCCGCGAGGACCGGCATCGATGTCCGGAAGTGCTACCAGTGCGGGAAGTGCACGGCCGGCTGCCCCATGGTCCCGGACATGGACTACACGCCGAGCCAGATCATGCGCCTGGTCCAGGTCGGCGACCGCGATGCGGCGCTGGGCTCCAGGACGATCTGGTTCTGCGCGTCCTGCTTCACGTGCTCGACGCGCTGCCCGCAGGAGGTGAAGATCGCGGAGGTCATGGACGCTCTCAGGGAGCAGGCGCTCAGGGAGAAGAAGGCGCACCCGCGGGCCCGGAAGGTCCTCGCGTTCCTCAAATCCTTCCTCGGATCGGTCAGGCGCACGGGGCGCCTGCACGAGGTCGGCATGGTCATGGAGTACAAGACGCGCGCCCGGGACTTCTTCTCGGACGTCCTGCTGGCGCCGGTGATGTTCCTGAAGGGGAAGCTCAAGCTCTTCGGCAAGCCCGTCAAGGACCGTCAAGCCGTGGCGCGCATCTTCGAGCGCACCGCCGGCACGAAGTGACGCGGCGCGGGGGCGGCCCCGCGCGCGAAGGAGTGACGCATGGCAACTGGCTACTTTCCGGGCTGCTCGCTCGAGGGCACGGCGGCCGAGTTCGACATGTCGATCCGCGCGCTGGCGCAGGCGCTCGGCCTGCCGCTTGCGGAGATCGAGGACTGGAACTGCTGCGGCGCCTCGGCGGCGCACCAGACCAACCACCTCCTGGGGCTCGCGCTCCCGGCCCGCACGATCGCGCTCGCGGCCGCCCAGGGCATGGACGAGATCTTCGCGCCCTGCGCGGCCTGTTCCAATCGCCTGATCGCCGCCCAGGCCGAATGGCTGGGCGATGCCGGTCTCCGCGCGGAGGTCGAGCACGCGATCGACATGGCGCTGCCGGCCGCGCGCATACCCGTCCGGAACTGCATCGAGTACCTGCTGCCGCACCTGGAGAAGATCAAGGCGGCGGTCACCAAGTCGCTCGCGGGCAAGAAGGTCGCCTGCTACTACGGGTGCCTGCTCGTCAGGCCGCCCAAGGTGCTCGCGTTCGACGACCCGGAAAACCCGGCGAGCATGGAGAAGGTCGCCGCGGCGACGGGCGCCGAGCCGGTCGCGTGGGGCTTCAGGACGGAGTGCTGCGGCGCCGCGTTCGCGATGAGCAGCACCGCATCGGTCGCGCGCCTGTGCGAGCGGATTCTCACGAACGCGAAGGCCGAGGGGGCGCACATGGTGGTCGTGGCGTGCCCGCTCTGCCACGCGAATCTGGACATGCGGCAGCCGAAGGGCATGGCGCTGCCGGTCGTGTACCTGACGCAGCTCGTCGGGCTTGCCGTCGGGATCGCGCCGAAAGCGCTGGGACTTGGGAAGCACATAACGCCGGTTGCGGCGGCCATCGCGTAGGTTCGCGATGCGCTCCGCGGTGCGGCGGCGACTCGAACGGGAGGAGTGACGGTGGCCAGGATAGGCGT
>DHGK01000408.1:0-2317 GCA_002402755.1 Planctomycetes bacterium UBA4800
AGATAGGTACATATTCGGTGAACCCGTGCGTCGAAACGCGCAATGAACGCGTCCGTTGCGCAATTGCGGCTCTGGCGGCGCTATGGGGGCGGGGGCCGGAGGTCTCGACGGCGGCAATCGCTCGGCGTCCCTGCTCACCCTGAAACAACCCCCCTTGCGTCCCCCCTTCAGGAGAAGGGGGGAAACGCCGGCCGCCGCCGGCGCCCGGGGGGCCATGGGTTCACCGAATATGTACGCGGCCGCCGCCGGCTCACTCGCCGCGCGCGTCGACGGCCCCGCGCAGCATTCCCCCGCGCGCCTCGATCGCCTGGACGCGCCCGGCCTCGTCCCCCCGGTACGCGCGCAGCGTATGGCCGCGGGCAAGCAGGCCCTGAAGCACCTCCGCGCGCACGGACGGCTCGACGAGCAGGACATCCGGCGCGAACTGATGGTGGAACCTCCCGCGCCTGACCGCGTCCCCGAGCGGCGCGTTCTCGGCGAGCACCTGCTCGAGCACCGCGAGCACGGCGCTCGCGGCCCGCGACCCGCCGGCGGCGCCGGCGACCAGCCGCACACCGTCGCCCCCGAGCACGATGACCGGCGCCATGCAGGTCAGCGGGCGGGCGCCCGGCCGAAGCCAGGGGTCGGCGCCGGCCGATCCCCCGCCCGCGTGCAGGGGGAAATCCGCCATCGCGCCGTTCAGGAGCACGCCCGTCCCCGGCACGCTGACGAGCGAGCCGAACGGCCGGCCGATCGACTCGGACCAGCTCGCAACGCCGCCGTCGGCATCCCACACGCAGAAATGGGCCGTCTCGGCGCCGTCCGAGCGCATCGCAAGCGCGCCCTCGTCCAGGCGCACGACCGGGGCCGCGCTCACGTGCTCCGGATCGATGCGCCCGAGAACCTGCTCGATCCGCTCGCGCGAGATCATCCGCCGCGCCGCAGACGCCTGCTCGGACTCGGCCGCAAGCAGCGCCTTTTCCGCAAACGCGTGCTTCATCGCCTCGGCCATGAAGTGCGCCCGGAACGAGGAACCGCCGCGTTCCCCGGCGGCCGCAAGCACCCCCATCGCCTGGAGCACGATGGCGCCCCCCGCGCTCGGCGGCGGCGCGGCGTACAACCGGCAGCCGAAGAGCTCGGCGGCGAGAGGCTCGGTCGCGCGCACGCGGTACTCGCTCATGTCGGCGGCCGAGAGCACGCCGCCCAGCCGCCCGATCTCGCGCACGATCGCCTCCCCCACCGTGCCGCGATAGAACGCGTCGGCGCCGTTCTTGGCGATCGCCGCGAGCGTCGATCCCAGATCGGGCCGCTTGAGGATGTCGCCCTCCATGTAGGCGATGCCGCCCGGTCTGAGCAGCGTCCGGTACGTCTCGGCAAACCGCTGGCGATAGTCGGGGTAGGCGCGATACCTCTCGGCGAGGCCGGCGAGCGCCTGGTGCAGCCGCCGATCGACCGTGAAACCGTCCTGGGCGAGCAGAATCGCGGGCGCGAGGATCTCATCGAGCGTCAGCCGTCCCGAGCCGAAGCGCCGCCAGAGATCGAGCGCGCCGCGCACCTGCCCCGGCACCGCCGCGGCCCACGGGCCGATCGAGGCCCTCCCCGGAATCGGCGCGCCCTCGCGGTCGAGGTAATCGCTCGATCGCGCGGCGGCCGGCGCCTGCTCCCGGAAGTCGAAGGCCGTCACGGACTGGCCGGGCGCGCAGTACAGGGCACACCCGCCGCCCCCGAGGCCGCACACGTCGGGGCGAACGACGGCGAGCGCGAACGACACGGCCACGGCGGCATCCGCGGCGTTGCCGCCCGCGCCCAGGATGTACATGCCGCACGTCGCGGCCTGCGTGTTGTCGGCGACGACGAGATACGCTCGCCCGGACGGCCCGAACTCGGCGGCGCGCCCGCCTCCCGCCGGCCCGCTGCAACCGGCCGCGGCGACAAAAAAAGCGGCCGCAACCGCCCCCGCGCCCAGAGGCGCCGGGCGGCCGCGCAACCGCCTCCGATACCACAAGACCTTGCAGCTCATGCACTTCTCTTCCTGCCGCACACCGGCGCGGCTATGTTATGCTAATGCAGGCGGCGGCGATTCGGCAAGACCCCGGCGGGGAAACCGGGGGAAATCCGGGGACAGTCACTGATTTGTCCAAGGAAGCCTCGAGAGGCGGCAATGCGTGTGCGTTGCAGAATCTCGCACTGTGCTATGAATACGGAATAGGCGTGCGCAGGAACAGGTCTCGGGCTCTGGAATTGGCGAGAAGGTAACCGTTCACAGGGCATCCCGAACGCGCGAATCTCCGCCTTAAGTAGATCACATTCCGGCGTCCTTCGTGGTGCTCTTTCTGAT
>DHGK01000408.1:2394-2741 GCA_002402755.1 Planctomycetes bacterium UBA4800
CGAGAAAACCGTGAACGGTTACGCGAGAAGAGCCTCGGAGAAAGGCCTGCCTTCGGATCGTTGCGGCGCCTGGATGAGAAAGGAGCATGCGCGCACCCAAGAAGCGGCCAAAGGCCGCGGGCTGCCTGCTCTGGCGATACCCGCTCTCGTTCCGGCGTGTCGGTGGAAGTAGTCCGTCTGGGCCCGGATGCATTCCACGACCGTGGAATGTTCTACGCCCGCAGCGCCTCCAGCATCAGATTCTCCTCGGTCGCCTCTCGTTTCCTGGCCAAGAGCTGCGCGTGGGCAATTGCGAGCCGGCGGGCGGCGTCCTTCTTCGTGCACCCCAGGTCGACGAGCGCCGCGGC
>DHGK01000408.1:2756-5227 GCA_002402755.1 Planctomycetes bacterium UBA4800
GCCTTTTCCCACGATCGTGGAATCCGGCGAGTCGTCGTAGACCGGCCTCACACGGACCTCGGCCACCGTCGTCGCCCGTGAGAGATCCTCGCCCAGCGACAGGCGGCTCTCGCCGCACTTGGGTTTCCACACGAGGCCCGTCACGGGATCGCCTTCGAGGGCCATGGCGAGCTCTTCCGGCTCGGGGGTCGTCCGCAGGCACAGCAGGCGGAGCCGCACCGTGAGAAGCCCGGGCACGGTCCCCCAGAAGAGCCGTCGGTCCTCGCCGGCCGGCACGCGGACGAACCGCGCCGGCGAGGGTGAATCGCGGGTCGCCAGCGGAACGAGCACCTGGCGTGCGCGGGCCCGCTCGTTCGGCGACACCGTGACCAGACGCCCCTCGGCCTCGCGCCGGACCGGACGCGTCTGAACGCTCACGAGCACCTGCCGGGCGAGTTCATGCCACTCGGCCGCGTTCGCCTGCTGCAGGAAGAACCAGGTGGGCGGGGATCGAGATCGGAGGGATCGTAGTCCTCGGAAACGCGCACGCGCCGCTCGAGCCCCGGAGGACGGGTGTAGCCGGACACGAGCACGTTGGCGGCGTGGCAACTCAAGCGCAGCGTGCGCGCCTCGGCCAGCCTCGATAGGCTTGCTTCGAAGGCCGCCCAACGATAGACTGGGGACATGGCAACAACCGCGTACCGCTATCTGGTTCGACTTCCTGGCGTCTGTCAAGAGCGGACGATCGTCGAGGGTACCCGCATCGGAGTCCATGACGTGGTCGGGTTGATCGTCAACGGCGCGACCCTCGAGGACGTCCTGCGGAGCTTCCCCGATCTGTCGCGGGCGCAGGTCTATGAGTGTTTGGCCTACTACGAGGACCATCGCACGGAGATCGATGCGCTGGTGGCCGACCAGATGGCGGGACCCTCTGCGTGAGGTTCTTTCTCGACCACGACGTACCGGCAGAGATAGGCAATCTTCTACGATACTGGGGACATGAGGCTGTCGCCCTCAAAGACGCGTTGCCGGTGGCGTCGACCGATGATGCGGTCTTCGCGTATGCGCAACGCCTCGAGTTGTTGGTGATTACGTGCAACCGAGACCACTTCGTCCTGCAGGCTCAACGTGCGATCAAAGCTGACGCTCCCTTCGCAGGCCTGATCGTGCTCATTCGCCGTCGATCGCGCCAGGCAGAATGCGCCCAACTCCTGAAGCTGATTCGTCGCGCCGGCGATTCTGGACTGCGGGGCAACATCAACTTCGCCTGACCACAGCCAGTGTGGTTCCACGCCGACGGGATCCGCGGTGGGCCGTCGGGCCCTCACTCTGCGGCGACCAGCGCCGAGCCGCTGTGCCCGAAGAAGTTCGGCCGGTTTTTCGATGACGTCGTCGTGGGTTATCGGCGCGGTCCTGACCGGTCCTTCGAGGTATCTTCCCGCCGCCGCTCACTTCCCGCCGCCCCGCCAGCGCTTGAACGGATCCTCGTTCTCGAAGTCCGGCACCCAGTCCTCGGCGCTCTCCAGCTCCTGCACGAACATGCACGTGAAGCCCAGCGCGTCCGCGCGCGCCCTGGCCTCGCCGTACTCCCGGGGCGTGAGCGCCCGCGCCAGCGCCGGCTCCTCGCGCGCGCGGAACGCCGGCCGGTACTGCGACATGAGCGAGAGGCCGATGCCGGTCGAGAGCTCGGCCGCGAGAAACTCCAGGCACGCGCCCGTCCCGGCCGCATGGCCCGGCAGGACGAGGTGCCGCACGAGAACGCCGCGCACGGCGACGCCGTCATCGTCAAGGACAAGATCGCCCACCTGGCGGTGCATGGCGCGGAGCGCCTCGCGCGCCCGGTCCGTGTAGTCCGCGGCGTTGCTCAGCCGCGCCGCGTCCTCGTTCCGGCCGTACTTCATGTCCGGCATGTAGATGTCGACGATGCCGTCCAGGAGCGCCAGCGTCTCCAAGCCGTCGTACCCGCCCGAATTCCAGACGAGCGGCAGCCGCAAGCCGCGCTCCGCGGCCGTGACGAGCGCCTCCAGGATCTGCGGGGCCACGTGGCTCGGCGTGACGAGGTTGATGTTGTGGCAGCCGCGCTCCTGGAGAGCGAGCATGAGGCCGGCCAATTCCTCGCGATCCGCCTCCTCGCCCTGGCCCATGTGGCTGATCTCGTAGTTCTGGCAGAACATGCACGCGAGGTTGCAGTGCGTGAAGAAGATCGTGCCGCTGCCGCGCCGGCCGCTTATCGGCGGCTCCTCGCCGAGGTGCGGCACGGCGCTCGACACGACGGCGCGCCGGCCCGTGCGGCAGAACCCCCGCGCGTCGCCGCGCCGGTCGACGCCGCACGCGCGCGGGCACAGCGTGCAGCGCGCGAGACGCGCCGCGGCGGCCTCGGCGCGCGCCGCGAGCTCGCCCGTCCGGAGCAGCGCGAGGTAGCTCGGGTACTCGCCCGCCATGCGCGCCCTCACTCGTCCTCCGCGGGCACGGCCTCGGCCTCGGCGAGCAGC
>DHGK01000406.1:0-2910 GCA_002402755.1 Planctomycetes bacterium UBA4800
AAGGGGGGAAACGCCGGCTACGGCCGGCGCCTGCAGTGCCACGGGTTCACCGAATATGTACGCGGGAGGCGGTTCCTCCGGGGCGCGGGCGGATCTCGCCTTGTCCTTCGCGCGCGCGTATAATGCGCGGCCGCGGGTGCGCCGCGCGCGGCGCGCCGTTCCCGAGAGGACACGACCATGGGCGCGAGAGAGAATCGCGAGGCGCTTCGCCAGGAGGCGGAGCGCCTGCGCGCGGAGCTCGACTACCACAACTGGCGCTACTACGTGCTCGACGATCCCGTGATTCCGGATGCAGCCTACGACCGGCTCATGCGGCGCCTGGAGGAGATCGAGGCCGCGTATCCGGATCTCAGGACCGAGGACTCGCCCACGCAGCGCGTGGGCGTGCCGGCCGCCGATCTCAAGGAGCGGCCGCCGGTGACGCATTCGGTGCCCATGCTGAGCCTGGAGAACGTCACGAGCCGCGAGGAGCTTCAGGACTGGCTCGGCCGGGTCGAGGATGGCCTGGGCTCCGCGCGTTCTCCCTTGATCGTCGAGTACAAGTTCGACGGCGCCGCGATCGAGGTCGTGTACGAGCGCGGCGTCCTCGTCCAGGCCTCGACGCGCGGGGACGGCACGGTGGGCGAGGACGTGACGGCGAACGTGAAAACGATCAGGGAGCTTCCGCCGGTGCTCGCGCTGCCGCCGTCGCGAATGCCGGCGCGGGTCGAGCTGCGCGGCGAGGTGTACATGGCGAAGGCCGACTTCGCGGCGCTGAACGCGCAGGCCGAGGCCAAGGACGAGAAGCCGTTCGCCAATCCGCGCAACGCGGCCGCGGGGACGCTCAGGCAGTTGGACCCGCGCGTGACGGCGGCGCGGCCGCTGCGGGTCGTCCTCTACGGCCTCGGCCGCGCCGAGGGCCTTGAAGTCGGATCGCAGCAGGAACTGGTCGCCTGGTGCAGGTCGGCGGGCCTGCCGGCGCCTCCCATGGCGAAGACGGCCGGTGGCCTCGACGCGGTCATGGCGCTCTACGAGGAGGTCGGCGCGGCGCGCGCCGGGCTCCCGTTCGAGATCGATGGCCTGGTCCTGAAGGTGGATTCGTTCGCGCTGCGCGAGCGGCTCGGCGTGCGCGCGCGCAGCCCGCGCTGGGCCGTGGCGTTCAAGTTCCCGCCCATGCAGGAGATGACGCGCCTGCGCGCGATCGAGGTGCAGGTGGGGCGGACGGGCGTGCTCACGCCCGTGGCGGTCATGGACCCCGTGTACGTGAGCGGGGTCACGGTCAGGAACGCGACGCTCCACAACCGCGAGGAGGTCGCGCGCAAAGGGGTCAAGATCGGCGACATGGTGATCATCCAGCGCGCGGGCGACGTGATCCCGGAAGTGCTCGGGCCGGTCGTCGAGATGCGCACCGGCAAGGAGCGGGAGTTCGAGATGCCGGACGCGTGTCCGGCGTGCGGCACGCGCGTCGTCTTCGAGACCGACGGCCCGCTCGTGCGCTGCCCGAACATCTCCTGTCCGAAGCAGGTCAAGGAGCGGGTGCGCCACTTCGCCTCGCGCCGGGCCATGGACATCGAGGGCCTGGGCGAGAAGCTGGTCGACCAGCTCATCGACGGCGGCACGATCGAGGATGCGGCCGACCTGTACTTCCTAACGGTCGAGGACCTGAAGGACCTGGAGCGCATGGCGGAGAAGTCCGCGCGCAACGTGATCGATGCCATCGCGGCGTCGCGGTCGCGGCCGCTCGCGCGCGTGATTCACGCGCTCGGGATTCCCGAGGTGGGGGAGCACTCCTCGCAGATCCTGGCGGAGCACTTTGGCACGATCGAGGCGCTCATGGCGGCGTCGGAGGACGATCTCCAGAAGGTGCACGGCATAGGCCCGGTCGTCGCGGGCACGCTCGCGACGTTCTTCGGGAGCGCGGCGACCGCGCGGTTCATGGCGCGGCTGAGGAAGGGCGGCGTCGAGTTCCCGCCGGCGGCGCGCCGCGAGGGCGGCGTCCTGGTCGGCAAGACCGTGGTCCTGACGGGCACGCTCGCGCGCATGACGCGCGACGAGGCCAAGGAGGCGGTGCTGGCCGCGGGCGGCACGGCCGCCTCGTCGGTGAGCAAGAAGACGAACCTCGTCGTGGCGGGCGAGGACGCCGGCTCGAAGCTCGCCAAGGCCAAGTCCCTCGGGATCGAGGTGATCGACGAGGAGGAGTTCCTGCGGCTGCTCGGGAGGGGGGGCTGAGCGGGGGGCTGCTGCCATCCGCATCGGTGCCACACGCTTTGTCTGCCCTTCCTCTTTTCGGGATCTGGGGCGGTGAGCGTCGTGGTTGCCCGCCTGGGGGGCGAAATCAGGTCCGCGACCTGCGGAAACTCGGCTCTAAACGGCAATCGTTCTGGTAAGGAGCACAGTGTAGCCCTCACGTATTGTTTGCCGCTTTCCGCGCGAATTCACGTGGAGTAATCGGCCTCCTCCGGACCAAAAGAAAACCGTACGCGACGAGCGCATGGCGTATCGCATCGCGTCTCGCCTTGGCCAGCGCGCGCTTGCCGGGAGCGCCTTGGAGACACCCCTTGAGCTCACGCTCGTTGGCCGCCACCGCATTCCCGAATGCCGACCGCAGCGCGCCGGCTATCGCACGGCGCGATTCCCACAGATCGATCGGGCGCATGCTGCCGCCGGACCGTTCCGGCCACGTCATCTCGTTCGCCACCTTGCGCGCATGGGCGAAGTCCTCCGGACGCAGCACCCCGGCGCGACCGGCCCTTCGCGCCGCATACTCCGTCCGAGGCTTGAGCCACTGCATGCCCACCTCCACCACGCCATTGTAACCCGGCCCACGCCGGACGGTTTCGTCGAGATCCCGCCCGAGGTCGTCGACCGGGGCGAGGACGAGGCCTGCAAGGTCACGATCACGCCGGAAGAGGAACGGCCGGGCGAGCCTGA
>DHGK01000406.1:2960-9697 GCA_002402755.1 Planctomycetes bacterium UBA4800
CTGACCTGTGCGAATCCCCGGTGCGGCCGGAAGGTCGGTCTCCAGGCGCACCACATCCGCTTCCGCGCCAACGGCGGGAAGACAGCGCTCGAAAATGAGTGCGCTCTGTGCCCCCCTGTCACGCGTGCATCCACGCTGGCTTACTGCGTATCGAAGGCGATCCCTTGACCGGCCTCGGCTGGAAGCCCAAGTGCGGCGACAGCCGCCTGNNAGGAGCTTTCGCGGGCGACGACCGTAGCCGAGGTCCGGGTGAGGCCGATCTACGACGACCCGCCGGATTCCACGGCCGTGGAAAAAGGAAAAGGCCTTTCATATTCCACGGCCGTGGAATATTCCACGATCGTGGAAAACGTCCGGCCGGATACGGACGAGGTCCTCGCCGCGGCGCTCGTCGACCTGGGGTGTACGAAGAAGGACGCCGCGCGCCGGCTCGCAATCGCTCACGCGCGGCTCTTGGCTGAGAAACGCGAGGCAACCGAGAAGAATCTCATGCTGGAGGCGCTGCGGGCGTAGAACATTCCACGGTCGTGGAATACATTCCTCCGGACCGAAAGAGAATCGTACGTGCCGAGCGCTTGGGATTCCCGAAGTGGGGGAGCACTCCTCGCAGCCGGAGATCGCATCGATGGAATGCCGCCGCCGCGGGCAGCACGAACGAGAGCCTTCCCCGCGCCGCCGCCGCGCGCCGCTCGGGCGGTACGCGGGGCTCGCGGGCGGGCGGAGGCCGCAGGCGGCGCATCTCACGGGCATGGCATGTAGCCGGCGCAGTCGAGCGCATCGCCGGCCGGATCGGGGCCGCAGGTGCCGAAGGGCGGCCGCAGGGGGCCGGCGCCGGCGAAGAGATGCGCCAGCACGGTGATCGCATCGGCGATGTCCAGCGCCTCGTCATCGTTGGCGTCGCTTGAGTCCTCGCAGCGACAAGGGCCGCCGGCGAAGAGGTGCGTCAGGACGGCGATGGCATCGGCGATGTCGAGGTTCCCATCGGCGTTGGCATCGCCGCGACGGAACTGGATGCCGCCGCAGGGCTGCGCGATCACGGGGACGGGGTTGACCGAGATGCGCCAGTTGTCGATGCCCGCGATGAACGACGTGAATCCGCCGCCGAATTCGCCCACCTGCCCGACGGCGAAGCCGAAGTGCACGATGCCGCCCGAGGACGAGAGATCGATCTCGCCGGGCGCCAGGGGAACGACCGGCGCGAAGTCGCCGGGGAGGATCCCCGCCGCCTGGAACGCCGTCCATGCGGTGTTGCGGGCGGCATCGTCGAACATATGCTGATACAGGCGGCCGCCCTGCTCGACGACGATTCCGACGGCGAGCGGGGCTCCGTTCAGCGATCTGAAATCGAGGGATGCGTCGATGGAGAAGATGGGGCCGCTCACCGCAAGGTCCCACTCGAAGGCCGTGAGGATGTGCGCGGCGGCCGCGCCCTCGGTGGCGGCGGTTCCCACCGTGAGCTCGATCTCGCGGTACGCATCCGGATTGCCGCCGGCGTCGCGTGTGACCGACGCATCGACCGAGCTCTCCTGCGCCGTGGGGCTCACGAATTCCTCGACTTCCCATGCGCCGGGAGCGAAATCCCCGTCGGGCGGCACCACCGCGAGACGTTCCGGATTGACCGTGACGAACCAGCCGTCCACGCGGTGCACGAACGATGTGTGGCCGTCGGCCAGCATCGCGATCTGCCCCGTGGCAAGGCCGAAACGGATCTCGGCGCCCGCGGCCGAGAAATCGGGGCGACCGGTCTCGAAGGGAAAGAGCGGCGGAAAGTCATCGGCGGTGAGGCCCTCGCCCCGGTACGTCGTCCACTGGGCGGCGGTCGACTGCGCATCGGGCACGTGCGCGTAGTACTTGCCGTTCTGGGCCACGATGAACCCCAGGCGCGTCGGGGCGCCGTTCACGGACACGAACTCGAAACCCGTGTCGATGGCACGCACCGGTCCCATGACCGCCGGGTTCCAGGACAGGAGCGAGCTCAGTTGCAGGACCGCTGCGCCTTCGGTCGCTGCCGTGCCCAGCGTGATGTCGATCTCCCGGCAGGCTCCCGGGGCGCCCCCGTCGGGGGGGGTGGTCACGGCGTTCACGACGCTGTCCTGTCCGAGCGGGCTCAGGACACTCTCGACCGTCCAGGCGCTCTCGCCGAAATCCCCATCGGCGGCGTGCATCGCGGCGGGGGCGGGGTTGAAGGTCAGCTCCCAGTTGTCGGCGTCGCAGACGAACGATGTGCTCCCCTCGGCGAACGCCGCGAACTGCCCCACGGCGAACCCGACGGCGATAGGGCCGCCCGCGGTCGAGAAATCGGGCCTTCCGGTTTCGAAGGGCATGAGCGGGGGGAAGTCCTCGGGGTGCAGGTCTGCGGCCCGAAATGTCGTCCATTGACCCGTCGCCGCGGCTGTATCGAGGACATGGGCGTAGTACGCGCCGCCCTGCCGGAGCAGGATGCCGATCCGCGCCGGCGTGCCGCTGCGCGAGACGAAATCGAAGGCGGCGTCGATGGCGTGGATCGGGCCGTGGACGGCGGGGTCCCAGCGGGCGCACGCGTAAAGGAAAAGAGCTGCCGCTCCCTCAAGCGACGCGACGCCGATGGTGATGTCGGCCCTCATGCAGGCGCCGGGATTGCCGCCGTCGGACTGCGCCCCCGCGGCGTTGACGGCGCTGTCCTGCGCGAGCGCACTGACGGCGTGTTCGATGATCCACGTCCCCGCGGCGAACTCGCCATCGGACACGCGCGCGCCCGCCGCCGCGCGATCGCCGGCGAGAGCGATGACGCCGAGGATGACCGTGCCGGGACCGATGATGCGCACGATGTTCATTGATGCTCCTCTCCAAGGGCCCCGCTGCATACCGCCACAGCCTCCTCATGGATTATCGCGGGGCCGCGGCGCGGATGCAAGGGCAGGCATGCCGGGCCCTGCGCGGGTTGCGTGAGGGTCGTTTGATGGCCGGGGAGTTCCCGATTATCATGGTGGTTGATGAAAACGCCAGCCGGATCTCCTGCGGACTTGTGACGAGGAGCAGATGAAGTAATGGGAGTACGCAGCAAGATATGCGTGTGTATGCTCCTGGCCATGGCGGTGGTCGTGGCCGTCTTCCATTGGCTCTGGCAGCATCCTGCTGGCCCCGAGAGCTCTGAAGATGGGATGGCGCTCGTTGCCGGCGGATCCCACAGAACTCAGGACAAGGAACGAGGTACGCGCATTGTCTCGGTCGGCACGACGATCCAGGTGCTTGTGAAGAGCTCAGCCGAAGGTGAACCGCTGACGGATGTCGCGGTGACCATTGTACGAATCGATGACAAAGACAATCCCCAGAACGAGCACGATCCTCGACGTCACGGCACGAAGACGAACATAGGAGGAGTTGCGAGGCTTCCGCTTCAGAAACCGGGGGTGTATCTGATTGAAGTGGACTCGTCGGAATTCGTGAGCAGCGGTGCGGAGATCAAGGCGGTCCGGGAAGAGGACGGCTCTTTCAACATCATGTTGGTTGCAGCTCGAGAGTGTGTTGTGATTGAGGAGTTCGGGGGAGAAACGGCGGTGGTGTTTTCGCTGAGCAGGGCAGCAGTCTTGCTGGGCCGAGTAGTTGATGCGGCCGGTGCCCCGTGTTGCGGATTGCACGTGACTGTTGTTCCTGTTGAGCAGATCCCGTCACTGGAGAGATTATCGAAGGAGTGTGCTCAGCCGGATTCTCTTCTGAGGCGGAGATTGTTGCAGCTCCTGGAAGGGGAGGGCAGCGGCACTTCTCACTTGGCGTGGAAGTTGTCTGGGGAGTCACTCTTCGAAGGCTGGGTGGCCATCCAGAAGGGATGGCCTGCGGACCGGGTCGAGAAACTGGCAAGGAGGCCGGCAGAAGAGGTGTGTGAGAAAGTCACGAATGCGTTTGAAGGATATGCGGCCTTGTCGCAAGGGCGGCAACGTATAGCGGTGCTCGAAACTGATGACAAGGGGGCTTTCAGGGCAGAGGGGATTCCTCCTGGGGAGCAGATCAGGTTGACAATCTTCGGGACCACGGCATCCGGACTCAGGATTATTCCCTATGAGGAGGACTTGGCATTCGATGCGCCCGGTCCCCACGAGGCCGAGTTTCACATACAGGCTGGCTGCACGCTGATCTGCAGGCCCGTGTTTCCTGACGGAGTAAGGGAAAGGAACGCCACTTTCGCCGTGCGCTTCACGTGGGAGCATGCTGCAAGGAAGGAGAAGCAACCGCCACTTTTCTGGAGGAGGGTGCTGCTTGGACCCGGTACGGAGGAGTTCGAGGTCGCGTTTCTTGGGTCAACTGACAGCGTTCGGCTGACGTGCAGTGCGACTGTAGGGGACTTCGATTGTCGCGGCGTCGCGGAGACGCCTGAGCTGCGTCCAGGGAGGAACGAAGTCATCGTAGTTTTATCGGCGGAACTCACCAGAAAAGCTAGAGAGGCCACGGTTGTGGTCATTGATGAAGCGGGAGATCCTCTGGTGTCCGGTGTCTGTGGTGCCATCGTACGCGTACAGGCCAAGTATGAGGACAAGAAGACGAACGCGAGTACAACAGATGAACACGGTGCTGCAAAGATTGTCCTTGAGGA
This sequence comes from Planctomycetes bacterium UBA4800, assembly GCA_002402755.1. Taxonomy (GTDB): domain Bacteria; phylum Planctomycetota; class UBA8108; order UBA8890; family UBA8898; genus UBA8898. Next base: position 7,528 of record DHGK01000406.1, read on the forward strand.
AGCGGAGCCGTGCACGCTATCTGTAGGTGTGGGAGGGATTGTCTGGAGTGAGCATGGAGTGAGTTTATCGCCGGGGGATGAGTATCTGTTCGTGTTCCCACAGGAGGCGTCGGCTGATGCGGGAGCCGCAAGAGTGAAAGTGCAGCACGAGAATGGCGAGGCACTTGCTGACACGTGGGTAGAAGACACGCAGGTATTCCTTGAGCCTGCAGGTGCCGGCTTCGGGTTACCTGGCTTTGACGTTGGGTTACCCGCTTTTCGAGAAGAGAAAGGCACCTTCATATGCAAGTACTTGAAGGGCGGGGAGTACACCGTCCGGGTCAAGGTGAAACGGAGGGGGGTGGTAACCCTGGGAAGTAGCATTTCCGTGAGACCTGGTATGACCGAAGAGACCGTGGTGAGACTGTATACGGACGGTAGAAACATCAAGGGGCGCGTCCTTCGGGGAGACGATGGTGTTCCCAACATTAGCGTATTCCTATCGGGCCAGACAATGGCGGCGGGTGAACGGCTCGAGTGGAGCAGAGAGGCTGATGACGAAGGCGCGTTCCTGTTTTGGGTGCCGCTGGGAGCCTACCGTTGCTTCGCGACCGATGGCAAGGACGCTTTTGCCACATCGCGCATACTTGTGGGTACGCTCGGTGAACCGGTCGAGGTCGAGCTGAGACCGGAGGGGACATGCCATCGGGTGGAATTCAAGTCGAGCATGCAGTGGGCACAGGGCAGCGGAGTGCAGTACCCCGTCAGGTCTGTCGAGGTGCGAGGCAAAACTGACGGGCTCCTTCACTGGAAGCATCCCACGCAGCATCCCACTACCCAACGGCGGTCGCAGGAAGAGAAAGACAAGATGCTCGTTAGCTTCATCGCATATCTTCCTAAGGGGGAGTATCGCGTGACGTCGTGCACATATGTGGAGGCTCGGGGGATCAGCAACAAGGATAGACTGACTCCAGGCGTCGTCAGAGAATTCGACTTGACGGTCGGCGATGGAGATCAGGTGGTCTTCCTTGACTGAGATGGGTGAATGGAAGCAGTCGCGACGCGCAGGACGCTTCGTTGCCGGCCGGTTCGGCGCGATGGATCCGGCGCAGCAGATTCGCGCCGGAGATGCGCGATTGATCCCAGAGCTTGTCACCGTCGCTACTCTTGACGCGGACTCCAAACATGAGAGAATACGAAAAGAAGGCGTGTAACAGGAACGGTCGACCATGAGCATGATGATTCTCGATGCCGAGCTGGAAGCGCGGCTGCGTGCACAGCGCCGGATGTGGGGAGCCGACAAGTTCGACGAGGTGTGGGGGGGAGTTTATATGATGGCGCCGCTTCTCAACGACGAGCACCAGGAGATCGTGGCTCGACTGATTCGCGTGTTCGAGGAAGTGCTGGGCGACGCAGGGCTGGCCCGCGTCCGAGCCGGAGTGAATCTTGCGGGCCTCGATGCCGATGACTGGACCCTGGACTTCCGTGTGCCCGACGTGGCCGTTTTCCTCCGCGACACGGCGGCGGAGAACTGCGACACGCACTGGCGCGGTCCCGCCGATTTCTTGATCGAGGTCACGAGTCCCGGCGACCGCACGCGCGAGAAGCTCTCTTTTTACGCGAACCTCGGCGTGAAAGAGGTTTTGCTGGTCGAACGAGCCGGCTGGTCCCTGGAACTCTTTCGCCACGATGGCGCGGAACTGAAACCGGTTGGCGTCTCGAGTCTCGACGCGCCCGGCGTCGTGCGCAGCGGGACCGTCCCCTTCACCTTCGAGCTTCTCGATGGTGACAAGAGACCGGCGGTTCGCGTCACGCACGTGGAAAGCGCGCGTCGCTGGAACGTCTGAAGCCCCGGATGTCCTGCGCGGGCAGCTCTCCGCGATGATGTCGCTGACCACGGGACTCCAGGCAACGGATGCTCGGAGTCGTGTCAGATCACCAGCGCCGCCAGCGGTACGACTTCGACCTTCTTCCCCAGCGTGTAGCGTCTGTCGCCGGGATAGACGACCCGCAGCGCATCGAGCTTCAAGTCGGCGAGCGCGATCCTCATTGATGGCGTGAGCACGGGCGCGTCGGCGCGTTTGCATTCGACGCCGATGCGGCGGCCTTTTTTCAGCAGCAGCAAGTCGAGTTCCGCGCCATTGTGCGTCGCCCAGTAATAGGCTTCGTCCGGCCGCAGCGCTTTGAGCAC
>DHGK01000272.1:0-20800 GCA_002402755.1 Planctomycetes bacterium UBA4800
GGCCGTAGGGGAGGCCGTGTTGTCTCCCCGCCGCGGCCGTAGTACGCTGTCTCCGGCGCGGCGCCCGTGCCGGCGGCCGCGCGAGGAGGTTGCGCATGACGCTGCATCGACGCGAGTTTCTGAAGTCGACCGCGCTGCTCGGCGCCGCTGCGGGCGCGTGCCTGGGAGGATGCGCCGCCGCGAAGGCGGGCGCGCCGGCCGCGGCCGCGCCGCGCTACGACACGTCGGCGCTCGGGGAACGCATTCGGGCCGCGGGCGAGAAGACCGGGCTCGCGATCACGAGCGTCGAGACCTATACGGGCGGCGCGAACCTGAGCTTCGCGCGCGTCACGGCCGATGACGGCAGCGAGGGCTGGGGCCAGCTCTCGCCGTTCGACGCCGATGTCAGCGCGACGATCCTGCACCGGAAGATCGCGCCCCACGTGCTCGGCAGGGATCCGGCGGATTTCGAGGCGATCGCCGACCGCTGCATCGAGGCGAACTACAAGTACCCGTGGTCGTTCGTCTGCCGGGCGCTCTGCGGCGTCGACACGGCGCTCTGGGATCTTCTCGCCAGGCGCGCCGGGAAGAGCGTGTGCGCGCTCCTGGGCGGCGCGCCCCGCCCGATCCCGGTCTACGGCTCGAGCATGAGCCGGACGATCTCGCCGCGCGACGAAGGCGCGCGCATGGCGGCGCTCCGCGACAGCGCGGGTTTTCGCGCGTTCAAGGTCCGCGTGGGGAAGGTCAACGGTCACGACGAGGACGAGCGGCCGGGGCGCACCGAAGCCCTGATTCCGGAGGTGCGCCGGGCGGTGGGGGACGGCACGGGGCTGCTCGCCGACGGCAACAGCTGCTACACGCCGCGGCGCGCGATCGAGGTGGGCAGGCTGCTCGAGGCGCACGGCGGCATCCACTTCGAGGAGCCGTGTCCGTACTGGGAGCTGGAGTGGACGGCCGAGGTCGCGGCGGCGCTGGCGGTCCCCATCGCGGGCGGCGAGCAGGACAACGACCTCGCCCAGTGGCGCCGCATGCTCGCGTTGCACGCGGTCGACATCGCGCAGCCCGACGTCTGCTACGTCGGCGGCCTGACGCGCGCCCTGCGGGTCGCCATGCTCGCCGCGGACGCGGGGAAGCTCTGCGTGCCGCACTCGGCGAACCTGTCGTGGGTGACGGTCTTCACGCTGCACCTGGCCGGCGTGATTCCGAACGCCGGCCCCTTCGTGGAGTTCACGATCGAGGACAACGCGTGGACCCGGAACCTCTACCGCCCCGCGCTCGCCGTCGAGAACGGCTGCGTCGCGATTCCCGAGGGGCCGGGGTGGGGCGTGACGCTCGATCCGGCGTGGCTGGCGGCGGCGGCGCGCCGGGAAAGCGTGCGGCAGTGAGCGACGGCAGCTTCGCGACCACGCGCTGGACCGTCGTCCTCGCCGCGGGTCGCCGGGGAAGCCCCGAGGCGGGCGCGGCGCTGGCGACGCTGTCGGAGGCGTACTGGTATCCGCTCTACGCCTACGCGCGGCGTCGGGGGCATACGCCGGAGGACGCCGAGGACCTGACGCAGGGGTTCTTCGCGGAGCTTCTCGAGAAGAACTATGTCCGATCCGCGGATCGGGAGCGCGGGAAGTTCCGCACGTTCCTGCTGACGGCCTTCGCGCGCTTCCTGTCGAGGGATTACCAGAAGAAGCGCGCGCAGAAGCGCGGCGGCGGCCGGACTCCGCTCCCCTTCGAGATCTCGAATGCGGAAGGGCGCTACCGGCGCGAACCGTTTCACGACATGACGGCGGAGAAGATGTACGAGCGGCGGTGGGCGCTCACGGTCGTCGAGCAGGCGCTTGCGCGGCTCGGGGAGCGGTACGCGCGCGCCGGCAAGGAGCGGCTCTTCGAGCGCCTGAAGGGGTACATCGACGGCAGCGGGTCCGACGACGTGTACCGGGAGGCGGGGGCGGCGCTCGACCTGAGCGAGGGCGGGGTGAAGGTGGCCGTGCATCGGCTCAAAGAGCGCTTCCGGCAGGCCCTTCGCGATGAGATCGCGCAGACGGTGAGCGCGCCCGAGCACGTCGAGGAGGAGCTCCGCCATCTCCGGGAGGCGCTCGAACGGTAGCGCGGCGCGCCGGCGCCTGTAACCTTTCCGAAGAATTCCGTAATCGACAGGCGTGACCACAAGGAGACACGACCATGGAAGCTCAACGCCGTTGCCCGCGATGTAATGCCGTGCGTGCGCCTGATGCCCCCGAAGGCCTTTGCCCCGCCTGTCTGCTCGGGGCCGGCCTCGCCGCCGCCGGCGCCGGGAGCGCCGCGGAGACCGCCGCGCATCTGTCCGCGGGCTTCGTCCCGCCGGCGGTCCAGGACATGGCCCGCCTGTTCCCGCAACTGGAGATCGTCGAGTTCCTCGGCCGGGGCGGCATGAGCGCCGTGTACAAGGCCAGGCAGCCGAACCTGGGGCGCGTCGTTGCGATAAAGGTCCTGCCCGCGAACCTCGCCGCCGTTCCCGGCTTCGCCGAGCGCTTCGTGCGCGAAGCGCAGGCGCTCGCCAGGCTCAACCACCCGAACATCGTGGCCGTGCACGATTTCGGCCGCAGCGGGGATCTCTTCTACTTCGTCATGGAGTACGTCGACGGCCCGAACCTCAGGCGGCGCATCCAGGACGGAACCCTGACGCCGGCCGAGGTCCTGGCGATCATCCCCAGAATTTGCGAGGCGCTCCAGTACGCCCACGACGAGGGCGTCGTCCACCGGGACATCAAGCCGGAGAACATCCTCACGACGAGCCGCGGGCAGGTCAAGATCGCGGATTTCGGCATCGCGAAGCTCCTGCAGGTCGATCGGCCGCAACCGGCGCTCACGGAGAGCGGGCAGGTGATGGGGACGCCGCATTACATGGCGCCCGAGCAGGTCGAGCACCCGCGCCAGGTCGATCACCGGGCCGACATCTACTCGCTCGGCGTCGTGTTCTACGAGCTCTTGACGGGCGAACTGCCGCTCGGGAAGTTCTCGCCGCCGTCGGCCAAGGTGCACGTGGACCTGCGCCTGGACGAAGTCGTGCTGAAGGCCCTGGAGAAGGAGCCCGAGCGGCGCTACCAGCGGGCGAGCGAGATGAAGAGCCGGGTCGAGACCGCCGCGACATGGCCGGCGGCGGCCGCCGGAGCGTACGCGGCGGCGCCGTTCGCCGTGCCGCTACAGGACGGAGGGAGCGGCAGCGCGGCCCGCGCCGCCGGCGCCGAAGCACGGCGCGTTCCTGCGGGCGAGCTGCCGCGGCTCTGCAAGCTGCCCCTGTGGGGGGCGGCATGGGCGGTGTTCGGCCTGGCGGCGGCGGTCATGTTCTTCACGGTCAGGCAGGTCGAGATTCACGCGGGAACGCCGCCTGAGCCTCCCGCGAGCGCCTCGATTCTCAAGATCCTGGCCATGGCCGCCGGCATCATCGGCCTGGCCGCGCCGGTGGGCGCGACGGTGCTCGGGTTTCTCGGCATCGCGAAGATCCGCGCATCGTCCGGCCGGCTCTACGGCATGATCCTCGCCGTGTTCGTGGCGCTGCTCTACCCGATCCTGATCGGCGATGCGATTCTGTACGCGGTGTTCGATGCCGTCAGGAGGAACACGGATCTGTGGAACATCCTGCTGCTCGTCTGGGTGCTCGTCATCCTGGCGCTGGACTGGCTTGCCATCCGCGCCGTGTGGAGAGCTTCGACGCATACCGCCGGCGGCCGCTACCCGGAATGACGCCGAGGGTTTAACATCCGAGCGTGGCGGCGGCGCTGGTGTGTCGCCCGAGGCATCGGCTCGGCAGCAAAGGAGAACGAACGTGAGAAGGATTGTGTGCGCGGCGGCGATCATCACGGCGCTGGCGGCGGTGTCGGCTTCGGCCCAGGGCAGGCGGGCGGAAGGGCCCGGCGGCGCCTCGCTGCTCGGCCTCTTCGACACGAACCGCGACGGCACGATCGGGAAGGACGAGATCGAGGGCGCCGCGGCCGCGCTCAAGGCGCTCGACAGGAACGGCGACGGGGCGCTCGGCGCCGATGAGCTGCGGGGCCAGGCGCGGGGCGGGCCGCCCGAGGGCAGGAGGCCCGAGGCCGGGAGCGCCGCCGGCGCCGCGGCCATGTTCGAGAAGCCGCTCGTGCCCAGGGACGACGCCGAGAAGAAGATCGTCGAGGCGATCCGGACGATGCAGCAGGGACCGCGCTATGCGAACGTTCCCGACAAGCACGGCCGCTTCCTGCGGCTCATCACGGAGGCGCTCGGCGCCACGCGCGTCGTCGAGATCGGCACCTCGACCGGCGAGTCGGCCGTGTGGTTCGCGCTCGCGCTCCGGACGACGGGCGGCACGCTCGTCACCCACGAGATCGACAAGGGCAGGGCCGAGACCGCGCGCGCCAGTTTCAAGAAGGCGGGCGTCGAGGGCCTGATCACGGTCATCGAGGGCGACGCCCACGAGACCGTGAAGCAGCACAAGGACCCCATCGACATCCTGTTCCTCGACGCCGACAAGCAGGGCTACCTGGACTACCTCGAGAAGCTGCTGCCGCTGGTCCGCCCGGGCGGCCTGATCGTTGCCCACAACATGACGCCGCGCCAGGCCGATCCGCGCTACGTCGAGTTCATCACGACCAGGCCCGATCTTGAGACGACCTTCCTCTTCATGGAAGAGGGCGGCGTCGGCGTGACGATGAAAAAGCGATAGCGATGGATCCCCGCGCCACACGCGACGCGGATCCGCAGCCGGCCTCGGAGCCCGCGGGCGGCGCCATCGTGCCGCGCCTCGGGCTCTGGGACGCCGTGAGCATCATCGTCGGCATCGTCGTCGGCACGGCGATCTTCCGCTCGGCGCCGACCGTCTTCCAGAACGTCGCCGGGCCGTGGCAGGCGCTGGGAGTGTGGCTCCTCGGCGGCGTCCTGTGCCTCTTCGGCGCGTTCTGCTACGCCGAGCTCGCGACCGCGTACCCGCGCAACGGCGGAGACTACGAGTACCTGACCCGCGCCTTCGGCCCGGGGGCCGGGTTCCTGTTCGGGTGGGCGCAGCTCACGGTGATCCTGACGGGCAGCATCGGCGTCATGGCGTACGCGTTCGCCGATTACGCGCTGCGGCTCGGCGGGCTGCCCGAGGAGACGATCCCGTACCTCGCGGCGGGCGCGATCGTCGCCGTCTCGGCCGTGAACCTGCTCGGGATCCTCGTCGGGAAGTACGTCCAGAACGTGCTGACCCTCGCCAAGATCGCGGGGCTCGGCGGCGTCGTGCTGGCGGGCGCGCTCTGGGGGGGCGAGGGGGCGCGCGAGGGCGCGGCGGCTCCCTCCGGCCTCATGGGGCCGGGCCTGGGGCTCGCGCTCGTGCTGGTGCTCTACACCTACGGCGGCTGGAACGATGCGTCGTTCGTCGCCGCCGAGGTCCGGAACCAGCGCCGCAACATGCCGCGCGCCCTGATTCTCGGAATCGGGGGAATCGCCGTCATCTATCTCCTCGTCAACGCGGCCTACCTGTGGGTGCTCGGGTTCGAGGGGGCGCGGGCGACCGCCACGCCGGCGGCCGATGTCCTCCAGCGCACCGCCGGCTCGTGGGGCGCCGCGGCGATCAGCGCGCTCGTGATGGTGTCGGCGCTCGGCGCGATCAACGGCATGATCCTCACGGGCGCGCGCGTGTACGCGACGGTGGGCGAGGATCACAGGATCTTCAAGCGGCTCGGCGCCTGGAATCCGAGGACCGGCGCGCCGGTCGCTGCCATCGTCGCCCAGGCGTGCGTGGCGCTGATCCTCGTGCTGCTCGTGGGCACGGCGCGCGGCCGCGGCGCCATCAACGGGCTGGTCGCGGCGATGGGCGTCGGGACGATTCCCTGGAGCGACTACGGCGGCGGGTTCGACACGCTCATCGCCGGCACGGCGCCCGTGTTCTGGTCGTTCTTCCTGCTCACGGGCGCTGCGTTCTTCGTCCTGCGATTCACGGACCGCGCCAGGGAACGCCCCTTCGCGGTCCCGCTGTTCCCGCTGCCGCCGCTCGTCTTCTGCGGCACGTGCATCTACATGCTGTGGAACAGCCTCGCGTACGCCGGCTGGCTCGCCCTTCTCGGCGGCGTGCCGCTCGGCGCCGGCGCCGTAGTATACTGGCTGCGCCGGCGCTGATGCCGCGCGGCGCGGCGCGGGCGGTCCTCGCGCGCGGCGGCGCGGCGCCGGAGGCGAGAGAAGGCGCCATTCCACGATTGCGGGATTTTTCTTCAAGTTGTTGCGGTTCAAGGAGATGCGATGCCTCCGGATGCGCCGAAAAAGGGGGGCATTGACATGAAGAGCGCGGATGTGATAAAATGGAAACCAATTCGAGAGAAGAGCACGTACGTTCCGGACGGAAACCTGAGAAACTGGACATACAACGGGCTTAAGAAGGGTTCCACGACCATGAAGAAAGTTCTTGCGGTGACTTTGGCGGCGGCGCTCACCGGGACGTTCGCGTACGCGGACACGTTCGGGTTCGAGTGCGTCACGAACAACCTTCCGGGCAACGGGGACATAGGCGAGGCCCAACTGTTCGTCGATGTGACGGCGAGCGGCGGCATCGCCACGTTCGTGTTCACGAATACCGGCCCGGAGACGTGCGTGATCACCGACGTTTACTTCTACGACGGCGTTCTGTTCGACACGAGCTACCTCAGCCTGGAGGGTTCTGCTGGCGTGGAATTCGAGGAAGGAGCCAAGCCGTCGTTCCTCCCCGGCGACTGGAATCGCGATCCCACGCTGACCGTTTTCGCCTCTGCGGGTTCAAGCCCGATGGCCGACGGCGTCGATCCGGGCGAGTCGCTGACGATCCAGATCGGACTTCTTGCCGGCATCACCGAGGCCGACATTCTTGCGGCGCTCAACAACCGCACGTTCCTGATCGGCGTCAAGGTTCAGGGATTCGACAACGAGGGGAGCGAGGCATTCATCACGCTTCCGAACACGACGCCCGTCCCCGAGCCCTGCACCCTTGCCCTCATGGGCCTGGGCGGGCTCCTCGCGCTCGGTGTTCCCGCCCTCCGCAGAAGGCAGCGCTGACCGCGGCCCGAGCCGCACGCGCGCGGGAGCAGCCCGCGGCGATTCGTCGCCGCGGGCTGCTTCTGTTGTTCGACCCGCGTGCGCGGGGACGCGGGGGCCCGATCGCGCACGCCGCGTTGAAGCCCGTGCGCCGGATGGGTAGAATCGTCCTCCATCGTTTGCCGCCGCCGCGTGCGCGGCGGCGCCGACAACCGCACGGAGACCGGTATGAGCGCCAAGAAGGCAAGGACGAAGAAGAGCGCCTCGGGCGGCGCCGACGCGCCCGAGCGCGTCACGATGCGCATCGAGGGCAGGGACCACGAGTTCCCGATCGTCACGGGGACGGAGGGTGAGAAGGGGATCGACATATCGAGCTTGCGCGCCTCGACGGGGTACATCACGCTCGACGATGGCCTGAGCAACACGGGCTCGTGCGAGAGCACGATCACGTTCATCGACGGGGAGCGCGGAGTCCTGCGGTACCGCGGCATACCGATCGAGGAGCTGGCGGAGCACTCGACCTTCACCGAGACCGCCTACCTCGTGATGTACGGCGAGCTCCCGAACAGGCGCGAGCTGGAGATCTTCTCGACGCGCCTGAACGCATCGAGCCTGATCCACGAGGACATGCGCCATTTCTTCACGGGCCTGCCCGGGCACGCCCACCCGATGGCCATCTTGACGACGGTCGTGGCCTCCCTCTCGGCGTTCTATCCCGTGAGCGACGACATGGGGAAGGACGATGAGGACCGCATCGTCGCCAACCTCATCTCCCAGGTCAGGACCCTGGCGGCGTGCTCCTACAAGATGTCCATCGGCGAGCCGTTCGTGTACCCGTCGTACAAGCGCAAGTTCGTCGAGAACTTCCTCTACATGATGTTCGCCTCGCCGGTCAAGAACTACCAGCTCGACCCGGACATCGTCCGCGCGATCGACCTCTTCCTGCTCCTCCACGCGGACCACGAGCAGAACTGCAGCACCTCGACGGTGCGCATGGCGGGCTCGAGCCTCGCGAACGTGTACGCGGTCGTCTCGGCGGGCATCAGCGCGCTCTGGGGGCGGCTCCACGGCGGCGCCAACCAGGCCGTCATCGAGATGCTCGAGGGCATTCAGGCGAGCGGCATCAGCGCGGCGGGCTACGTCGCCCGCCTGAAGGCCGACAAGGAGCGGCTGATGGGCTTCGGACACCGCGTCTACAAGGCCTACGACCCGCGCGCGAAGATCCTCCGGGAGTACTGCCACCGCATTCTCAAGAAGCCCGGCATGGACGCGCCCGCCTTCGATATCGCGCTGGAGCTGGAGGAGATCGCGCTCCGCGACGACTACTTCCTGAGCCGCAACCTGTACCCGAACGTCGACTTCTACTCCGGCCTGATCCTCAAGGCCGTGGGGTTCCCGGTCAACATGTTCACCGTGCTCTTCGCCATCGGCCGGATGCCGGGCTGGCTCGCGCAATGGCGCGAGATGCGGCATTCGGAGAGAAGCAAGATCGCGCGTCCGCGGCAGATCTACAAGGGGCCCGCGCTCCGGCATTTCGTTCCCAAGGACGAGCGCTAGCGTCCGGCCGGCGCATCAGGCGGGGGTCGAGGCGGGACTGCGCTCCGGCGCGGGCGCGGGCGCGCGTTTCTTCTGTCGCAGGGCGACGTACGCGATGACCGGCACGATCGCGTAGAAGAGGAACGCGCCGGCCAGGAAAAGAGGCCTGATGCCGTACGCGAGCGCGACGGCGCCGCCCGCGATCGAGGCCGCGAGCCACCCGGTCGAGCGCGCCGTGGCTGCCCACCCGAACACCGCGCCGCGGCGCTCGGGCGGGGTCACCTTGACGAGCCAGATCTGGAACACCGGGTCGAGCGCGGCCGCGCAGAACGTCATCGCGAAGCGCGCGATGAAGAGCGCGCTGAAGCCCGTCGCGAACGCCTGCGGCGCCAGGAAGAGGCCGGCCCCGAGCGCCGCGACCGCCGCGACGCGGGCGGGCGCGATCCTGTCCGCGAGCGGCGCGATCGCCAGGCCCGAGAGGAGCCCGGCGAAGCCTCCCAGGGCTTGCAGCGCTCCCGTCCAGAGCGATGCGCCCTCGATCGTCATGTTGATGTCCTGGACGAGGAGCGGCACGAAGGGGGCGTCGAACTGGCGGACGAACGCCACGGCGACCGCGAGGAGGAGAATCGGCGCGACCAGGCCCGCGCTTCCGAGACGCGCGCCGGCGAGAGGGGCGGACGGCGCTCCCGCGGCGCTCGGGACGTGCTCGCGCGCGCCGGCCAGGACCAGCATTCCGGCCAGGAGAAGGAGCCCGCTGCCGGCGAAGAACGCCTCCCTGTAGCCGAAGTGCTCGGCGACGACGCCGCCCAGAAGCGAGCCCGCCATGCCGCCGCAGAAGACGGCCGAGCTGAGCGAACCGAGCGCGAGCCCGCTCCGGTGCGGCGGCGTGCCGACCGCGACCATCGTCTGGGCCGCCGTGACCGTGCCGGTGAAGACGCCCTGGAGGAAGCGCAGCAGCGCAAGCGCCTCGACGCTTCTCACGAGGCCCATGAGCGCCACGACGGCGGCGGCGGCCAGATTGGCGCGAATGAGCATGAGCCGGCGGCCGTACCGGTCGCCGAGCAGTCCCCAGATCGGGGAGAACACCGCGAGCGCGCCGGATGTGGCGGCCGAGCAGACGGCGACCCAGAAGTTGAGGTCCTGCGGGTCCTGAACGCCGAGATCCTTCTGGATGAAGTACGGCATGAAGGGCAGCGCGAAGCAGAATCCCATGATCGAGAGGAACTGGGAGAGCCAGATCACGATGAGGTTCTGCTTCCAGTTGACCACGGTTCGGCGCTCGCGCTCCTTCCGGTGCCTCGCCGCACACCCGGCACCGGGCCGCCGCGGGCAGCCCATGATTATAGCGGGCGAAGGCGGCCGCCGCCGCCGCGAAACGGAGCGGGAGACGGCGGGCGCTCAGCGGGCTTCCGCCCGGCCGTGCTTCTTCACCAGGTCGGCGTCCTCGGCGATCTGGTCGCTCCAGCGCGGGAAGATGCCGACGATGACGGCGTCGGAGGGCTTGATGCCCCGGAACGCGCGCTCGAAGGCCTGCGCGACCTGCGCGGCCGACTGGCAGAGGCGCCCGGCGGCGAGAATCTTGAAGGCGAGGCACGTCTTGCGCGTCGCGCGGATCGCCTCGAACATGCGCGGGGGGTCCTCTTCGAGGTAGACCTCGCCGACGGGGATGGGCACGCGGCCGAGGAGCCGCGCGAGCTCCTCGCGGCTCCGGTGCCGCTCGTAGATGCACGTCATGTAGAAGTCGATGTCCCAGCCCTGCTCCTCGACGCGCTCGACGACGGCGGGCATGTGGGTCGAGAGGCCCGTGCACAGGCCGGCGTCGCGGACGCGCTTCAGGTACTCGCGCGCCTCGTCGAGCCTGCCGGCCTTGAAGAGCTGGTCGGTCACCTCGCCGTGGTGGGCCAGGCCCAGGAACCCCATGCGTGCGGCCTCCTCCGGCGTGAAGGGGCAGGACGGGGCCGCGCTCGCGAGGCTCAGGAAGTGCATGGCGCCGCCCGCGCGCTTGAACCGCTGCCAGTGCTCGTGGTTGTCGCCGCTCGCCTGCCAGGCGGTGATGCCGCGCGCGCTCGCCCGCTGGAGCGTCTCCAGGATCCGGTCGTCGGTGAAGTACTCGCGCATCTGGAAATCGACGAAGCGCGAGAGGTGCGAGCCGCCGTTGATCGTGTTGGAGCCCAGGACGAGGCGGGAGATGCGCGCACTGCCGAGCGGTACGGTCGGCATGGCGTCCTCGGCGGGCGCAGTCGCGGCGGGCGCGCCCGCGGCGGCCGCGGTCGCGGCAAAAGGCGCCGCGGCGGCGCGCTTGAGAAAGTCGCGCCGGTCCTGGAGCATCGCGGGCCGGTTCTCGTGTCGGTTCGTCATCGTGGCCTCCGCGGGCATTGTACCAGATCGCGCCGGGCGCATCCCGGCGGCGCCGCGGCGTTTCGGTGAAGGGCACTTCACGCCTCGGCGCGCAGGCCGTATAATCGCGTTGTTCGCGGAGTGAATGGGTCCTGCGTGCGCGAACTAGGGATAGAGAGAGAGAGTCCACGATGCAGAAGACGCGGTTCACGCCGCCGCCGAGGATCGACGCGGAGACGCGCCTCGAACAACGGCTCTGGGCGCAGGCCGGGCCGATCATCAGCGCCGTGCGTACGGAGGAGGACATCCTCTGCGCCGAGCGCGCCGTGTACGCGCGCACGGGAGTCCGCTTCGTCTCGTGCGTGTGGGACGTCGAGGACCTGTGCGATGAACCCGCCCCGATCGAGCTTCTCAGGTGGGACATCGTCAAGGGCGACGTGTGGGTGATCTACCAGCGGGCGGCCGGCGTGACCGCCTGAGCGCCCGCCGGCCCGGCCCTCCCGCGAGAGGCTTCTCAAGCCACGGTCTTCCTGTGTACAATGGCGTTTTCGCCCGGCATCCGTCCGCGGGCGGGGGAACGAGGGCTCCCGCCGGACGGCCGCCGCCGGCGGCGCGGGCTTCGGAAGAGAGGACGTGCGCGATGATCTGGAACGAGAAGGTCGAGTGCATGCACCGCGGCGCGATGCAGGAACTGCAGTCGCGGCGCCTCGTCGAGCTGGTGCGCTATGTCCACGAGCGCAACCCGGCGTACCGGCAGAAGCTGGAGGCCGCCGGCGTCGCGCCCGCGCGCATCAAGGGCATCGGCGACATCGGAGACCTGCCCTTCACCGTCAAGTACGACATGCGCGACACGTACCCCTTCGGCCTGTTCTCCCGGCCGATCAAGGAGGTCAGCGAGATCCACGTCTCGAGCGGCACGAGCGGCACGCCGACCGTGGTGGGCTACACGAAGGACGACCTCAAGCTCTGGTCCGACGTGATGGCGCGCGCGCTGTGCTGCGCGGGGGCGGAGCCGGGCGACATGATCCACATCATGTACGGCTACGGGCTCTTCACGGGCGGGCTCGGCCTGCACTACGGCGCGCTGGAGATGGGGCTGACGATCATTCCGGCCTCGGCCGGGCAGACCAAGCGCCAGCTCCAGCTCATGGCGGACTTCAAGCCGCGCCTGGTCGCGTGCACGCCCAGCTACATCCTCTTCATGGCCGAGGAGGCGCGCGAGATGGGCCTCGACCCGCGCGCAGCGAGCTACGAGATCGGTGTTTTCGGCGCCGAGCCCTGGAGCGAGGCCATGCGCCGGGAGATCGAGAGCGCCTGGGACATGGTCGCGACCGACATCTACGGCCTCTCGGAGATCATCGGCCCCGGCGTGGCGCAGGAGTGCGGGCACAAGAACGGCCTGCACATCTTCTCCGACGTCTTCTACCCCGAGATCATCGACCCGGAGACGGGCGCGCCCGTGCCGGAGGGCAAGGACGGCGAGCTCGTCATCACGACCCTGACGAAGCAGGCAATCCCGCTCCTGCGCTACCGGACGCGCGACATCGTGAGCATCACGTACGAGAAGTGCGCGTGCGGCCGCACCAGCCCGCGTATCAGCAAGATCAAGGGCCGCACCGACGACATGATCATCGTCCGCGGCATCAACGTCTTCCCGTCGCAGATCGAGCACGTGCTCCTCGGCATCGAGGGCACGCAGCCGCACTACCAGCTCGTCGTCGACCGGAAGCCCGGCGGGCTGGACGAGCTCGAGGTCCTCATCGAGGTCGAGGAGAGACTGTTCTCCGACGAGATCAAGAAGCTCAAGGAGCTCGAGGCGAAGATCGGCCGGGAGATCGTGAGCACGCTCGGCGTCCAGGCGAAGGTGCGCCTGGTCGAGCCCAAGACGATCGAGCGCAGCATGGGCAAGGCCAAGCGCGTCATCGACAAGCGCGCGATGTAGCCGGAGGACGCCGCGCCGCCGCCGCCCGCCGGCCGGGCCGGCGCGCTCAGCGCATCAGGTTCTCGAACCAGACCGGGCCTCCCCACTTGCCCGTGACGACGATGTCCAGGTCCCCGTCGCCGTCCAGGTCGACGACCGGGATGTTCATGCCCGAGCCGATGCCCTCGCCCGCCGTGACCGTGTGCCGGGTCCAGACGGGCGCCGGGCCGCGGGCGAGCTCGTACCAGTACACGCAGAGCGGGTCGAAGGCGCCCGGATCGCCGCCGTTGTGCGCCAGGAAGCGCTTGCCGGCCACCAGATCCAGGTCCCCGTCCGCGTCCAGGTCGGCGAGCGCGAGGCTGTGGGCCTGGGTCCAGGAGTCGTCGATGGTGTGACGCGTCCACGCATTCGCGTCCTTGAGCTGCTCGTACCAGTAGATGCCGCGGTTGTGCGCCGAGCTGGTGATGATGTCGTTGCGGCCGTCCGCGTTGACGTCGTACACCCAGACCTGCGGCACGTGGTCGACCGTGCCGTCCTCGGCGCCGCCGAGCGCCAGCGGGTGCTCGCGCCATGCGCCTGCGCGCGGGTCGGCGGGCGCCTCGAACCACGCGTTCGGCCTGATGATGTCGGGCCGGCCGTCGCCGTTGATGTCGCCGACCCCGCCGCCGTACTCAAGCGGCTTCTCCGAGACCACGTGCACGGCGAAGGCCCGGCTCCCGTCCGGGCGCCGGACGACCTCGTACCACACGGTGCGGGGCACGTGGGGCAGGATCTCGAGCGCCTTGCCGTCGCCGTCGATGTCCCACAGGTCGCCGCACTCGAAGTTCCCGTTCTCCTCGATGAGCGTGCGCTGCCACGGGCCGCCGGCCGGCCCCGGGTTGCGGTACCATTCGGCGCACTTCTGAAACCAGTCGCACGTGACGACATCGAGCCGTCCGTCGCCGTCGACGTCGAGCGGCAGGTTCATGAAATCCCAGAGGTACCCCATGCCCTTGGCATCGACCTCGCCCTTGACGTCGCGGAACTTGAGGGCCTTCCAGCCGGGCGCGATGTACACCGAGTCGCCGGCGACGATGTCCGGGCGGCCGTCGCCGTCGAAATCCCCGACGCCGCACGGCTCGCCGCGGAAGCTCGCGACCCTGTGGGCCTTGAACGAGACCTGCGGCGCGGCGGCGGGCGCGGCCGCGCACGCGGCGAGCGTGCATGCGGCGAGGGCGCACGATGCGTTCAGTGCACGGCGGGCATGGCGCTGCATGGAGCTTCCTCCTTGCCGGTTGCGTGGAACCGATGGTAGGCGGGCGCGAACGCCGCGTCAACACGGTCCCGAGCGGGCTTGCCGCGGGCGGGCGGCGGGAGTACGATACACCGATACGGTGCGAGCGCCCGGAGCTGCGCGCGCGGGAGCTGTGCGCCGACAGAGGGAGGTTGCGCATGAAAACGACGCAGATCTCGGTCTTTCTCGACAACAAGCCGGGGCGCCTCGCGGAGGTGACGGGGCTCCTGGCGGGGGCGAAGATCAACATCCGGGCGCTCTCGCTCGCCGAGACCGCGGACTTCGGCGTCCTGCGGCTCATCGTCAACGACAACGCCGCCTGCCTTGCGGTTCTCAAGGAGAACCGCTTCGTCGCCCAGGAGACGGAGGTCATCGCCATCGAGGTCGAGGACCGTCCGGGCGGCCTCCACCGGATCCTCGATGTCCTTGACAAGGCCGGGATCAACATCGAGTATATGTACGCATTCGTCGAGAAAAAGAAAGACAATGCGATCGTCGTGTTCAAGATCGACGCCTGCCGGGAGGCGGTCGAGGTGCTGTCGAAGAACGGCATCGCCGTGGTGTCGCAGGACGTGATCCGGAACCTGTAGCGCCGGCGATGGGTCAAGCGGAAGGAGCGCGAAGGACATGAGTAACGTGGAGCGCGGGATTGCGGCGCTGATCGCCGCCGTCATCGTCGTCGGCATGGTGGGGTGCGAGCCGGGAGCGGCTCCCAAGGCGCCCAAGGAGGGCGCGGCGCCGATCAAGATCGGCGCGATCTTCGCCGTGACGGGAGGCGCCGCCTTCCTCGGCGTGCCCGAGAAGAACACGGCCCAGATGCTCCAGGAGAAGATCAACGCCGCGGGCGGCATCAACGGGACCCCGATCGAGATCCTCATCCGCGATTCGGCCGGCGACAACGAGAAGGCCGTCTCGCTCGCCAAGCAGCTCATCGAGGAGGACAAGGTGGTCGCCATCATCGGCCCGACGCGCAGCGGGCCCAGCATGGCGATCAAGGGCATCTGCGAGGAGGCGAAGACGCCGAACCTCTCGTGCGCGGCCGCGGAGGCCATCGTCTACGACGAGAAGAACGATGTCGTGCCGCGGTACGTCTTCAAGACGCCGCAGAAGGACAGCTTCGTGGCCCAGCTCATCTTCAAGACCATGAAGGACATGGGCATCGCGAAGATCGGCGTGCTTGCCGAGGCCGGCGGCTTCGGCGACGGCGGCAAGGCGCAGCTCGCCAAGTACGCGCCCGAGTACGGCATCGAGATCGCCGCGAGCGAGTCGTTCGACCCCAAGCAGGCCGACCTGACGCCGGTCGTGACGAAGGTCCAGGCCGCCGGCGTCCAGGCGGTGGTCAACTGGTCGATCGTGCCCGCGCAGTCGCAGATCCCCAAGATCATGAAGCAGATGCAGTTCAACGTGCCGATCTTCCACAGCCACGGCTTCGGCAACATCAAGTACGTGGAAGGGGCGGGCCAGGCGGCCGAGGGCATCATCTTCCCGTGCGGGCGGCTCCTCATCGCGGAGAGCCTTGCCGGCGACCACCCGCAGAAGGCGGTCCTCGCGACCTACAAGAAGGACTACGAAGCCAAGTTCCCGGGCGAGGAGGTCAGCACGTTCGGCGGCCACGCCTACGATGCGATCATGATCCTGGTCGAGGCGATCAAGAAAGTCGGCCCCGACAGGGAGAAGATCCGCGATGCGATCGAGACCATGCGCTTCGTCGGGACGGGCGGCGTCTTCCAGTTCACGGCGCGGGACCACAACGGGCTCGGCATCGACTCGCTCGAGGTCCTGACGGTGAAGGACGGGAAGTTCGCCCAGTACGTGAAGTGATGGCCGCGGCCGCGCCGCGACGGCGGCAGCAAGGGGTTCGGGGCTTGACCGGCGGCTCCGGCGCGCCTCGGACCCCTTGCGCGCATGCGGGCGGCGCGCGCGGCTGACGCGCATGGACCCCGCACTGCTCCTCGACCCCGCGCTGCTCTGGAAGTTCTGCCTGGCGGGCCTCGCCGTGGGGAGCATCTACGCGATCGTCGCCATCGGCTTCAACATCATCTACAACACGACCGGCATCATCAACTTCGCGCAGGGCGAGTTCGTCGTCCTGGGGGCCATGACGGCCATCAGCCTCGCCGGGCACATGCCGCTCGCGGCCGCCGTCGCGCTGGCGGTGCTCGCGACGATGCTCGCCGGCGCGCTCATCGAGATCGTGTTCATCCGCTGGCTCAAGGACGCGAGCGTGCTCCGGCTGGTCATCATCACGATCGGCGTCTCGATCCTGATGCGGGAAGGCATGCTGCACGCGTGGGACGAGAAGATGCACGCGCTGCCGCACTTCAGCGGCACGGAGACGTCCAGCATCGCGATTCTGGGCGCGAGCTGCCCGCCCCAGTACCTGTGGGTCTTCGGCACGCTCGCGGTCATCGTCGCGGGGCTGTCGCTCTTCTTCAAGCTTACCGTGACCGGCCGGGCCATGCGGGCCTGCGCGGCCAACCGCACCGCGGCGCGGCTGTGCGGCATCAACGCCAAGGCCATGGTCACGCTGTCCTTCATGCTGAGCGCGGGGATCGGCGCGCTGGCCGGGTGCGTGACGTCGCCCATCACGCAGACGCAGTACGACATGGGCGCGCCGCTCGCGATCAAGGGGTTCACGGTCGCGATCGTGGGCGGCCTGGGCAACAGCGTCGCGGCGGTCGGCGCGGGGCTCCTCGTGGGGGTCCTGGAGAGCCTGAGCGTCATGATCGGTTGCAGCACGTACCAGGACGGCGTGGCGGTGGCGATCCTCATGGCGATCCTTGTTTGCAAACCGAGCGGGCTCTTCGGGAGCGCGGAAGCCGCCGCGCTCAAGGAGTTCTGATGGGGCCGCGGCGCTACATTCCCGTGCTGGCGCTGGCGGCGCTCGTCGCGGCCGTCGAGCGCGCCGTCGCCCTGGGCGGCGCGGGGTACTACCTGACGCAGCTCATCATGGCGGCGTACTACTGCCTGGTGGCCGCGGGGCTGTGCCTGCTCATGGGGCACGCGGGCCAGATCTCGCTCGGGCACGCGGGGTTCTTCGCGCTCGGCGGCTACACGTCGGCGGCGCTCACGACCCACAACCTGCTCGCGCACGCCGCCGAGCCGTGGGCGCGGTTCCTGGCGTCGTGCGGACTCCTCGCGGAATGGCAGAACGTCTACGGCGTCAAAGTCCTCTCGGTCGCGCCGTGGGCCGCCTTTGCCGCGGCCGTGGCGCTGGCCGCGGCCGTGGCCTTCGCGATCGGCGTGCCCATCATCCGGCTGCGCGGCCACTACCTGGCGATGGCGACGCTCGGGTTCGGCGTGATCATCTACCGGATCGCCGCGGGCACCGACGCGCTGGGAAGATCCGATGGCATCGCCGAGGTGCCGCCGTTCGCGCTCGGGGCCGGCCTCGCGGTGGGCGGCGCCGCGGCGCTGCGCGTGTTCAACTACTACGTCGCGTGGGGGCTCGTCGTCCTCGGCGCCCTGGTGATCGTCAACCTGACCGGGTCGCGCGTCGGGCGGGCGCTCGCGTCGATTCACGGCAACGAGGCGGCGGCCAACGCCCTGGGGGTGGACACGGCGCGCTGCAAGGTCCAGGCGTTCGTGGCGAGCGCGGTGTTCGCGGCCGTGGCCGGCTCCTTCCTGACGCACTACAACGGCAGCATCGGGCCGTCGGAGGCGTCGGTGATGAAGTCGGTCAGGTACGTGGCGATCGTCGCGGCGGGGGGCATGGCGAACCTCTGGGGCGTGCTTCTCACGGGGGCGGCGCTCAACTTCCTGTCGCTGCGCGGGGTGTTCGACACCTACGATGACGCCGTCTTCGGGGCCATCCTGATCGCGGTGATGCTGTTCGCGCCGCGGGGGCTTCTCGGCATGCCGCAGCTCAGGGCGCTGCGCGGATTCGTCGGGCGGAGGCTGCATGCCGGGCGCGCTGCTTGAGACCCATGCGCTGAGCCGCCGCTTCGGCGGGCTGCAGGCCGTGCAGGATGCGAGCATCGCGGTCGCCGCAGACTCGATCACCGCTCTCATCGGGCCGAACGGCGCGGGGAAGAGCACGCTCTTCAACCTCATCGCGGGAAGCCTGGCGCCGGACTCCGGTCGCGTCGTCTTCGGCGGCCGCGACATCACGGGCGCCGCGCCCCACGCGGTCGCGGCGCTGGGCATTGGCCGGACGTTCCAGACGACGCGGCTCTTCGCGCACATGACGGTGCTTGAGAACGTCATGGTGGGGCGGCACGTCCGTTCGAAGGCCGGGTGCATCGCGGGCATGCTGAACCTGCCCTCGACGTGGCGCGAGGAGCGGCGGATACGGGAGCATGCCGCGGCGACGCTGGCCGACCTCGAGCTCGGCGGGCACATGCACGCGGTCGCCGGGACGCTCCCCTTCGGCGTGCAGCGCCTGGTCGAATTCGCCCGGGCGCTCGCGGCCGAGCCGCGGCTGCTGCTCCTGGACGAGCCCGCGGCCGGGCTCAATCTGCACGAGACCGCGGCGCTCGGACGGCTGATCGAGCGCATCAGGTCGCAGGGCATCACGGTGCTCGTCGTCGAGCACGACATGTCGCTCGTCATGGACATCTCCGAACGGGTCATCGTGCTTGACCAGGGGCGGGTGCTGACGGCGGGCACGCCGCTCGAGGTCCAGAAGAACCCCGACGTCGTCCGCATCTACCTCGGTGACGACCATGCTTAGGGTGCTGAACCTGGAGGCCGGCTACGGCAACCTGCGCGTGCTCAAGGGCGTGTCCATGCACGTCTCGCCGGGGGAGATCGTCGCGCTCATCGGCGCCAACGGCGCCGGCAAGACGACGCTGCTCGGGGCGATCGCGGGAGTCGTGCGCGCGACGGACGGCGAGATCGCCTTCGACGGCCGGACGATCCGGAACGCGCCGGCCGAGAAGATCGTGAGCCTGGGGTGCGCGCTCGTTCCCGAGGGGCGGCAGATCTTCGCGCCCCTGAGCGTGCAGGAGAACCTGATGCTCGGGGCGTACGCGCGGCGCGGGCGCGAGGGACGCGCGGCGGCGCACGCGCGCCTGGAGGAGGTCCGCGGCCTGTTCGGCGTGCTCGGGGAACGGCAGCGCCAGCTCGCGGGGACGCTGTCCGGCGGCGAGCAGCAGATGCTGGCGATCGGGCGGGCGCTGATGTCGGCGCCGCGGTGCATCATGATGGACGAGCCCTCGATGGGCATCGCCCCGAAGGTCGTCAAGGAGATCTTCGGGGCCGTCGTCCGCCTGCGGGGGAAGGGGCTGACGGTGCTCCTGGTGGAGCAGAACGCGAAGGCCGCGCTCGCCATCGCGGACCGGGGGTACGTGCTGGAGGCGGGGCGGATCGTCATCGAGGGCAGCGCGCGGGATCTGCTCGACAACCGCGATGTGCAGCGCGCGTATCTGGGCAAGGAGTACCGGCGGATCGACGAGTGACGCCGCGGGGCGGCGCAGGGAGGCAGGCCATGTACGACGCGAAGTGCGAGGCGATGGGCAGGGAGGACCTGGCGCAGCTCCAGATCGAGCGGCTCCAGTTGACGCTCAATCGCGTCTACCGCAACGTGGCGTTCTACCGCCACACCTTCGATGCGGCGGGCGTGGCGTTCGAGAAGATACGCGCGATCGAAGATTTCAAGGACATCCCCTTCACGACGCGCGAGGACCTCGCGCGGAGCTATCCGTACGACATGTTCGCGGTGCCGCTGAAGGACGTCGTGCGCATTCACTCCGCGCGCGGCGCGTCCCGGCGGATGCTGGTTGTCGGCTACACGAAGAACGACCTGCGGCACTGGACCGACTGCGCCGCGCGCGTCCTCACGGCGGCCGGCGTCAGCGACCAGGACGTCGTGCAGATCGCGTTCCACTACGATCTCTTCTCGGGCGGGTTCGGGTTTCACCAGGGCGCCGAGCGGCTGGGCGCGTCCGTGATCCCCGCCTCGGGCGCCATGAGCCTCGAGAAGCAGGTCACGATCATGCGGGACTACAAGACGACGGTCCTGGTCGGGACGCCGAGCCTGGCCTACAACCTGGGGGCGATGCTGGACGCCTTCGGGGTGCAGCCCCAGGCGCTGCACCTGCGCGTCGGGCTCTTCGGCGCCGAGCCGTGGTCGGAAGAAATGCGCGCGCGCATCGAGGAGCGGCTGCATCTCACGGCGATCGACAGCTACGGCCTCGCCGCCGTGATGGGACCCGGCGTCGCCGGGGAGTGCGCGTGCAAGGACGGCCTGCACGTCAACGAGGACCACTTCATCGTGGAGGTGGTCGACCCGCGGACGCTCAGGCCGCTGCCGCCGGGGGAGGAGGGCGAGCTGGTCTTCACCACGATCACCAGGGAGGCCTTCCCCGTGATCCGCTTCCGGACGGGGGACCTGAGCGCGCTCGTCCCGGGGACCTGCGCCTGCGGGCGCACGTTCGCCAGGATCCGCCGCATCGGGGGGCGCATCGACGGCCGCATCTTCTTCGGCGGCCGGAACGTGTTCCTGTCGCAGCTCGATCGCATCATGCGGGAGGTCCTCGGCACGCCGCCGCACTTCCAGGTCGTCGTCGACCGGAAGGACGGCGTGGACGGCATGGAGATCCGNNGCTCAAGACGCTCGACCGCCTGCGGGCGGCGATCGTCCGGCAGATCGAGATCGAGGCGGGCGTGCAGGCCAGGGTGACGTTCGTCGAGCCGAAGACGCTGGCGCGCTCGGAGTCGGGCGAGGTGGCGAGGGTCGTCGACACCCGCGAGTAACGGGAAACAGAACCAGCCGCCGGGGCACCGAGAGTACGACGGAAACAACCACAGAGACGCAGAGGGCACAG
>DHGK01000272.1:20853-31775 GCA_002402755.1 Planctomycetes bacterium UBA4800
AACGGAACGTGAGACGTTGCGCGGCGGCGTGTCACGTGCGGCGGTCGTTCTCCGTTTTCTTCTTTGTGCTCTCTGCGCCTCTGTGGTTCCTTTTCCGTCGGATGCCGCCTACCTGTGCATCCGAGCACGGCGAGAAAACCGTGAACGGTTACCAGAGAGAGAGAGCACCGCAATGGGGACCGAGCTACACATCGTCTCCCGTTCTATTCTCTGTGTTCTCGGTGTCTCTGTGGTGGATGGAAAGAGGCATCAGCAAGGCCGAGGGAACGCGATCCATTGCGGGAGAAGACCGGTGCGCGGGCGCCCCCATTGGCTTTTCGGCGCGTTTGCGCTATTCTAGGCTTCATGAAGGCAGAGGAGAGTCTCTCTCGGCATTTGAGGTCGGGGTGCCCCTCACGCAGCGCGGCTGTCGACCGCTTTGCGGCCGGGCCCGTGACCAGGGTGGAGATTGCGCGCGGCCCGGTCAGGGAGTACTTCGTCACCTTCAGGCCCGGCGTCAAGCTGGGCGGGTCCATGGAGACGGCCGAGGATCTGTACGGCCGGATTGCGGAATTCCTGGCCGGCGCCGGCGCCGAGATCGTGCAGGAGCGGTGCTATGCCGACCCGGCGGCCTATGCGGAGGTCGCGGCGGCCCGCGCCGGGGCGTTCGAGCGCCGGAAGATCGACGGCGAGGGCGCGCTGTGCTTCGTGGGCGAGGCGCCGTGCGAGGGCTCGGCCGCGATCGCCGGCGTGCAGTTGTGGGCGGCCCGGGGCGAGGATGGGAAGCCGCGCGTGACGCCGCTCATCGCCGACGGGCGGCCCGTGGGACGCCGATTCCGCGGCGAGAGCCTGTGCTACGCGGCGTTTTCTTGCGTGGGACCGCGGCCGGAGCTCGGCCCCGATCGCCCGCGCGGCGAGCACGCCCTGTCGATGTTCAGCGAGGCCGGGCGCTTGCTCGAAGGCGCCGGCCTTGGCTACCGCGACGTGATCAGAACCTGGATCTACGTTCCCGAGCTTCTGGGCTGGTACGACGAGTTCAACGCGGCGCGGCGGCGCGTGTTCAGCGAGGTCGGGCTGATCGGCGGCGCCGGGGCGAGCTGGCTTCCGGCCAGCACCGGCATCCAGGGCCGCTGCCCGGCGGGACGGGCGTGCACGATGGGGGTTCTCGCCGCCTCGCGCGCCAACGGAGCGTCCGCCCGGGTGGAGATGGTGGCGAGCCCCGGCCAGTGCGAAGCCTTCGACTACGGCTCGGCGTTCTCGCGCGCCGTCGAGGTGTGCGACGACCGCTCCAGCCGGATGTACGTCTCCGGGACGGCGAGCATCGACGCGGGGGGATCGAGCGTTCACGCGGGCGATGCGGAGCGGCAGACCGCGCACACGCTGGACGTCATCCGCGAGCTTCTGGCCGCGCGCGGCCACACCTTCGCGGATGTCGCGCACCTGACGGCGTTCATCAAGGGGCCCGAGCACCTGGAGGGCTTCAGGCGCGCCGCCGCGCGCGAGGGCCTCGACAGCCGCCTGGCGGTCGAGACCGTCGCCGACGTGTGCCGCCCGGAGCTGCTCGTCGAGATCGAGGCGATGTCGGTGCGGGCGGCGCCGAGCGCCGCGGACGAACGGCGCGCGGCGAGGCGCTAGCCTCCGCGCTCAGCCGTTCTTCCGCAGCACCCCGGCAATGAACTCGACCGCCCCGCCCACGGTCTTCACCCCGAGCGCGGCCTCCTCGTCCATCTCGATGTCGAACTCCTCCTCGAAGGCCGCCACGAGCTCGATGCTCTGGATCGAGCCGGCCCCGAGATCCTGCACGAAGCGCGCGTCGTCCGTGATCCGCGCCGGATCGACCTTGAGCGTCCGCGCGACCACCGCCCTGATACGCGAGGCGACGTCCGTCATGGCGTTCCTCCCTGTCTCACCTGTTGAGGTACTCGTTCGGGTCCAGGTGCGCCCGCTCGATGTCCTTGAAGTAGTTGACGGTCCCGACCTTCATCTCCACCGTGGCCGCGTCGTCGCAGACGAGAATGCCGTGGGGGTGGAGCTGGAGGCACGAGACGGTCCACATGTGGTTGACCCCGTTCTCGACCGCCTGCTGGAGCGCCCTGGCCTTGTTGTGGCCGCTCACGATGATCAGGACCTCGCGCGAGTCCATGACCGTGCCGACCCCGACCGTGAGCGCGGTCCTCGGCACCTTGGCGATGTCGTTGTCGAAGAAGCGCGAGTTGGCGATGATCGTGTCCTGGGTGAGCGTCTTGATGCGCGTCCGGCTCGCGAGCGACGAGCCCGGCTCGTTGAAGGCGATGTGGCCGTCCGGGCCGATGCCGCCGACGAAGAGCCGCGCGCTGCCCAGCCCCTTGAGCTTCTCCTCGTACCGGGCGCACTCCGTCTCCAGGTCGGGCGCGTTGCCGTCGAGGATGTTGACGTTCTCCTTGCGGATGTTGATGTGGCCGAAGAAGTTCGTCCACATGAACGCGTAGTAGCTCTGGGGATGGTTCCGCGGGATGCCGACGTACTCGTCCATGTTGAACGTCGTCACGCCGGCGAAGCTCACCTTGCCGGCCTTGTTGAGGCGGATGAGCTCCTTGTACATGCCGAGGGGCGATGACCCCGTCGGCAGGCCGAGCACGAACGGCGTGTCGGCCTTGTGCCCGTTGATCCGGTAGGCGACGTAGGCCGCCGCCCACGCGCTCACGCCATCGTAGTCCTTCTGGATGATCACGCGCATGTCACATCTTCCTTTCCTGGGCTCACGCGGCCCCGATCCGCGCCTTGAACGCGCTCACGCGCCGCTCGAGGGCGTCGAGGGCCGCCTGCATCTCCATGACGAACGTGTTGCGATCGTACGTGCCGCGCACCGCCGCGAAGTCTCCGGCCGCGTCCTCGTCCCCGCCGTCCATGCCGAAGCCCGTCCGGCTGAACGCCTCGAACTCCCGCTCCGCATCGGCGAGGACGAGCCGCAGGAACTTGCGCTTGGCGGCCAGGTAGTTGACGGCGAGGGCGTGGAGGGCCGCGGAGGACGCATCGGTGAGGTCGCCGCCGGCCGCCTCGCGGAAGGCCCGGACGACCCACGCCCAGGCATCGTCCGCATACGCGCGCGCGATCGCGTCGAGCGCAGCCCCGAACGCCGCCGCGTCGGCCACCCGGCCCTGCTCGATCGTGTGCTCCAGGTCCCGGAGGCGCCCGGCCGGCATGAGGAGCCCCGCGATGTCGACCCACTCGGCGCTGTAGACCGCGTGCGGCGGCACCGCGAGGGCTTCGCGGATCGCCTCGCGCCCGCCCGCGGCCGCCGCTTCCGCGCGCAGGAAGGCCTGCTCGTAGAGGTAGAGCTCGATCGCGTTCCGGTAGTTCTTCTGGCCGGTCCTGAGGATCGGGCGCTTGACGATCGTCCCGCCGACGGGCACCTCCTCGACGGCCTTGTCGGTCGTCTCCATGAGCTGCGCGAGCGCCGCCTTGCCGCGCATCATGAGCCCGACCGTGAAGGGGCTCAGGACGTCGAACGTGATGCGGTCGCGCCGGACGGCGCCCGCGCGCCGGTCGCGCGAGGGCCACTTGGCGCCGTCCCTGACCGTGCCGACGGTCGTCAGGTTGAGGCCCGGGATCATGTGCGCCTTGCCGTCCGCGCGCGCCTCGATGTGGCTGAAGGGGAAGCACCAGGTGTCGAAGTTGCCCGCATGCTTTCCCATGATCACCGAGAACGGGCCCGCGCGGCAGGGCCACATGAGGTAGGCGAAGGATCCGGTCTTGCAGCCGCGGCCGAGCTTGCCCTCGTGGACCGGGCCGAGCTTGTACATGTGATTGGACTGGTTGGTGCCGCTGCCCGCGTTGTAGAAGCTGAAGAGGCCGGCAATGAGGAGCGAGGACTTGTGGTGGGTGACCGAGTAGGGGCCGGCGAAGACCGCGCAGGCCTCGCCGTGGAACGCCTCGCAGTTGGCGAAGAAGAGGCAGTTCTCGGCCGAGAACTGCTTCCCGATCCGGCAGCCCTGGCCGACGAACGTCCGCGCGAGGATGGCGCCGTCGGTCACGCTGCTGCCCTCGCCGATGATGAAGTCCCTGGCGACGACGCCCGCGCCGACCTGCGCCGGCGCGACCGCCGCGCTGAGAATCGTGCCGTTGACGAGCGACGCGGCGCCCGCGATGCGCGCGTGCGGCCCGACGCACACATCCACCATCTCGCGCACGGACGTGATCGACGCGCCCGCGCCGATCGTGCCGCGCCCGGAGCCCTTGGCGGCCTCCGCCTTCGCCATCGCGGCGAGCCGGTCGATCACGGCGGGGCGGTAGCGGTGGAGGCACGTGAGGTAGGCGAACTGCGCCGAGAGCTCGTTGAACATCGCGACCTCGCGGCCGCCGCCCTCGTTGAGCGCCTCGACCGCGACCCCGTTGCCGAAGGCCGCGCCGGGATTCGCGTGGAGCACGCCCACGTCCTCAAGACAGGCCCCGTCGCCGATATCGTAACCGGCGATGTGGACGCCCACGCGCGCGATGCGGCAGTCGTCCCCGGCGCGGACATCGATGAGGACGGCGTCCTCGATCGCCGCCGGCTTCTCGATGCCGTGCGGGCCGCGCACGGCGCCGGCGAGGCTGCCGATCGTCACGGCGCCCCCGAAGTGCGTGCGGCGGACCCTGAGCGCGTCGAAGCCGGGGCCGACCGCGACCTTGGTCCAGTCCTCCGCGGTGCACCCCTGCGACGCGAGGGTCGCGAGCTCCTTGGACGTGAGCGCTCTCGGCTCGGTCATGGCTGCTCCTTGTCCTGGGCCAGCGCGTACGTGTCCTGGGCGATCGCCGCCTCCTCGTCGGTCGGGATGACCAGGACGCGCACGCGGCTCGCGGCCGCGGCCACGTCGGCCTCGCGGGCCGGCGGGCGGGCGTTCTTCTCCGGATCGAGCTCGATGCCGATTTGCGCCAGCGCGCCGCACGACTTCTCCCTGACGAGCGGCGAGTTCTCGCCGATGCCGCCCGTGAACACCACGGCGTCGAGCGTGCCGAGGACCGCCGTGTAGGCGCCGATGTACTTGCGCACGCGGTAGCAGAACATGTCGATGGCGAGGGCCGCCCGGCGCTCGCCGTTCCGCGCCTGCGCCGCGAGATTGCGCATGTCGTTGGAGATGCCGGAGATGCCCAGGAGCCCGCTCTCCTTGTTGCAGAGCGAGTTCAACCGCCGCGTGTCCATGCCCTTCTCGGCCAGGTACATGAGGATTGCGGGGTCGAAGTCGCCGCTGCGGGTTCCCATGACGAGGCCCTCCAGCGGCGTCAACCCCATCGACGTGTCGGCCGAGCGCCCGCCGCGGACCGCGGCCATCGAGCAGCCGTTCCCCAGGTGGCAGGTGATGGCGTTGATGTCGTACTTGTCCCGGCCGAGCAGGGCGGCCGCGCGGCGTGCGACGTAACGGTGCGACGTGCCGTGGAAGCCGTAGCGGCGGATGCGGTACTGCTCGTAGAGCGCGTACGGCAGGGCGTACAGGTAGGCGACCTCGGGAATGGTCGCGTGGAACGCGGTGTCGAAGCACGCGATCTGCGGGACGTCGGGAAGCTCCCGCCGGGCCGCGCGTATGCCCGCGAGGTTGGGCGGGTTGTGGAGCGGCGCGAGGTCGGCGAAGCGCTCGATCGAGGCGATGACATCGCCGTCGATGATGACCGACCCCGTGAACTCCTCCCCGCCGTGGACGACCCGGTGGCCGCAGGCGCCGATCTCCGTGATGGCGCCCATCACGCCCTTGTCGGGGCTCGCGAGGGTCGCGAGGATCGTCTCCATGCCGGCGACGTGATCCTCGGCCGCACAGGGGATCTCGTGCGCGGCGCCGCGGGCCTGGTGCAGGAGGCGCGAGGTCGGCTCGCCGATGCGCTCGAGCAGTCCCTTGGCGAGCACGTTCCCTGCCGGCATGTCGTAGAGCTGGTACTTGATCGACGAGCTGCCGCAGTTGATGACGAGCACCTTCATCGCGGGCCGCCGTTCGTACATATTCGGTGAACCCGTCGGCCGAGACACGCGATACACGCGTTCATTGCGCAGTCTTGGTCCCATCGACGCACGGGGGCGGGGAGGGAAGTTCTCTCCGCGGCAACCGCTCGGCGTCCCTGCTCACCCTGCAACAACCCCCCTTCCGTCCCCCCTTCAGGAGAAGGGGGGAAACGCCGGCCACAGCCGGCGCCCGCGGGGCCATGGATTCACCGAATATGTACCGCCGTTCCTCCGCGCTCATGCTTGTGCGAGCGCCACGGCGCACGTCGCGACGATGTCCTCGGCCGTCGCGCCGCGCGACAGGTCCGAGATCGGCCGCGCGAAGCCCTGGAGGAACGGTCCGATGGCCGCGGCGCCCGCCATGTACTGCGTCAGCTTGTACGCGATGTTGCCGGCGTCGAGGTCGGGGAAGACGAGCACGTTGGCCCGGCCCGCGACCGCGCTCTCGCGCGTGACCTTCTTGGCCGCGACGCGCGGCACGAGCGCCGTGTCGGCCTGGAACTCGCCGTCGATCGCGAGATCCGGGCGGCGCTCCCTGGCGATGGCCAGGGCCCGCGTCACCTTGTCGACATGGTCGTGCGACGCGCTGCCGCAGGTCGAGAACGACAGCATGGCGACGCGCGGCGGCTCGCCGAGGAGTTTCTCCGCGCTCGCCGCCGACGCGAGCGCTATGTCGGCGAGCTGCTCGGGGGTCGGGTCGATGTTCACGGCGCAGTCGGCGTAGATGAAGGGCGCGTCCCTGCGGCCGAGAAAATCGGGGACGACCATCAGGAAGAAGCTCGACGGCGTCGCGATCCCCGGCGCGAATCCGATGGCCAGCGCGCCCGCCTGGATCACGGTCGCGGTGGCGTTGGCCGCGCCGGCGACCATCGCGTGGGCGTCGCCGCACGCGACCATGCAGCCGCCGAAGAAGAGCGGTTTGCGGACCATGCGCGCCGCGATGGCGGGATCGAGGTCCTCGCGGCCTTCGGCGTACCGGGCGGCGTAGCGCGCGCGATCGCCGCTCTCGCGCGGGTCGATGACGGCGATACCGTCGAGCGTCACGCCCGCGGACCGTGTCGCCTCCGCAATCTCCTCGGGCTTGCCGAGGACGATCGGCGCGGCGATCCCCTGGTCGCGCAGGAGCCGCGCCGCGCCGACGACGCGGGGGTCCTTCCCCTCGGGAAGGACGACGCTGAGCCGCCGCCCGGCGGCGCGCTGCTTGAACTCGCCGATGAGGTCCATTGAGTAGCTCCCGGAGCCGCGCGCGGGCCCTCGATTCCGCCGGGGCGGCGCGGCGCGCGTCCCCCGATGATTCATAGTGCGCGGGGACTTGTCAATGGGGCCGGGCGGCCGGCGGGGGGGACCGTGTGCGGGCTATCGCGCGGCGTCCGCGGAGGGCCGCTTCTCCAGCCGCGCCCCGATCCAGTTCGCCATGTCCGCGTTGTAGCCGTCGCCCGCGTCGGTGACGATGAGACGCAACTCCTCGACGCCGCCGACCAAGACGTCGATGGCGGCTTCCTGTCCCGCGCCGCGCAGAACGGCGCTCGTGAAGAGCTCCCTGCCGTCGCCGATCACCTTGAAGACGACGGTCCCGCCGTTCTCGGCGGCGATCGCCGTCGCGCGGAAGCTGGCGTAGGCGCCGTCGAGGCGGTAGGCGATCTCCGACGGCGCGTGCGTGCCGATGCCGCGCGCGCGGGCGCCCGCGCCGGCGCGGAACGCGCGGCCCTCGGCGTCCCGGTCGCGGCGAGGCAGCTTGTCGTTGTTGGCCGACCAGCCGGCGGCGGCCGAGAGCCACGGGAGGTCGCTCAGATACACCCAGCCGTCGGGAGCGCGCTCGGCGGGGGCGGGGGGACGGCGCGGCGGGGGCGGCGGCAGGACGGGCGCGCGGTACTGGGCGGCCGTCCCGACCAGCGAGGCCAGATCCTCGCGCGGGAAGCGGCGGAGCCGCTCGTAGAGCCCGCGCAGGGCCGCGCGCATGGTCTTGTAGTCGGCGTCCTCGCGCGTGGCGAAGACAGCGCCGTCGCAGCGGCCCCAGCCGCCGGCCTCGACGGCGAGCGGCGCCTGGAGCATGCGGCTCATCGCGAGGTCGCGATGGTTCACGCTGAGCCACCAGTTTCCGCGGCGGCCATCGGACTCGCCGTGGCAGCCCGCGCAGCGCCGGCCGTAGACGGCCGCGAGCTGCTCGCCCGTCTTCCCCGAGAAGATCTGGCGGTTGTCGTAGTGCGGCGTCGGATACCTGTCGTAGTACACGGCGTTGGCATCGATCCACATGAAGAGGCGTTGCTCCTCATCGGCGGTCAGCGCGACGCCGTGGTGGCCGGCCTCGAGGATCCTCGTCAGGCGCGAGACGGCCGATCCGTAGGTGTACGGCGGCCGCGGGTACACGTCGTCGGGATGATCCCAGCGCATCGCGTCGGCGACGCTGAGGTAGGGGAGCAGCTCCTCGTACGCGATCGCGAACTGGTTCGTGAGGTCGCCGGTGAGAATCACCTTGACGGCCTCGCGGTCGTGCGTGTGGCACGCGACGCACCTGGCGTCGAGCACCGGCTGGACATCGCGCAGGTAGCTCAGCGTCGCCGCGCCCCAGGGCGGCGGGGCGAGCCGCGCGGGCGCGGCGCTCCAGGCCGTGCCGCGCCGGTTGGGCGGCGCGGTCGTGCGCGGCTCGTGACAGCCGGCGCACGTGCGGATCTCGCCCGGCTTCAGGCACACGACGCTGCGCATGCGCTGGATCTCGCGGTGGCGCGCGTCGAGGACCTCGAAGTAGATGTTGGTGTCGGCCGGGACCAGGAAGCTCGCCGATCCGTCGGGCGCGACGGGCACCGTGCCGAGCACGCGCTTGATCGTGTAGATGCCCGTCCCCGAGGAGACGATGACGCTTGCCGTCGTGACCTCGGTGCGCGGCAGGTCCTCGATGATGCGCAGGTGCGCGGCCGTGCCGCGGGGAACGCCGGGAAGGCCCTCGTAGACATCGATGAGGACGAGGTGCGCCTCCGCGCCTTCCGGCGCCGGGGACGCGGGGAAGGGGTGCGGCGCGGGCCGCGGCACGAGCGGCACGGGCTCGGCGCACGAGATCGAGGGATCGCGGTGGAGGAGCGCGATCGTGCCGCGGCGGTCGCCGACGTACAGCGCCCAGCTCCGCTCGAGCCACGGAAGCACCGTCGGCGTGTAGGCGCAGAGGTACGTGTCCTCCGAGAGCGGCCACGGGTCGCTGAACCAGCCCCTGCGGCTGTCCTGGATCTTCTCGCCGATGACCGGCACCCCGGGCGTGAGGATCGCGAGCGGGTCCGGCCCGTCGACGCCGCGGGCCGTGTCGATGCAGCCGATCGCGCCGTGCGTCTGGCCGTGGTGCCCGGTGAAGAGCGCCATGACGAGCGTGCTGCCGGGCACGGCCCGAGGAAACATCACGACGTTCGGGCGAATCGTGGCGTTGCCGTAGTACGGCGCCATCATGCTGCCGTCGGGGTTGATCGTGAACGGATTGTGCAGCGATGTGACCGAGCGCTCGTTGTATTCCCAGCGGCTGTAGATGATGCGGCCGTCGGGGAGCAGGCTCGGGTTGAAGTCGTTGAAGACGTTCAGGCTGATCGGGCGCGGTACGGCCCCGTTCTTCTCCAGGACGAACAGGTTGGGCGCGTGGCGGTCGGCCCCGCACATGACGTAGTGCTGCGAGCGGTCGGATGTGAACCCGATCCTGCCGAGCGGGAGGTACAAGGGCTCGCAGTCGTTCCTGGGGCCGAACGTGCGCTGCGTCACGCGCGCGCCGGCCGGGTCGGTCTCGTAGATGTGGTAGCTCTGACTCCCGTCCCACGTGTCCGAGCCGTTGCCGAAGGCGAAGAGCAGCCGGTCTGCGTCCCAGTGGAGGCAGAGGTCGCGGTAGACGCCCTCGCCGAGCGAGTCGACGACGGGCGTCACGGCGCCGTCGGGCCTCGCGGGCGAGAGCCGGTAGATGCCGCCGCCCGGCCGGTTGCGCAGGTGGTGGGCGTCCATGAAGGGCTGCTCGGAGTCGAAGGGCTTGCGCTTGAGGAAGAGCAGCGTGTCGAAGTCGATGCGCGCGAGCAGCAGGCGGTCGCGCAGCGCGCTCGCGCGCTCGAAAAGCTCTCGCCACGAGGCGCCGCCGGCGGGCGTCCACGCGCGCGCCGCGGCGCCGATCGCGGCGAGCTCGCGCGCCGCCGCCTCGTCGGGCGCGTCGGCGAGAATTGCGCCGATGCGCGCCGCGATGTCGGACATGCACTCGACGTGCGCAAGGAGCGGCATCGAGTACGTCGTTTCGCCGTGCCGGATCGACACCAGGATCACGCTGCCGCCCTCGCGCTCGAGCGCGATGGGCAGCTCGACGGCGGCCGATCCGCGCGGCGCGATCGTGACGGTGCGGGTCGTGACGGCGGGCGGGGCGTCGGGCGTCCGCACCGCGAGCGTCAGATCGAGGCGGAGCTCCTCGGCCGCGCAGCTCCTGATCGCCAGCGCGATCAGGTTCTCGCCGCGCACCAGATCGAGCGGCGCCGCCGCGGCGATGCCGAACGGCGCCGGCGCCGGGCGCAGGCTCGTCAGGCGGTCGAACGCGCGCTCCCAGCCGTGGTACCAGTGGTCGTGCCCGCCGCCGCCGGGGTGCGCGCAGCCGCGCACCGTCGCGCCCGCCGCCACGCGTTGCTCGGCGGGCGCGCCTTGCGCGGGCGTGCGCGCGACGCGCACCTTGCCCTCGACCCATGCGAGCTCGACGCGCTCGGTCTTGTCCTCGAACGGCAGGAGCATGAGGGGTATCGGGTTCGGCCAGACGGCGGGGGCGCCGTCGGAGGGGACGGGAAAGAGGGGCGCCTGCTTCGCGGCCGGATCGTCCTTCTCCCAGCGTCCGATAATCGTCTCCCAGGCGTCGATGGCCGGCAGGGTCTCCCGGAAGTACCAGTCCTCGCGGACGACGGCGGAGGGCGCCGGGAGAACGGCGGATGACCACAGGAACGCGAACGCGGCCGCGCGGGCCGCCGGGAAGCGCAGGTTTCTCATGAAATCCATCGTC
>DHGK01000270.1 GCA_002402755.1 Planctomycetes bacterium UBA4800
TCAGATGCCGCATGTCTGTGCATCCAAGCACGGCGAGAAAACCGTGAACGGTTACGGAGCATCTTATCCTCGAATCGGCCGCCGCAGAAGCCCCGGCGCGTGGCGCGGCGCCGGCCGCGTCTGGTAGACTATGCGGGTCGAGGCCGCGCGGCGCGTGACGGGCGGCGCTCGACCGCCCGCGTGAGGAGACCGCAGCATGGCCCGCTTTCGACGACTCGACGTCTACCGCCGCATGATCGACATCGGCATCGTCCCCGTCTTCTACCACGACGACGTGGACACCGCCAAGAAGATCGTGCGCGCGTGCGCCGCGGGCGGCGCGACGGTCATCGAATTCACCAACCGGGGCGACGGCGCGCACCTGGCCTTCGGGGAACTCGTCCGCGCGATGCAGAAGGAGCTTCCCGACGTCGTGCTCGGCATCGGCTCGGTCATCGACGGCCCGACGTGCGCGCTGTACATCGCGGCCGGCGCGAACTTCATCGTCGGCCCCATGCTGAGCCGCGAGGCGGCGGCGGCGGCCAACCGCCGCAAGATCGCCTACATTCCGGGCTGCGGCAGCGTCACCGAGATCTCCGAGGCCGAGGCCCTCGGCGCCGAGATCGTCAAGATCTTCCCGGGCGGCCAGGTCGGCGGCCCCGCGTTCGTCAAGGCGGTCCTCGGCCCCTGCCCCTGGACCTCGATCATGCCGACGGGCGGCGTCGAGCCGACCGAGGAGAACCTGTCCGCGTGGTTCAACGCGGGCGCGGCGTGCATCGGCATCGGCTCCCAGTTGATCCGCAAGGAGCTCGTCCAGGCCGGCGACTTCGAGACGCTCGCGCGCGAGACCGCAAAGGTCGTCCAGCTCGTCAAGAAGATCCGCGCCGGCGCCGGGTTCGCGCTCAAGAAGTGACGCCCGCGGCGGCCGCCGCGCTCAGGCCTCGCGCCGCCGGTACGGCGCGAGCGCCGGGGAGGTCTCGATCACCTCGCGCAGCTCGCCGGCGTTCGTGGTCTCGATGCGCGCGAGCACGTGCTCCCAGCGGAAGCGAATGCCGCCGGGCTCGCGCTGCCGGTCGGCGAAGAGCGCGTACAGCCGCGCGCGGGCGGTCCGCACGAGCTCCTGCGTGCGCGTGAGCTCCTCGAGGAACCGCGCCGCGAACGCGCCGGCCGCCGCGTTCAGCGCCGCCGCGCTCGCGCCCTGCGCGCGCGCCTTCTCCAGATGCTGCGCGACGCGGACGAGGCACTGCGGCAGGAGGTCCTTCATCGGCGTCCACCAGTCCGCGAACGAGCCGGTCGTCTCCGCGATGACCACCCGGCACGGGATCCCCTCGGCATCGAGCTGGACGATCTCGTCGCCGTCGTCGAAGTGCACCGTCCCGAGATACACATCGGCGCGGCCCAGCGCGAGGCTCACGAGCGCCGCGTGGCCGAGGCAGCCGGCCAGGCCCGTGATGAACCGCTCCTTGTGCTCCCCGCCGTAGCGGTGCGGCGGGATGCGGCTGGAGACCATGCCGGGAACGTACGGGCGGCTGAAGAAGAAGACCGGGTACTTCAGCCCGCCCCCGGGCAGCTCGTCCTCGATCTGCAGCTCTTCGAAAGGGGGGATCGGCATGTGGAGCTCGGTCGCGGCGTGCAGCCGATCGAAGATGAACCCGCGGTACAGGACCGTCTCCCCGATCGCCTGCACGAGCGGTTTGCCCTGATTCAGCCGGTGCACGACGTCCCACCGCGCCATGCGCGCGACATGGAGCTCTTCACGGCCGTCGGGAAACCCGAGCGCGATGACCAGCACATCGCGCCGTTCATCCCGCGGGCGGTCGGGATTCTGGGGTCTCTCCACCCGGCCGATGTTGATCGACGCGAGCCCCTCGTGCGCGCCGTGGAAGTACGCGATCAGGCTGGCGATCCGGTTCTCGACGTTGCGCTCGAAAAGGAGCTCCCCGTCGACGATGCGCGCACCCGGGAGCCAGCGGACGTTGAGGTAGAACTCCTGGCTGAGCCCCAGCACGCACTCCTCGACCGCCTTCTCGTTGATGTCGCTCAGGCGGCAGAACATGGCCGTCCGCCAGGCGGGATCGTTCGCGTCGTCGGTGCACAGATCCTCGCCGGCCGCCGCCGCGAAGGCCGCCGCGAACTCGTCGAAGCGCGTCTCGGCGGCCGCGACATCCGCCGGCCCGTCCGGCCTCTGCAGCTCCGCGATCACGCCCTCGAGCGCGTAGACCTCGAGCGATCGGCCGTTCTCCAGGAAGAGCGCGAGCTCGCGCACGCCCTGGTTGTTGATCAGGCGCGTCAACTGGACGATCTCCTTGAGCCGCGCCAGCGCCTCGGCCGTGTCGCTGCGAAGCAGCGGCCGGATGCGCATGAATTCCGTGTAGGACAGAAATCGGCTGCCCGTCTGGGCGTTGTGGTAGTACACGGCGCCCGTGCCCACGGAGGCCCTGCTCCGCTCGATATACGCGCACATCTCCTCGACCGAGCGCGAGGGCTGCGACATGCGCCAGCTCTCGCCGCGATGCCTGAGATGCGCTCGCACCTCCGGCAGATGCACGCCCGTGAACTGGATCTGCTCCTTGGCGACGACCTTCTGAAGGATCTCGTCGGCCGCGAACATGCGCTCCATGGCGGCGGGCTCCGAGCGAATGAGCACGACCTGCCCGTGGATGAGCAGCGCCACGGCGTCCTGGTAGACCTGGTCCTCGTCCTCGTACTGGAACCCGCCGCTCCCCTGGGTCAATACCCGCGAGGCCAGGTAATCGATGAACATGCCGGCCTGCGTGGCGTGAATCCCGCGGCCCGTGACGACGGCGCGGTGGCGGGGAAAGACGGAGGCGATGGGACTCAGGGGCCGGCCCGCGGCATCGACCGCCAGGAGATCCGGGCCGAAGATCATCACGTCGTTGATGACGCGCGGGTCAGGCGGTCGTGAAAACGTCATCTTCCTCTTGTCCGTCGTACGAGCCGCGATTGTAGCGGCGGCCCGGTATCCGGGCAAGAGAATGGAGCCCCGCCCGCGCGCACGCGAACAAGAAAAGAAGGACCGGAGACCTGAACCTCATACGCGTTTACGTAAAGGTGGTAGCCCGGAGATGCCCTCCCTCGCCGGCATCTCACGTCGGCCCCGTGCATCAGTGACCGTATGTTCCAGCGGTCTCCAGTCCTTCAGCCTAGTATATCGGCGCCGGCGCCGGATTGTCAACTGCCGACTTTACGTTTTTCACATCGAGCCGGCGCCGAGCGCCTCGCCGCGTCTCCGGAACGCCCCGTCCCGCCGGCCGCGGCCGCGGCGCCGCGGGCGGGCCGGGAGAAAGAGAGAAACCGGAGACCGAGGTTTCTTGTACGACTTTATGGGACAAACTGGCAACCTGTGAAGGCCCTTCGAGGCCTCCGCCATCGGCTCCTGTCGTGCGTCTCCGCGACCGTACGTCCTGTTGGTCTCCGGTTTCGTCTCTGTACGCTACTGTACCACATTCTCGTTCTTCGTCAAGTGTGAACTGTACGCTTAACAGGAATTCAGGACGCGCGGCCCGACAGGGGCCGGAGCGGAGGATTCTACGGCAGCACCTCGATCGGCATCGTCACCATGTCGTAGGCGATGACCTCGTCGGGATCATCGGTCGCGGTCTCGGCGCGAACGACGAGCGTGTAGTTGCCCGCCGCGAGACCGCCGGGCAGCACGAGCATGCCGCTCGCAAACGGGAAGTCCGTCCACCGCGCCCTGAGATTCTGCGTGAAGGCGGTGTTGCCAAGGCCGAGGCTCGCGATATGGGCGGGGCTCCCGTCGTAGAAGAGCCGCGCTTCGAGACGGACATGGGGATTCGCGAGCGACCCGCTCCCCACCGCAAGCAGGGCGACATCGACAAGGAATGTCGCGCCCGCGACCGACTGGATCTTGATGACGTAGAACGCGGGGTCGTTCGTGTCGCCGACGGTCCTGTAGACGGTCTTCCCGTTGACGGCGAGTTCGTTGACGATGAAGTTGAACGTGAACCAGCCGGGCGGAAGGTCGACCGCCTCGTACTCCCACGTGGGCGCCTGCGCCGTCACGCTGAAGGTATCGTCGGGATTCTCCAGCATGAAGAAGTTCCAGAGCGCCATGTAGCTGCTGAACGGCGCGCCCGCCAGCACCGTTCCCCCCAGCATGCCGAGCTCGACCACGACGGGCAGCGAGAGATTGTACGGACTCGTCGACGAATTGATCCACAGGTCGTAGACGCTGTAGTCGGTATCGTCGCCGAACCAGATGGTGACTGCGCCGCCGCCCGCGTCCGCCGCCTCGTCCGCGTTCCAGAACGCGGCCAGATACTGGCTCCGGTCCCACCCGTCCAGGTTGAAGCCCGGCAGGAAGTAGGCCGGGTCCGGCAGCCCCGTGACGCCGCCGATGACGTCCAGGTACGAGTCCAGCAAGCCCTGCATGGAATCGGCCGCCGCCAGTTCGCGCGCCTGAAGCTCGGCCTCGCTCGGGCCGCCGGAGCGACGGCTGTCGCTGTCGCTGCATCCTCCGAGCAGTACCGCGGCGCCCAGTGCCGACACGATCGCCGGAATTCTCATGGATCTCTCCTCATGCAAGCCCGTCCACACCATCACCGCCATCAACAGTAGAACACACGCGCGCCGGAGTCAAGTTCCGCCGGCCTCGGGATCCGCATCCCCCCGCGCCTCATCCGGCAGCGGGGGATGCCGCGCGTTCCGCGATCAACGCCTCGATGCGGCGCGCGAGCTCCGGCAGCGGCGCGCGGCACTCCGGCACCGGCACAATCGCCCGGGCCGACAGGAACACGAACGCCGCGGCGGCGACCGGGCGCTGCCAGATCGCCTGCAGCGCCCAACTGTAGGCCATGAGCTGCGGCGCGTAGGACTCGGCGCGCGCCGGCGCCTCGCGCGCATCGACGCGATCCGTCTTGAAGTCCAGGATCTCCAGGCCGTCGTCCCCGCACCTCACGGCATCGATCCGGCCGCGCAGGAGCACCGGCGATCCCGGCGTGTCCACGCGCGCGAAGAACGGCACCTCGCGCCGCACGCGCTCGGGCTCCTCCGCCCAGCGCGCGCCCTCCGGCGTCCCCAGAAACCACCTGAGGGCGTCCGCGTCGATGCCGTCCCGGTGCCCCGGCTCGAACACGCCCTCGCCCGCAAGCCGCTCGAACTCGGCCCCGAGGTCGCGCGCGCGCAGGTCCATGTGCCGCAGGAAGAGATGGGCGAGAAGCCCGCGCTCCCGGCCCTCGATCGCATCGCGCCGCTGCATGAACTCGGGCACGGGCACCCGCGCGGGCGCCGGGCCCTCGCGCGGCGGCGCCGCGGCCGCCCCGCCCGCGCGCGCGCCGAGCTCGGTCGCCGTGAACGAGGCCCGCCTGCGCGTGTCCTCCTCGTGTTCGTAGCGATGCAGGAGGATCCTGCGCATCCTCTCGATCACCGGATCCGGCCCCGCGGCCTCCGGCGTCTCGGCCGCGGCGTCCGCGCGCTCGATCGGGGGCACGCGCTCGTGGAACTCGCGCGTGACGAGCCCCGCCCCGCCGATCTCCGGGTTCGCGGCCAGGCGCCCGAGCGCCCGGCACACCCACGCGAGCGGCCGCGCGCCGTGATGCAGCGCGTGGTCGGGGATCCGCGTCCCCTCGTCGGGCCGGTCGAAATGCGCCCCGAGCGCATCCGGATCTCCGCTGCCGATGATGATGAGCCGCTCGCGGGCGCGCGTGAACGCCACGTACAGGAGCCGCATCTCCTCCGCGAGCAGCTCGCGCTTCTTGCGCGCGCACACGAGGAGGTGGCGCGCCGTCGGATAGTGGACGCCCGCCGCCGCATCGGGCGCCCTGAGGCCGATGCCGAGCGCCCGGTCGCACACGACGCGCGCCGAGAGATCCCGCAGGTTGAACTGCCGCCCCATGTCGGCCGCCACCACGACCGGCCACTCCAGGCCCTTGCTCTGGTGAATGCTCGCGATGCGCACCGCATCCTGCGCGCTCTCCTCGACCGCCGCCGCCCCCAGCTCGCGATCCTGCTCCCTGAGATCCTCAAGGAAGCGCACGAACCGCCGCAGACCCTGGGCGGCGAAGGTCGAGAACTGGCGCGCGCGCTCCAGAAACCCGATGACGTGCGCGCGCCGCCGCGCCGCGCGCGGCAAGGACGCCACGTAGGCCATGTAGCCGCTCTCGGCGATGATCCTCCCGAGCGCGTCGCCGAGCGGAAGCTCGCGCGCATACCGCCGCCACCTCCCGAGCTTCGCCCGGAACTCCGCCAGGCGCGCGCCGAGCCCCGCGCCGTCCGCCCCGCCGTCGAGAACGAGGGCGTGGAACCGTTCCGCATCGCCGCCCGCGGCCCGCACCGCCGCGAGGTCCTCGACCCCGAAGCCGCCGAACGGGCTCCGCATGACCGCGGCGAGCGGGATATCCTGCCGCGGGTTGTCGAGCACCGCCGTGAGCGCGAGCAGGTCGCGAAGCTCGAGCTGCTCGAAGGGATCGCCGCTCGACGGCCCCGCGACCGGAATGCCGGCGTCCGCAAAGACGCGCGTGTAGGCCGCCGTGCGGCCCTTGACCGCGCGCAGGAGGATCGCGCAGTCGCGCCAGGCAAGCGGCCTGCGCTCGGCGCCCACGGTCAATCCCGCCCGGCGCAGCCGCACGAGCTCCCGCGCGGCGACGTGCGCCTCCCGCTCCGCGCGCTCCATGTCCCCGCCGCCGTCCTGCTCGCCGTCCTCGTCCTCCTCCGCGGCCCGGTCGGGCAGGACGTGCAGCGCCGCGAACGGCGCCCCGAACGTGCTGTCCGCGACCGGCTCGGCCCGCCCCGCCCGGAGCTCGGCCGCGGCATCGAAGCCGATGCCGTCGAGCGCATCGGTCATCAGGTACTCGAAGATGCCGTTGATCACCCTGATGAGCCCGGCCCGGCAGCGGAAGTTCTCCTGGAGCGGCACCCAGCGGCCGGGGCCGGCCGCCCTCGCCGCGCGGATCCGCTCGGCGAAGATGGCCGGCTCGCCGAGCCTGAAGCGGTAGATGCTCTGCTTGAGATCGCCGACGCAGAACAGGTTGCCGCGCGCCGCCAGGCCGAGCAGCCGATCCTGGAGCGGGTTCACATCCTGGAACTCATCGACGAGCACCTCGACGAAGTGCTCGCGCAGCTTCGCGGCGATCTCCTCGCCGGCCTGCCCGCCGCCTCCCAGGAGCTCCAGCGCGAGGCGCTCCAGGTCGTTGAAGCTCAGAAGCTCGATCGCCGCCCGGCGCCGCCTGACCTCGGCCCGGAACCGGATGGCGGCATCGAGCAGCGCCGCGCCCGGCCCCGCGACGATCTGCTCGCCGCGGCGGTACTGCTCCTCGGTCTGGGCGGCAAGCTTCGTGAGAACGGCCTTCTTGAACATGTCGCGCGCATCCGTGACCGCGCGGGCCGCACGCTTCCGGTCGTGCGCCAGATCGTCGCCGACGCGCGGGGAGGGAAGGCGGCCGAACTCGAGCGCGGCCAGCGCGGCGCGCAGCCCCTCGAAATCCCCGTGGCGCGCGCGCAGCGCCGCCGCCGCATCGGCGATCCCCTCGATGTACGCGGCATAGGGCGCGAGCGCGGCGGGCAGGCCGCGCACGAACCGGCCCGACTCGCGCGCCTGGGCGATCGCGCGATCGACCTCCGACTCGAGGTGCGCGCGCATCTCGTCCGCCGGAAACTCCCCCGCGCTCGCCCGCGCGCGCTGCGCCGCCAGCCATTCGCCGGCATCCGGCAGCGAGTCGGCCAGGGCGGCGACGCGGCGCACGAGCGCGACGTACTCGCGGACATTGCCGTCGCAGTAGTCCCCGACGAGCGCCTGGGTGTGCGCATCGCGGGCCAGGAGCTCGCCGGCGATGTCCTGGGCCGTCTCCTCGGCCAGCAGCTCGGCTTCGTCGCGCTGCTGCACCCGCGCCCGCGCGGAGAGGCCGGCCGCGAGGCCGTGCTCCTTGAGCACCCGCAGGCAGAAGGAGTGGATGGTGCTGATCCAGCTCCGGCCGAGGAGCAGGCTCTGCGGCCGCAGGTGTGCGCCGCCCTCGGCCGCGATGCACTTGCGCAGCTCCTCGGCGACGCGCGTCTTGAGCTCCCGCGCGGCGCTGTCCGTGAACGTGATGATGAGCAGCCGGTCGATCGGCACGCCCGATCTCACGTGCCTGAGGACGCGCGCCGTCAGGACCGCCGTCTTACCGGCCCCGGCGCCCGCGGACACGGCCACATCGCCGCCCGCAATCTCGATGGCGCGCCTCTGGGCTTCCGTCCAGGCGATCTCAGCCATTGCCGTCCTCCGGCGCCGACGGCGCGCCGAGCGCGGCGAGCACTTCCGCGACACCGTACGTCCTGTGCGGCAGGTACCGTTCGCCCGGCCCGAAGCGCTCGAACCGGCAGACCGCGTTGAAATCGCAGCCGCGGCAGGCGATCGTGCGCCGGTGGAGCGACGGCACGGCCGCCGCGCGGCCGCTCGCGATCGCGCCGAGCAGCCTCACCGTCACGGCGCGGACATGGCCGAGCAGGAGATCGAGCTCTTCGTCCGTGAGTACGTCGGACGTCCGCCGGTTGCCGAGCATGCCGTCCTTCTTGATCGTGCACGCGAAGCACGCCGAGCGGCCGCTCCCGCCGTCCACGAGCTCGGGCTCGAAGCGCCGCAAGCCCGTCAGGCTGAGGAGACCGCGCGGCTTGAACCTGGGCCGCAGGCCCTCTTCGGCCGGCTCCTCGGGCGGGCGGTCCTCGGCATCGAGGGGAGCGCGCGTCGCGTGGAGCAGCGCCCCGCACGCGACCGCGTCGCGACCGACCAGCGCGCGCGCGTTCAACCGCGCGGCCTCCAGGTACAGGGGAAGCTGCAGCGAGAGGCCGTGGTACACGGCATCGAGCGTGAAGTCGATCGAGCCCTTGAAATCGTAGACGCAGAGAAGCGGCGGCCCCTCCTCGGACACATCGATCCTGTCGATCTTCCCGTGCACGGCGAACGACCGGCCGCCCGCCTCGAACGCGAGGGGCGCCGCGCCGGCGCCGTCCTTGAACTCGAGCTCCACCGCGCACGGCCGCCACGCCCCGCGCCGCTCGATGAAGCCGCGCACGGCGAGAAAGGCCGCAATGTCATCGACGCAGCGCGCGGCGCGATAGCGCAGCAGCGCGTCGCGTTCGAGCGCCGCCCGCCCGTCCTCGCCGAGGACCGCATCGGCCGCCTCGGCCGCCAGGCGGGCGCGCGCGCCGGCATCGAGCGCCGCGAGCGGCTCTCCGCCGGCCATGAGCCGCCGCCCGATGCACTCCAGGATCCGGTGGGCCAGCGTGCCGAGCTCGAGCTTCCCGAGCTCGAACTCCTCGCGCTCCTTGAGCCGCAGCCTCCGCGCCGCGAAGAACCGGAACGGGCAGCGGGCGAACGACTCCAGTTCCGTCACGCTCACGCCGAGCGGCTCGGCCGCGGCCCACGGCACCGTCTCGGGCGCCGCGGGCATCAGCGCGGCGCGGCCGACGTTCGCGGCGCGCGCCGCACGCTCGGGGTCGGCGGCGAGCGCCGCCCGCAGCGCCTCGAACCGCGCGCGGCCGGGGCCGCCGGCCAGGCATCCCTCGACCACGCGCTCGGGCGTGGTCGCGCCGAGCAGCGCGTCGTCCGGCGGCGCGGCGCCGAGCGAGGGGAAGAGCGCCCGCAGCTCGCCGAGGAAGACCGAGGGGAAGAGCTGCGCGCCGTCCTGGTCCCTCTCGGACCACGTGATGCACACGCGTTCGCTCGCGCGCGTGAGGGCGATGAACGCCAGCAGGCGCTCCTCGTGCACGCGTTCCATGCTGCCCGCATCGAGAACGAATCCGGCCGCGGCGAGCTCCGCCCGCTCCGCATCCGACAGGAGCGGATCCTCCTGGACGGCGCGCGGAAACTGCCCGTCGTTGAAGCCCACGATGATGACGGCCCGGAGCTCGGGGTGGCGGCTGCGCTCGATCGCGCCGACGAGCACCTGATCGCAGCGCGGCGGCGTCAGGCCCATGTCCCACCCCTGCAGCCCGAGCGCGAGGAACTCGAAGAAGTCGGCCGCGCCGAGCGGCTCCGGGCCGCCCGCCCGCGCGATCTCGTCGAGGAGCTCCATGTACCGCTCGACCGCCTGCCGGTGCTCCTGCGCCCGGCCGAGCTCGCCCGCGCGCTCGGCGTCCGCGGCGAGATCGAGGAGCGTGTCGAGCGCTCCGATGCCGCGCGTGAACTCGTAGAGCCGCCGCGCCCATCCCTCGGCCGGCGCCGCCGCGTCCTTCCACGCGCGCCACGGCGAGAGCGCCGCCGCGAGCCGGGCGACGAGCGCCTCGGCTTCCCGGAGCCACGCGTCGCGGGCGCTCCCGCCGAGCACCTCGCGCATGCCGGGAAGGGCCCCGGCCTCCCACCACAGGTCGCCGTGCAGGTTGCACCTGAGGATGTAGTTCTCGAGGACATCGGCCTCGCGC
This sequence comes from Planctomycetes bacterium UBA4800, assembly GCA_002402755.1. Lineage (GTDB taxonomy): Bacteria > Planctomycetota > UBA8108 > UBA8890 > UBA8898 > UBA8898. The sequence continues at coordinate 10,354 of DHGK01000270.1, forward strand.
TCCTCGAGCGGCAGAAGACCGGTCTTGAGGGCGCGCCGCATCGCGGCGCTCGAGAACGAATCGGCAAGCGCCTCGCCGAGCGCCGCCACGAGCTCCGCGAGCGGATGGTGCAGCAGCGTGCGGCGCCGGTCGATGAAGTACGGAATGCCGTGCTCGGCCAGCACGGCGGCGAGCAGATCGTGCCAGGGGTCCAGATCCCGCACGATGATCGCGATGTCGCGGTACCTGAGGCCGCGCTCGGCGACGAGCGCGCACACCGTGCGGGCCGCGGCATCGGCCTCGGCGCGCGGCGCGGCGCAGGGCACGAGCTCGATCGCCGCGACGGGCCCGGCGTAGGGCGGCGCCGCGGGCGCGAAGAGATGCGCGGCCAGGTGCAGCAGCTCGGGCGTCTTCCCGAACCTCGGCGTCGAGTCGCGCAGGACGGCGGGCGGCGCCGCGGCCAGGCCGTCCTCCTCGAAATCCCGCAGCAGCGCGCGGTAGGTCTCCTCGACGGGCGCATGGAGCGCCGCGCCGCGGCCGCCGTCCGCGCGATCGATGAGCAGGCTGATCTTGACCTCGGCGGCGCGCCGGGCGAGCGCGCGCAGCACCCTGCGCTCCTGGCCGTTGAGGCCGGCGAAGCCGTCGACCCACACGCGCGCGCCCGCGGCGAACGTCGAGCCGGACAGGAGCTTCACGACCTCGCCGAGGACGAGATCGGGATCCCGGCAGGTTGCGGCCAGCTCCGCCTCGTAGGCCTCCAGCAGCAGCGCGCAGTCGCGCAGCTTCCCGCCGAGCGGTTTCGCGCCCAGCGCGTCCGCGTGCTGCCTGAGCGCCGCGGGCGTGCAGCCGTGGCGCATCAGCTCGGCGAGCAGCGCGGCGACACTGCCCAGTTCCCCCCGGCGCATGTCCCCGGGAAACGCGGTCAAGCCCGCGCCCACGCGCGCGTGGACGCGCGTCAGGATGAGCAGCCTGCCCGCGGCGGTCAGGAGGGGCTTGCGCGGCAGGCCGTGGTGATCCCACACGCGGTCGGCCAGGCTCCTGAAGCTGACCACGTGAACCCGCGTCGCGCCGGCCGGTCCCGGGCCGGCGAGGAGCGCCGTCTCGGCCTGGAAGGTCGCCTGCTCGGGAAGCAGCCAGATGAGCGGCGGCCCGTCGGGGGCGCGCGCCAGCTCGGCGCGGATCTCCTCGATGATGGCGTGCGTCTTGCCGCTGCCGGCCCCGCCGAGGATGAACGCGATCACCTGAGCTTCCTGCCGGTCGTCGTCAGGACGAGCTTGCCGTGCTTGACGCCGCGGCGGCTCACGAGCTCCTCGCCGAGCTTCTTGATCTTGCCCGCCGCGCCGCGGAGGATGAGCACCTCCAGGCAGTTGTGGGCATCCAGGTGCACGTGCGTGGCCGTGACGATCAGCGCGTGCCGGCGGTGCTGCGCCTCGGTGAGGTTCTTGGGAAGCTCGAGGTGATCGTGGTCGTAGACGAGCGAGACGATGCCCACCGCCTCCCCCGCGCCGGGGGCCCACTCCTCCTCCTCGATGATGCACTCGCGGATGAGGTCGCGGATCGCCTCGGAACGGTTCGTGTACCCCATGCGCGCGTTCCGGCGGTCGAAGCGCGCGCGCAGCTCATCCTCCAGCGACACGCCGAAACGTGCAAGTCGTCCCATGGGCTCCTCCTGGCCGCGCCGGCCGGCTCGATGTGACCACAGGAGAAACGGCCGCGCAAGAGGGCCGGCGGTAACCGTTCACGGTTTTCTCG
>DHGK01000068.1 GCA_002402755.1 Planctomycetes bacterium UBA4800
CAGCACGGAGGTCACCGAGCCGTCGTACGCGCCATCCAGCGCGACATCGAACTTCCCGGTCGCCGAATCCGCCGTCAACGTCACCGTCGTGTCGGCGGTCGCCTTGGCCGGGCTGCCGGTGAGACCCTGCACCTGCGCGGCGAACTTCAGCGGCTCCTCGACGCCGCCGACCGTCCTGCCCACGAGCGCGAACTGCGTGGGAACGGCGGGCATGTATCCGTAGAGCGACGCGATGATGTCGGCCGCCACGGCGCCTCTCGGCAAGTTGTCGTCGCTGCGCTGCAACAGGGGAATGATGCGCCCGCGGTCTCCATCGCGTATGCACACGGGGTCGGCCGCGGCGCGCCCGCCGGAGATGCCGCCTGCAGCCGCCGCCTCCACGAGCCAGTTGTTGAGGAGCATATCGATGCAGAAGGGGCGGTCGCTCGTGAAATTGTTCAGGCTCGGGGTGAGCATCTGTCCCAAGGGCGTCACGACGGAAGTGATGGTGCCCGCCGATTGCAGGAAGTCCCGCATGTCCGTCAAGTACCGAAGCCCGTTGTACCCGTTGTTCGTCGTGCGAGTCACGTACCAGAAGGCGTCGCCGCTGCTGATGATGACGTCGCCGTCCGTCGACTCGATGAAGAGCTCCGCGATGGAGCCGTCAGGCTGCGTGTTGTTGTAGGCGTAGATCGTGGGCGGAACGAACCCGAAGATCATGAGGACATCGAGCCGGCCGTTGCCCGTCTTGGCCGTCATCCAGGCCGCGAGATCCGCCTCGTCGAGCAGCACCGGATCGTCGATAGCCGAGTAGATCCCGCTCGTGACTCCGAGGATGCTCAGCTTGTTGGCGGCGATCTGGGCCTGGGCGTTCGCGGTCGCCGCGCCTACCCAGCTCACCCCGGCGGTGTAGAACGCGACCTCGCCGCCGGGCGCGTAAGTCCGCGCGAAGATCTTCATCAGACGGGACCCCGACGCGAGGCTCGCGGACGACGCAGTCAGCGTCGGCGTGCAGGTGACGGCGTCCTTGTAGTACACGTCCACATAAGGACTCCCGGCGGGGATCGTGACGGAGATCGATGAGGCGCTGAAGCTACCGTCCGCCGCCGTGTCGAATCTTCCCGTCGCGGAGTCGGTCGTCAGATTCACCGTCACATCCGTGGCCGACAAGGTCGAGCTGCCCGTGGCCTCAAGCAAGTCGACGGTGACTTCCACCGCATCTCCCGCCCACGCCACCGGCGTCGTGTCCGTCACGCCCGTGGCCGGAGGGAACGCCAAAATCGCAGCCTTGGCCGCCTTGACGGCCCTGACGCCGACTGCGGTCGGGGCGCCGCGGTTGACCCCGAAGACCCAGGAGCAGACCTCGGCCGCCACGGCGCCCTTGGGGTTCCAGCCTTCCCCGTTCGTCTGGAACAGCATCATCAGGCGGCCGCGGGGGCCGTCGCGCATGATCGTGGCCTCGACGCGCGTGCCGTCGTGATTCCGCGCGAGCGCCGCTTCGACGAACCACTCGCCCCTAAGCTGCGCGGGAAACCACATGCGGTCGCTCCAGAACTCGTTCAGGCTCGACGCGATCGCCTTGCCGGCGGCCGTGATCTTCATGGGCGTGTTGTCGGCCGCCTGCGTGATGAGGGTGTTGTCCATCATGCTCTGGAGCCCGGTGTACGTGTTGTTCGAGCCGGCGCCCGTCACGAAGAACATGGCGTCGCCGTGGTTGATGATCATGTCGCCGTCGGTCGACTCGATGAAGAGCTCGGCGATGGAGCCGTCGGGCTGCACGTTGGGCGGCGGATAGATCGTCTCCGGGAAGACGCCGTAGAGAATCAGAACGTCCGGCTCTCCGTTGCCCGTCTTCGCCGTCATCCAGGTCGCGATCGCGGCCTTGTCGGCGGCAGCCGTGGTGGCGTCCCAGTACCACGTGTTCGGGATCCCCCACGCATTCAGCTTGTTGACGCAGATCTGCGCCTGCGCGTCCGCATCGGCCTTGGCGATCCAGCCGGCCTGGCCGGTGTAGATCACCACCTCGCCGGCCTGCGTCGACGCGAGCATCGCGCCAAGCAAGAGAAGAACAAGAAACCTGGTTGCGGATTGATTCATGCCAGCACCTCGCCTCTCAAGAGAAGAAGAAGAAAACAACAACCGAAACTACAACGACCAACATCCACGATACCAAGAACGCCGGTCGAATACAAGACTCACGCGGCTGTTCCTCGGCCGCGTTTCACGGCGCCCGGGCGCCGCCGGCGCCGTCCTCCGCCGTAACTTCTTGCCGGCGCTCACTATCCGCAAGCTGCGCCCGTACCGAGCCGCACGGCGCGCGCCCGATTAATCATTCGCAGCCGAGGTCGTCCGGCGTCGAATCCGCGCCCGCGACCGGGAAGGGCGGCGCCGGCGGGCCGCCGCCCGTGAAGAGGAAGCCGAGGAGCGCCGTCGCGTCGGCGAGGTCCACCCGCCCGTCATCGTCCACGTCGGCGGCGTCGGCGCAGGAAAGCGGCGCCTGCGCGAAGAGGTGGCGCAGGAGGCGCACCGCATCGCTCACGTTGACGGCGCCGTCGCGATTGACGTCGCCGCGGATGAACAGCGCGCCGCCGCCCAGGTCGACCTCGCAGCCCGCGCCCGCGGCCGAGGGGATTCCCTGCCAGGTCCCGCGCAGCGAGAACGTGACGCGACTCTCGAGGCTCCCGTCAGGCTCGAAAGCGAAGAACTGGGGAGACTGGGCAGGATCGAATTCGGCGACCTTCGCGCCGTCCGCGAGGACCGCGATCGAATCCCAGGCGCCGCCGGGAACTTCCCCGGCGTCGTAGAAGATGCGCACCGTGCGTTCGCCGGCATCGTACAGGCACACGACGACGTTGACGGGAGGGGTTTGGAGCGGCACGACGAGGCTTGCCATCGCGCTCGTCAGGCCGTCGCCGGCGCCCTCAAGGCCGATGGCGACCTGTGTCAAACCCGCGACGTCGCCGAGCTCCAGCGTCGCCTCCCTCGCATCGCCCGCCGCGGCCGCGGCGAGGACGAAACCCGCCCCGCGGTCAAGGTACACGTTGACGGCGGCATACGAGTCCGCGTTCTCCCACGTCGCGCGGAGCGCCGGCCGCCCCTCGACGGCGGCCAGCGCCGCGGCGAGCTTCGCCGGCGGCGCAAGGCCGTCCAGCGTTATCGTGCAGCAGCGCGGCACGCTCTGCTTGCCGACCGCGTTCACGCCGAGGACGCAGATCTCGTGCGCGCCGCGCTTGAGCGGCGCCGTCGTGTAGCTCGCCGCGGCGGCGCCCAGCGTGGCCGCGATCTTGTT
>DHGK01000249.1:0-5179 GCA_002402755.1 Planctomycetes bacterium UBA4800
TCGCGTTCGCGCGCGGCGGCGCGAAACCGAACGAGGCCGGCCATGCGACGTTCCGCGCGTGCCTCGCCGCCGCCTGCGCGCGTCTTGCATCCCGTCACGAAGAAGAACACACTCGGTCCTCGAAGCCCTTCCGCATCGCCCTGAAAGAAGAAGCGCGCTTCGCAGCGACCGATGGCGAGTCCGCCTCATACGCGCGGGCCGGCACTCTCATGCACGGGCCGGCCGGCTCGCTCGGGACCGCCGAGGGTAACCGGGTTCTGAACGTAGAGGATCAGCTTCTACGGTTCCACGGGGAAGGGGCAAGTATCCGTATCAAGGAGCATTGGGTGAATCGGGTTGGAGACGTCCGGGCGGGACGGCACGCACTCGCGGCCGCCGCCCGCCCGGGCGCGTTCATCGCCGAGGGCGACGGCACGTATGCGTATCGGGGAGGCTCAGGCGCGGCTCCGGCCCCCGCGCCTGACGCCCGCCCCCACGCGGACCTCCGGGAGGCGGATCGCGTCCCGCCGCGTTCTCACGAACAGCCGCGCATCGACGCGGTCGCCGCCATGAATATGCTGATCAACGCCCGCCGAACGTACGATATACACCATACGTGAGCGAAGTCTCCGGCCGCGCGCCCCGGCGCATCGACACTCCGGCGGCGCGGGCGGAGAACGCGGCGGCCGCACCCCGGGGAAATGCGCGCCGCACGCGATGCGAAAGGGATCGGCCTCGGCGAAGGGGAAAGAACCATGCTCTGTGAACTCATGCTGATCGCGGCATTGTGCGCGCAGGAGGCTCCAGCGCGCGACGAGCTCCCGGCCGGCGAGAGGCCCGTTCCCGCAACGCCCGCGCCCTCCTCCCCCCAGGCCGCAATGCCCGCCCAGGACGTCGAGAGCGACCCGCCGCCCATCGAGGCGCGGCACGACGAGATCGATCGGTTGCTCGACTCGTTCCTCTCGGGCCCGTCGCCGTCGAGCTGGCGCGGCGATGCGCAGCCCGTCTCCATGCTTGCCGCGTACCACGCCAAGAACGCGACGATCATCTCGCTCAAGGCCATCGTCCGGGTCGCGAGCGACTACGTCCGCATCTGCGACATCGCGGAGTTCGTCGAGGATCCCGAGGGCCTGGCGCCGTTCCTCGGAACGATCGTCATCGGGCCGGCGCCCGCGCTCGAGAAGATCGCCATCATCGACCGCGACAAGACGGCGCAGCGCATCGAGGAGTACGGCCTCACGTTCGATCGCTATCTCCTCACGGGCGCGCACCAGGTGCTCGTCGTGCGCGTCAAGGCCGCGTACGAGGAGCGCGACGGGACGAAGAGCCTCGACACGCCCGCCGACGTGCCCGAGGCATCTCCCTCCGTTCCGCCCGGTGCCGAGCCGTAGCGCGCACGCGGCAGACTTCGCCCCGCGCGGCAAATTCCGCCGCGCGAACCGGCCGCGACATTACCGGAACGGCCCCGCACGGGCCCGCGGAGGCCGTTTTCGAGTTCCGGGAAACTCGGCACGCTCTTTGCTTTTCCAGTTCCCCGGATGCGAACAATGCGCCCGACGACAACCTTCCCCCCTCCGACCGTGAACGCGCGCCGCGACGCGCGGATCAAGGCCGCCGCCGCGGCCGCCGACATCAACTGCAGGCGCCGTGACGGCATCCCGGCCGGCACGGACATCGGGGAAGGATCCGCCGCGGGCGACGGCGAGCAAGGACGCGAGCTATGAAGAACCCCACTGTCGAGCAGCACGAACTCGAGCCGCTGGCGCAGGCGCTCATCGAAGTCCTGTACCGGCACCTGGATGCCCATCGCGAGCTGGCCGAGGCGGTCGAGGACAAGGAGCGCGCACTCCGCTCGCTCGACCTCGATGCGATCGACGCGGTCGTCGAGCGCGAGCGCGCGCTCATCAACCGCATCGCCGCCCTGGACGCCGAGCGGCTCGTCGCGACCTCGCGCATCGGCGAGCTGCTCGAACACGACCGGCCCGCCCTGATGCGCGTGAGCGCCATCGTGCCCTACGTGACGCAGGAGACCGGCCTGGAGCTCATCGAGGTCCGCGACGAGCTGCGCACGGCCGCCGGCCGCATCGACAACGTCGTCCAGCGCAACCGAACGCTCGCCGGCGCGACGCTCGACCACATTCACATCTTCCTCTCGCTTCCGAACGGCGCCGGCGCTCAGATAGGCTGGCCCGCCGGCGCGGCTGCGGCCGCCGCCGAAACCGCGGCGCCGAGCCCCAGGATCTGAACGATGGGCAGCGGGCGCTTCTTCCACACGGCGGGCGGCGGGCCGACAGCGGAATCCGCGCGGGACGCGGACGCGGTGAAGCTCGCCACGACCCGCGTCGGGGAGATCGAAGTCCGGGAAGATGACATCATCTTCTTCCCCCGCGGCCTGCTCGGCTTCCCGGCCCTCGCGCGCTACGTGGTGATCGCCCGCCCCGAAGACGGCCCGTTCCGCCGGCTGCAGGCGATCGAGCGCCCCGATCTCTCCTTCGTCATCGCCGACCCGCTCGTCTTCTTCCCCCGGTACCGGCTGCCCGCCGCCATCGAGGACCTGAGCGCCATCGAGCTTGCCGACCCGGCCGACGGCGTCGTCGCCGTCATCCTCACGGTGCCGCGCGACCCCCGGCTGATCACGGCGAACCTGCAGGCGCCCGTCGCCATCAACACGCGCGCGCGCCTCGGCATGCAGCTCATCCTGTCCGCCCCCGAGTACACGGCGGCACACTGCATCTTTTCCAGGGAGGGGGTTCCCCAGGGAGCCTGAACCGCGATGCTCGTCCTTTCGAGAGGCTGCGAGGAAACGATCATGATCGGGGACGATGTCGAGGTGACGGTCCTCGACATCCGCGGGGACAAGGTGCGATTGGGCATCCGCGCGCCGAGCAAGGTGCCGGTCCACCGCAAGGAAGTGTACCTGGCGATCCGCGAGGAGAACGCGCGCGCCGCGGAGGCCGGCGAACCGGCGCTGAGCGAGGCGGTGAAGCTGTACAAGGAGAACGCGCACCGGCCGCCGGTGCAGGACACGACGGCACCCGAGAACGACGAGCGCCGATAGCACGGCTTTTGGAGGACATCGTCCGGCCGGGCCGCGGCCGCGCGATGAGGAACGCTCGCGGCCGGGCGCGCGGGGAATGCGTCCGGCCGCGAGAGTTCGCAAGGACGGCGGCCCGGGGCGCGCGGCCGAGCACGCCGCGCGGGGTGAACGACCATGGCCGAGGTCGACCTGACACGCATTCAGGACATGTTCGCCCGCGTCCCCGGCGTCCGCCTCCCGCCTGCCGGGAACACGCGGGTCGGCAGAGTCGCGCCCGAGCACGGCACGACCCACGAGCGACCGCCGCGCACGCCGATGCGAACCGGGCGCGAGGCGCCGGACGACGACCCGCCGGACGCACGCCCGACGGCGCCGGCCGCGCAGCTCGAGGAGCTCAACCGCGAGGCCGAATCCCGGAACCTCCGCTTCGAGCCCTGCGATCGGCCCGAGGGACCCGCCGTGCAGGTGATCGACACGCGGACCGGGGCGGTGCTGCGCATCGTGCCCGCGGCGGCGCTCGCGCGCTTCCGGCAAGGCGCGCCGGGCGCGGTCGGCCTCGTCCTCGACACTCGCCTGTAGCCGGCCGGCGGCGCGGGCGACCGCGGCTTTCTTGCAGACAAATCCCGGGGAATGTGCGATGATGCGGCCTGCCGGCGGCACGGGCGGCGCAGGCACGCGGCCCGCCGCGAGGCCGGCGGCGACAAGGGAGCGCCCATGAAGATCGAGCTCAACGGCGAGAAAGCGCCCTTCACGGCGAGGCCGGACGCGACGCTCAAGGATGTCCTCACGCAGCTCAGGGCCCACTGCTCGCAGCGCGGCCAGGTCGTGTCGGAGCTCACCCTGGACGGCACGGCGCTCACGCTGGCCACCGAGCCCGAATTCGGCGAGCGCCGCGCGCGGGAGTTCAAGCTCCTCCGGGCCCGCTCGGTGCCGGTCGAGAGGATCGTGCGCTCGATCATCAAGGGGCTGCTGGAGGCGCTCGACAACCTCAAGGCCAAGAGCGTCGCCATCGGCGCCCTCGTCAAGCAAGGCCGCCGCACGGACGCCTTCGCGCACCTCGGCGCCTTCACGAGCGACCTGGCCTTCTTCTCCGACGGGATCCATCACTGCTGCACGTGCCTCGGCGCCGGCAAGCCCGACGTCGAGGCGCTCGTCAGGGAGGGGCTCGCGGACCTCAAGGACATGCTCGCGCGCCTGAAGAGCGGCATCCCGGCCACGGAAGTCGACCGGTTCACCGACCTGCTCTCCATCGAACTCCCCGAGAGCCTCGAGCGGTGGCGCCCGTTCCTGAAGACGGCCGCCGAGCTCACGACCGCGCCCGGCCCCGCGGAGAATCCCGGCCTCAACTGACGCGCGCGCCGCCGCCGCGGGCGCCTCGCGCCCGCGCCTGGACCTCATCCCCCCGCCGTGTATAATCCTCTGCTGGTTGCCAGCTCTTGTGCTTTGTGCGGCCCTTGCCTGAAAAGGAACGAGCGCCATGATTGCCGGCCAAGGAATGCCCCGGCGCGGGTCGGCGGTGCGGCCCGAGCTCCTGGAAGAGCGGGAAGAGAGCCAGGAACGCGTCCTCAGGCCCGCATCGTTCGACGAGTTCGAGGGCCAGGAATCGGTCGTCGCCAACCTCAAGCTCTACATCGCCGCCGCCAAGGAGCGCGGCGAGGCCATGGACCACGTGCTCCTCTCGGGCATGCCGGGCCTGGGCAAGACCACGCTCGCGAGCCTCATCGCCAGGGACATGGAGTCCGGCTTCACCGTCACCTCCGGGCCGGTGCTCGAGTCCCCGCCCGATCTTCTCGGCATCCTGACCAAGCTCGCGCGCAACGATGTCCTCTTCATCGATGAGATTCACCGGCTCAATCCCAAGATCGAGGAGTACCTGTACGCGGCGATGGAGGACTTCGTCGTCGACCTCCTGGTCGACAAGGGGCCGAACGCGCGCAGCCTGCGCATCGCGATCCCGCCCTTCACGCTCGTCGGCGCCACGACGCGCGAGGGGCTGCTCAGCGATCCCTTCCGCTCGCGCTTCGGCGTCCTGGAGAAGCTCATGCCGTACGATGCCGAGACGCTCGCGCGGATCGTCGCGCGCTCGGCCTGCAAGCTCGGCGTCGAGATCGCGCCCGAGGCCGCGCTCCTCCTCGGCGGGCGCTCGCGCGGCACGCCGCGCAT
>DHGK01000249.1:5225-7969 GCA_002402755.1 Planctomycetes bacterium UBA4800
CTCGTCCTGGAAGGCCTGACGCGCCTCGGCGTCGACCGGAACGGCCTGGATCCGACCGACCGGCGCATCCTCGCCCTCATCGCCGCGCAGGAAGGGCGCCCCGTCGGGCTCAAGACCATCGCCGTCGCCATCGGCGAGGAGGAGCGCACGGTGGAGGACGTCTACGAGCCGTACCTGATCCAGTGCGGCCTGCTTCTGAAGACGCCGCGCGGCCGCATCCTGACGCCCGACGCCGCGAAGGTGGTGGAGACGTGGCACAACTGAGCGTCCGCGACAGGCGCATCGCGATCACGCTGGTCGCGATCGGCGCGCTCGCGGCGCTCATCGTCGTCCTGCAGCCGGACCGGTCGGCGGCGCGGGCGCTGCTCGTGCCCGGCGAGTTCAAGCCCGCGGGGCCGGCCGTGCGCGTGCGCCTGAAGCAGATCGCCCGGCGCGCCGCCGAGGGCGGCGGCGTCTTCCTGCAGTCGACCTGCCCCCTCAGGGCGATCTTCCCGGGCGGGCAGCTCCCGCCGCTNNCCCTCGGGCCGTGCGACGGGACCGTGAAGTTCGAAGGGGGCGCGCTCAAGTGGCACGCCGGCCAGGACTCGGCCGCGCCGTTCGTGACGCCGCACCGCGTCAGGCTCGTCCTCGCCGAGCCGACCGGCTGCTTCTACATCGACAAGGATCCGTACACGGGCGTCCTCGAGTTCGCGCCCGACAAGGCGCTCGTCGTGAACGAGCTCGACTTCGAGACCTATCTTCTCGGCGTCGTCGGCAGCGAGATGCCCGCGCGCTTCCAGATCGATGCCCTGCGGGCGCAGGCGATCGCGAGCCGCACGTACGCGCTCTACAACTGGCTCTTCATCGGCGCGCGCCGGGCATGGCACCTCGACGACGACACCTTCTCGCAGGTCTACCGCGGCCAGGCCGCCGCGAACGCGCGCGTCAAGGCCGTCGTCGCCGAGACCTGCGGCCTCGTGATGGTGTACGGCGACAAGGTCTTCCAGGCCTACTACCATTCGACGTGCGGCGGCAACACGCGCAAGGCGTCGGCGACCGCGGAGTTCGCCAAGGAGCCGGACATCCAGCCCCTGGAGGGTACGACGTGCACGTTCTGCTCGGAAAGCTCGGCCTACGCCTGGCAGGAGGAGTACAACGAACGGCACGTGCGCGACGCGCTGGCGGCGCGCGCCGGCGGCAAGCTCGCCCTCGGCCGCATCACCGCGATCGAGCCGGTCGCGCCGGCCGAGGGCGGCGGCATCTACGCGAACCACGTGCGCATCACGCACGACCGGGATCCGCGACGACCCATCGATATCCTGGCGACGATCTTCAGGTCCGCGCTCAACAGCGTGCGCGAGGGAAGCTGCAAGAGCACGGCCTTCACGGCGTTCCGGGTCCACGGCGACGTCCTGCGCGTCGAGGGACGGGGATTCGGCCATGGCGTCGGCATGTGCCAGTACGGCGCGCAGGGGCAGGCGCGGCGGGGGCGCGACTACCTGCGGATCCTGCGGTACTATTACCCGGGAATCGGTTTCATGCGCGCGTGGTCGAGGGAGGCGCAGGCCGCGCAGGGCGCGGCGGCGGCCGCCGGCCTCTGACCCGCGGCGCTCGGGAAGGGACGCCATGGAGCTCTTCACCATCACGGCGCGCGACGGGGACGCCCGCGCCGCCGTCCTCCGCCTGGCGCACGGCAGCGCGGCCACGCCGGTCCTGATGCCGGTGGCGAGCCAGGGCACGGTCAAGGGCGTCCTCGCCGAGCAGCTCGCCGCCCTCGGCGTCGAGATGATACTCGCCAACAGCTTCCACCTGCTCGTGCGCCCCGGGCTCGACGTCATCGAGCAGGCGGGCGGCCTCCATCGCTTCATGGGCTGGGACCGGCCGATCCTCACGGACAGCGGCGGCTTCCAGATCTTCTCGCTGGCGAAACTGTGCAAGGTCGGCGAGGAGGGCGTGCGCTTCCAGTCGCACGTCGACGGCGCCGTGCGCTTTCTGAGCCCCGAGGATGCCGTCCGGTGCCAGGAGCGGCTGGGAAGCGACATCGCGATGGTGCTGGACGAGTTCCCCGGCTACCCGTGCGAGAAGGACGCCGCCGAGCGCGCGACCGCGCGGACGCTCAGGTGGGCCGAGCGCTGCCTCGCCGCGCGCTCGCGCGAGGACCAGGCGCTCTTCGCCATCCTCCAGGGAAGCGTGTGGCCGGATCTCCGGGCCTCGTGCGCGGAGAGGCTCGCAGCGATGCCGTTCCCCGGCTACGCGATCGGCGGACTGAGCGTCGGCGAGGACCGGCCGACCCGCACGGCCGTGGTGAAGGCGTCGGCCGCGGCGCTGCCCGAGGACCGCCCGCGCTACGCGATGGGCGTCGGCGAGCCCGAAGACATCCTTCCGATGGTCGCCTCGGGCGTCGATCTCTTCGACTGCGTCATTCCCACCCGCTGCGGCCGGAACGGCCGCCTGTACACCTTCGCCGGCACGGCCAACATCCGCAACTCCCGTTTCAGGCTGCAGATGACGGCCCTGGAGGAAGGGTGCCCGTGCCCGTGCTGCGCGCGCACGCCGGCGGCGTACCTGCACCACCTCTACAACCGTGACGAGATGCTCGGGCCCATCCTGGGAACCCTTCACAACCTGTGCTTCTTCCAGCGCTTCTTCGCGCGCATCCGGGAGGCGATCGCGGCGCGCCGCTTCGCCGCCTTCGCGGGGGAGTTTCTCGAGGGATTCGCGCGCCCCGCCGCGGAGGAAGAAGCGGGAGCCTGATGCACGGCGCG
>DHGK01000075.1 GCA_002402755.1 Planctomycetes bacterium UBA4800
CGCGATAGACGAGGTAGTCGACCGTTGCGGGATACCCCGGGCCGTTGTCCTTGACGCGCAGGACCTCGCCGTCGTTGTTGAGGTTGCCGGGATACGGCCCGAACACCTTCCCCGAGAATCCGTAGCGGGCCTGGAACGTCGCGGGATCCTTCGCCACGACGAAGATCTCGCCGGCGAGAATCGTGCTCCCCGCGGGGAAGACGAAGCGCTGGACCTGCCCGTCGAGCGCCGTCTGCTCCAGGCCGTCGATCGTCCACCCCGCAATGTCGATCGTGGATCCCGAGTTGTTCCACAGCTCCAGGAACTCGCCCTCCTCGCCGCCGGGCGGGTTGTACATGACCTCGGTGATCATGAGGCGGGGGTGCGCCGTCATGAACACCGCGACGCTGTCGATGTACTCGCGCCGTCCCACGCCGTACGTGCTCTCCCGGTCGACGATGTCGTTCAGAAGCCACGTGCGGCGCGCCGCGGTGTGCGCGCGCACGCGGTCCAGGTTCGGCTCGAACTCGGCCGGCGCGGTCGGATCGTTGGCCGTGGCGGGGGAGCGGCCCCACACCGCGATGTCCTCGAGCTGCTCGTCGTAGATGAGCGCATGGAAGGGCAGGATCTTCTTCTCGTAGGCCTCCGGCGTGTGGTGCTCCATGAGCGCATCCCAGACCCGCACGAGATAGGCGCGGCGGAAGTACGTGCCGGCCTGATAGAAGAACTTGTCCAGGAGATGGTTCCCGATGCCCGCGCCGCGCACGTTCGTCGTGTACCAGAGCGAGATGCCGGGCGTGTGCATCTTGTCGTTGAGGACGCCGTACGTGGGGTCCCATACCTTGCCGTAGACCAGGTCCAGGTCCCAGGCCGTCGGCATCCAGCGGTTGGTCCTGGTGTCGTGGTACAGGTAGTGGTTCTTGTGGGGGTAGTCGCTGTTGTTGACGAGGATCTGCGAGGCCTGGTAGTCGATCATCATGTCCGTGTCGACGTTCTGCTGGAAGAACGCGACGAGGTTCGCCGGCGGCGTGTCGTGGAGCGCGTGCAGGAACGTGACGAGGTCGCTGTAGTCGCCGTCCTCGTTGGTCTTCTTCTCGTAGATGCCGCCGTCGCGCTGCTCGACCGCGTAGTACGCCTTGTAGAGGTTGCCCGCATCGTTCATGCCGTTGCGCTTCAGGAAGCGCTTGTCGGGGTGCTCCATGGCGGCGTACAGGCCGAAGTAGCCGCCGTTCCCGTGCATCCGCACGAAGTGGTGGAAGCACTGGGGATTGTCCATCTCGCCGAAGAGGTCCCACGCCATGCGCTCGCGGATCAACGACTTGTCCGTCCAGAGGCTCTGCAGGTTGAGCTTGCGGCAGCCCTGGAAGTCGTGGCCGCGGTGGAACTTCAGCTTGAGGAAGCGCTTGTAGACGCCGCAGACGCTCTGCCCGCGGGCGCGGATACCGATGGCGTAGTACAGGTCGCCCTGGTAGGCGAAGGAACAGGTCGAATACGTCGAGCAGCTCAGGCCGGCCGCGAACGAGCGCGGATCGCCCGGCACGATGATCGTGAAGACCGGCAGGACCGAGTCGACCTGGTAGTTCGTCACGAAGTAGCCGTAGCGGCCCTGGGGGTCCGTGCGCGCCGGGAAGAGCCGTCCGCCGGCGTCGTTGGTTGCGTCGATCTGGTAGGTGACGGCCGTGTAGTGCGGCTGGCCCGGGATGATGCCCCCGTAGATGCCGTCGCCGGCGGCGCCGTCGTCCGAGGCGCCGTCGTCGCGCATGGGAAGCGTCAGGGTGGTCTGCGGCAGATAGACGATGAGATCGACGTTCGCCGGCGCGCCGTCGATCCGGGCGATGATCGATACGGGCTCGTTCGCGTACGGCTCGTGCGGGACGCGGTTGATGTTCGACACGAATGGCGGAATTCCCGCGCGCGCGGCGATGTTGCGCTCTCCCGGCGACACCGAGCCCGCCGCCGGCGTGAGCGCGCAGTAGATCCCGCGGCTTGCCGTCGACACGGAGAGGCGCGCGATGAGCTCCTGGCTTCCGTTCACGTGCTGGTAGGAGAACGTGAGCCGGTAGCGGGTCACACCTGTCGTGTCCAGCGGGGTCACGGTCGTGACGGCGACCGAGTTTCCCGACCCCGTGCCCACGCCTTCGGCAATGACGTGGAGCGCCGGCACATCGAAGATCGCCCCGGTCAGCGGATCCTGGCTCCAGCGGCTTTTCACGTGGTTGCCGGAGCCCACCCAGGGCGCGATGGCGCCGTCGAAGCCGCCGTTCGGCAGCAGGTTCACCGATGGATTCGCCGTGTCGACCAGCGCGACGTTGTCGATCAGGAACTGGCCGACGCCCAGCAGGTAGAAGTACAGGACGCTGCTCGTCGCCACGCCCTCGACGCTGACGGTCTGCCAGCCGGTCTGGCCCTCGACATCGAAGGCGCCGCTGTCGGTCCAGCTCGCCGGGTCGTCGGATGCCGCGGCGGGCATGATCTTCTCGAGGCTGTACCCAAGGCCGTCCGCGGCCGCGTTCCAGTCGCCCGACTGGCCGTACCTGACCGAATCGACCAGGCCGCCCTCGGCATCGACGAGCGTGATGCGTTCCCCGTCGTTCGAGAGCTGTCCCAGGAAGTCGCCGAACGCGAGCATGTTGCCGAACGCGGCGCGGAAGGCCGTCTGGTTGCGACACACGACCAAGAACACGCCCGGCTCGATGATCACGCCGTCGGGGAACGTGTAGTCGATGCCGTTCTGGAAGTACCAGCCGCTCATGTCGATGGGCACGCCGGTCGTGTTCACGAGCTCGACGAACTCCAGCTCCGTGTCGAGGTCCCCGAACGGGTGGTAGTGAATCTCGTTGATCGCGACGCGCGGCGGCGGCAGCGGCGGGGGCGGGCACTGCGTCTCGACGTTCGAGGCCAGCGGCGTCGGCGCATCGCCGGGCTCGGCGCGCCAGTTGTTCGGCGCCGTCGAGACGCTCGACGCGCACCTCCGCTGGAGCGAAGTCCCGAGCCCATCGGCCGCGACGGGCCACGGGGGCAGGTCGTCGTACTTGACCTCGTCGATCACGAAGCCGCTGGCATTGACGACCGCGATGGTCTCGCCGTTGTTGTCGAGCGCGAAGTCGCCCCAGGCATGCAGGAGGCTCTCCTGGAGGCCGAAGGCCGGCGCGAGCACGCTCGGATTCCGGCAGGCGACCAGGTACCCGCCGGCGGGGATCGATGTCCCGGCGGGGAACTCGTAGTGGACGCCCTTGACGATGCTCCAGCCGCCGAGATCGATCGCCGTCTCGTTCGGGTTGTGGAACTCGAGGAACTCCAGCTCCGCATCGCCGGGGGGATTGTAGTGAATCTCGTTGATCACGACGGCGAGGGAATCGAACGTCACCAGCGCATCGCACGCATCGCCGATGCCGTCGCGGTCCCGGTCGCGCTGGTCGGAGTTTGGCACGCCGGGACAGTTGTCGCAGGCGTCGCCGACCCCGTCGCCGTCCTGGTCGGCCTGGCCCGGATTCGCGACGTACGGGCAGTTGTCCTGCGCATCGACGATGCCGTCCTTGTCGGCATCGGACCAGCCGTCGTCGATCGTCAGGCGGCTCGCCGAACCATCGCAGCCGTCCTGCGCGGCGGCGCCCGGCGTGAGGGCGAGATCGATTACCGTGCCCACCGATAGCGTGCGCGCGACCATGCGCGTCACGCCCGTGCCGTCGCTGTACGCGATCGCCGCCGTGTCGGCCTGGATCCCGTTGATGAAGAGGTATCCGGCGACGCCATCGCCGCAGCCGGTGTTGGTCTTGCGGATGTGCCACGTGATCTCCGCGTTCGGCAGCGACCGGTTGCACACCCAGCGGCGGACCGTCCAGTGCTCCTCCCCGTTGTTCGTGCCGTTCGGGTGCGTGCCGAGCTGGCCGAGCTCGGTCCACGGGGCTCCGCCGGCGCCGAGATCGAGGTCATAGAGGGAGCCGTTCCAGTACTGGCTTCCGAACTGCGTGAAGTCGGCGGCCGCGTACGTCTTGTTCGCGTCGGCCGTGCGGTTGTAGTACCCGTTGTACCAGCCCCCGGCGCCCTGCGTGCCTGTCGTCGACCAGTCGGCGTACGAGTCCGCGACGGTGTCGGCGCAGGCCTGCGGCGCCGAGGCCGCAAGGACCAGCGTCGCGTACACGATGGCGGCGAGGGATGAATTCCGGCGCACCATGCACATCGAGAAGGTACTCAAAGAATCACCGTGTTCCACGCAAGAAAGCCCGTGTACCTCAATTGGTAACCGTTCACAGGGCATCCCGAACGCGCGAATCTCCGCCTTAAGCAGATCACATTCCGGCGTCCTTCGTGGTGCTCTTTCTGATTCACCACAGAGAAGACAGAGGGCACAGAGAACGGAACGTGAGACGTTAGGGGCCGTGTCAAGTGCGGCGGTCTTTCTCCGTTTTCTTCTCTGTGCTCTCTGCGCCTCTGTGGTTTCTTTTCCGTCAGATGCCGCAC
>DHGK01000004.1 GCA_002402755.1 Planctomycetes bacterium UBA4800
CGTTGTTTGACCGCCGGCCGGACCCTCGGCTGCCTCCCCGGCTCACAGCTTCCAGGGCGCGCGATAGGGTTTGTCGAGCATGCGGGCGGCCTCCTCGTCGCCGGCGATCTGCTCCTTGGCAGGATCCCACGTCAGCGTGCGGCCGGTCCTTATCGCGATGTTGCCGAGGTGGCAGACCGTCGCCGAGCGATGGCCGATCTCGACATCGCAGATCGGGAGCTTGCGCGTCCTGATGCAGTCGAGCCAGTTCCGGTGGTGGTTCCCGCTCTCGTAGAGGCGCACGTCATCGGCCTTGAGGACGGCGTCCTTGAACTCCGCGGGCGTCGTCTCGAGAACCCCGCGGTTGACGTGGAGCGTGCCCTTCTCGCCTTCGAAGGTCGTGCCGCCTTTCAGGCCCATGCCGCACTCGATCACGGCGCCGCTCGCATAGGTGTAGACGACCTTGAACCACTGCGGGACCTCGTACCACTTCTGCTCGTGGAACTTCGCCTCGCCGGTTATCCTGACGGGCCCCGACTCGTCCATGCCGAGGCCCCACTGGGCGATGTCGAGGTGGTGCGCGCCCCAGTTCGTGATCTGGCCGCCCGAGTAGTCCCAGAAGAACCGGAAGTTGTAGTGCACGCGGTTCACGTTGTACGGCCGGTACGGCGCCGGCCCCAGCCAGAACTCGTAATCGAGGTTCGCGGGCGGCTCGGCGTCGGGCACCGCCGGCCCGTTGAAGTTGACGCCGGGGATTCCGACGATGATCCTCTTCACCTTGCCGATGTACCCCGAGCGCACGAGCTCGCAGCCCTTGCGGAACTTCGCGTCGGAGCGCTGCTGCGAGCCCGTCTGCACGATGCGCTTGTGCGCGCGCGCCGCGTTCACCATGGCGCGGCCCTCGGCGACCGTGAGCGTGAGCGGCTTCTCGCAGTAGACGTCCTTGCCGGCCTCGCAGGCGAGGACCGTGATGAGCGCGTGCCAGTGGTCGGGCGTCGAGGTGACGACCGCGTCGATGTCTTTTCGGTCGAGCAGCTTCCGGAAGTCGGTGTAGCCCTCGACCGCGGGATTGGTCTTCTTCGCCTCGGTGTAGGCCGCGCGCAGGACGTCGGTGTCGACATCGCACACGGCGAGCGTCTGCTTGAGAAACGCCTTGAGGTTGCCGCGCCCCTGGTTCTTGACGCCGATGTGCCCGATGGCGACCGCGTCGTTCGCGCCGAGCACCCTGCGCGCGAAGAAGGAAGGCGCCACGAGGCTCGCCCCGATGCCCGCGCCCATGCCGCCGAGGAACTGCCGCCGCCGCATCCGAAGCTGGTCGCGCATACGAGGCTCCTTTCGGTTGTGCGGGCGCCGGACGATCCCGGCGCCGAACGCCGCCATCGATCGTACCCGACCCGCCGGATGCGATCAACGCGCGCGCGGGCCGGCGCCGCGCGGCGCGTCCCGGCCGCCCGTGGCGCGCGCGCGCCCGTTGCCGTACGATGCACCCGCCGCATGCCGAGGAGGTGGGCGCCATGCAACGACACGCGTTCGCGATGAAGCTCAAGCCGGGGTGCGAGGCCGAGTACAAGCGCCGGCACGACGAGATCTGGCCCGAGCTCTCCCGGGAGCTCGCGGCGGCCGGCATCAGCGACTACTCGATCTTCCTGGACCCTGCGACGCTGACCCTGTTCGCGGTGCAGACGCGCGCCGGCGATCACCGGTGCGCGGCGCTGCCGGAGAATCCCATCGTCAAGAAATGGTGGGCGTACATGGCCGACATCATGGCGACGAACCCGGACAGGTCGCCGGTCGAGACGCCGCTCGTCGAAGTCTTCCACATGGATTGAGGTCCGTATGCGGAAGCTCATCGTGTGCGTGTGCGCGGCGTGCCTGGCCCGCGGGGCCGAGGTCGCGGTCCCGGCGGAAGCCCGGGCGGGAGAGGAGCGCGTGGGCATTCCCAAGTTCGCGCTCGACCCTGGGCCGCTCGTCCTCTCGCGCGAGGCGGCGCCGTGGCGCCACATCGAGGCCCTCGGCGAGCAGGCGGGCATCTGGGGCGCCGCCGGCGGCACGCTCGAGGCCTGGGCGTACCCCTGGAAGCTCTTCGATCGCTTCGAGCTCGCCTTCTCCGCCGACCGCGGAAAGACGTTTCGGCCCGCGCGCGACCTGGCGCGCGTCCAGACCGCGGCGCCGCACATGGCGCAGCTCGGGCTCGCCGACGACAGGTTCGCGGCGACCGTCACGCTGTTCGTGCCGCTCAGGCTCGCCGGTCTCGTCGTACTTCTCGATGTCGAGACGAGCGCCGACCTCCTGATCGCGGCGCGGTTCCGCCCGTCGCTTGCTCCCATGCAGATGGCCCCGCCCGCGAAGCTCGACATCGCCTACGACGCGGCGCGCGGCGAGATCGTGGCCGCGGATCCCGAACGCGGGCTCGCGCTGCGCGTGGGCTCGCCGTTCGCCATCGGCCGCGAGCCGCTGCCCGGCGGCGTCGAGGAGCTGAGGCTCCGGGTCACGGGCACGGCCGCGCGGCGCTTCTTCGTGCCGATTCTCTGCGGCATCCGGGATCCGCGCCAACCCTCGGTCGAGGCGACGATCGACGAGCTGCGCTCGCGTCTGGACGCGCACTTCGCGGCCGCGGCCGCGTACTACGGCGCCCTGCTCGCCGATGCGCCCGCCGTCTCCTCGCCCGACGAGGACGTGAACGCGGCGCTCGCCTGGAGCGTCGTGTCGCTCGCGCAGCTCAGGGTCCGGAATCCGTTCCTCGGCCCCGGCATCGTCTCGGGGTACAGCTCGTCCGGCGACGGCGCGCGCCCGCGCTACTGCTGGTTCTTCGACGAGCCGACGCTGGGCTCGTGGGCGTTCCTCAGGCTGGGGCGCGGCGATCTGGTCAGGGAAGCCTTCACGTTTCTCCAGCGCTACCAGCGCGAGGACGGCAAGACGGTGCACGAGGTCGCGCAGAGCCTCCACCTTCAGCCCGACTACTTCACGCAGTACCGCTACGCCTACATTCACACCGACGGCCCGGTCTACTTCCTGGCCGCGTACGGGCACTACCTGAAGTCGACGGGGGACCTCGAGTTCATCCGCAGCCACTGGCCGATGATCCTCAAGGCCTTTGCGTGGTGCTGCTCGGTCGCCGACCCCGAGGACGGGTTGCTGCGGATCGAGCCGTCCGACTGGGGCTCGGCCGAGAGCTCCTTCTCGGTGTGGAAGGACACGCAGCTCGAGGCCATGTGGGTGCAGGCGCTGCGCGCGGTCGCCTACCTCGCCGAGGCGATGGAGGATCCCGGCCTCGCGGCGCGCTGCCGCGAGCTCGAGACCGGGGCCCGCGCCTCGATCGAGGCGAAGCTCTGGAACGAGTCCGCCTCGACCTACCTCTGGGGCCTGGACCGCGCCGGGCGCCCGCTTCCCGCGCGGGTTCCTCACCACGCCGTCGGCATCTGGCTCGGCAGCTTCAGGCCGGACAGGGCGCTCGAGAGCGTGAAGACGATGGCGAGCGCCGACTGCCGCGCCGACTGGGGCGTGCGCAGCCTCGCGCTCGGCGAACAGTCGGCCGATCCGGCGGCCTATCAGACCGGATCGGTGTGGCCCGTGTGGAACGCCGGGCTCCTCATTGCCGACTTCAAGCTCGGCCGCACGGCCGAAGCCTTCCGCAACTTCAAGTTCATGGTGCGCGCGCGCACGCTCGACGGCCTCGGGCCGATGCCCGAGGTTCTCCACGGCCGGTTCTGGAAGCGCCTCGAGGAAGGCGTCCCGCACCAGCTCTTCTCGGAGCTGGCGGTCGTCAACGGGTTCTTCGACGGCCTGCTCGGCCTCGAGGTCGATGTGCCCGCCCGCCGGGCGGCGCTCGCCCCCCGGCTTCCCCCGGCGTGGGGCCGCCTGCACGTCGCACGGATTCCGTTCGGGGCCGAGCGCTTCGATGCGACGCTCGTCCGGAAGGAGGGCGTCTACGACATCGAGGTGCTGCGCGGCGCCGGCCCGCCGATCGAGCTTGTGCTCGCGCCGCGCCTTCCCGCGGGTGCGGTCGTGCGCGAGGCCGCGGTCGACGGCAAGGCCTGCGACTGGAGAGTCGAGGCGGACGGAACCGGCACGGTCGTGCACATCGCGTTCGCCCATCCGGGCGGCAGGAAAAGCGCGCGCATCACGTTCTCGGGCGGGATCGAGTGCCTGCCGGTCGACGAGGAGGTGCCTTCCGGCGGGACGAGCCGCAACCTGCGCCTCATCGAGGCCGCGCTCGACGGCGATGTCTGGCTCATGACGGTCGAGGGCCTGCCGGGGCGGGATTACTTCGTCGAAATCCTGACGGCGCTGGTCCCCGGCGAGACCCGCCGGGCCCGCGTCGTGCAGGCCTCGCGCGGCGGTTTCATGCTCAGGCTGCGCGCGCCCGATGACGCCCGGGTCACCGCTTCCGGCTTCGCCCGGTGGAACGCGCAGGTCACCCTGCGTTCTAGAGCATAGGCCGGCCGCCACTTCCGCGGGGCGGCGGGGTATCATCTGCTTGTACGTGGAGATACTGACACTGCGGCCGCGGCAGAGACGCGGCAGGAGCCTTCAGGAGGGCCCCATGGAGAAAGTCGTAATCGCCGTGCTGCTCACGATCGTGGTGGGGGGCGCCGCCGTGGGCGGCATCATGTTCCTCGGCAAGGACGGGGCCGGTGAACCCGAGGCCGTGGCGCAGCTCCAGGCCGAGCTCAAGACGACCCGCGATGCCGTCCAGGCGCTCAAGACCGATGTCAAGCGGCTCACCGCGATGCAGACCGAGCTGGCCAACGCGCTCTCGATCAGGCCGGCGGCGCTCGAAGGGATGTCCCTTGCATCCGCGGATGAAGGCGAGGACGGCGACGTTTCCGACGGGCTGCGCGGCGAGATCTTCGCCCTCATCGCCGAGGAGCGCAAGATGCGCGAGGATGAGCGCCAGAAGCAGCGCGAGGAGGCCGACAAGCGGCGCGAGGAGCGCCGCAAGGAGATGGAGGATCTGAGCCAGGGGCCGTACGAGCGCCTGAACCTCAAGGTGAACTCCATGGCCAAGGCCCTCGGCCTGGATGACACCCAGCGCGACAAGTACGCCGAGATCACGAAGAAGTACCGCGACAAGATCGACGAGGAGCGCAGGGCGCTCTTCGCACAGATGATGCCGAGGCGGGCGGACGGCGAGAACCAGGGCGAAGGCGGGCAGCCCGGCGCCCAGCCCGCCGGTCAGCCCGGCGAGAGGCCCGGCGGCCGCGGCGGCTTCGGCCGCGAGAACTTCGAGAAGATCAGGGAACTCATGACGGCGACGCAGAACGACTACGTCACCGAGGTCCAGGGCATTCTCACCGCCCCGCAGGTCGCCACCTTCAACGAGCTCTCCGAGTCCTCCCAGAGCTTCCTGGGCTCGGGCATGGCCGTCAAGGCCGGCGAGGACGAGGGCGGCCCCGGCGGCCGCATGGGCGACATGCTGCGCGGGATGATGGACCAGGGTAGGCAGCGAGCGCCCGGCGGCCGCGGCGGGAGATAGCCCCGGCGCGCGCTACTTCTTCCGCGGCTCCTCGTACGGAACCCCGCCGCCCAGGTAGGGGTGGCTCTCGAACGCCTCCGCGCCGCCCACCACGCGCGGATCGCCGCTCGCGCGCAGGAACTCCGTCAGGCGGGCCGCAAGCGCGGCGCGGATCTCGGCGCAGGCCGGGTCGCCGGCAATGTTCACAAGCTGCGCGGGGTCCTTGCGCAGGTCGTAGAGCTCCTCGGCGGAACGCTTGGCGAAGGCGAGGTCGCGTTTCGGCGTCTCGGTCCGGCCGGGGCCCCAGGCCTTGCCCGTGCTGCCGGCGACATACCCGGCCTTGGCGAGAATCTCGGGATACGTCGCGAAGGCGTCCGGGAAGATGCTCCAGAGATTCGCGGCGCCCTTCAGTCGCCAGTGCCATTGCCCCGTGAGCAGCGCGCCGCGCGACGGCGTGCAGGACGGCGACGAGGCGTAGGCGTTGGTGAAGAGCACGCCCTCGCGGGCCAGGCGGTCGAACGCCGGCGTCTTGACGACCGCGTCGCCGTAGGCGCCCGCGTGCGGGAAGCCCCAGTCGTCGGCGATTGCGAGGAGCAGGTTCGGCCTGCGCGTCGCGGGAGCATCGGCTGTGCCCGCGGCCGCGGCCGCGGAAATCGCCGCGGCGACGAACATGACGGCGAGCAGCGCCGTGGACGGCGCCGCGCATGCACGCGAACCTGATTCGTTCATGGCTCCACCCTGCCGAAGACATCGAGATGCCTGTCGGTCGCCATCGCGACCGTGAGGCCGCGCAGCCCCGCCTTCGCGAGCTGCGCGCGCACCTCCTCGATCGTGTACGAGGAGAGCAGCGAGCGGTAGTACTCCTCCTGGAGCACGGCGCTCTCGGCGCCCGCGTAGGCGTCGACGATGGCGCGCGCCGCCGCGGGGCTCGCCGGCCGCGCCAGGTCGCGGAAGAAGATGAGGGCGCCGGGCTTCGCCACGCGCGCGACCTCGCTCCAGAGGGCGTGCGTGTCGGTGATGTGGTGGATGATGCTGTTCGAGAAGACGACATCGTAGGCGGCCGAGGGAAGCTCCATGCGCTTGGCGTCGGAATGGACCAGAACGATGCGGCCGCGCAGGCCGGCGGCGTCGACGTTCCTGCGCGCGATGTCGAGCATGGCGGCGGAGGCGTCGGCGGCGGTGATGCGCCAGCCGGGTTTCAGGCGCGCGACGCGGATCGGAATGTCGGCCGGACCGGTGCCCAGGTCGAGCGCCTCGGCCTCGCCGACGGCGGCCGCCAGTTCGGCGAGCCTCTCGGCGAACGCGGCGTTGACGCTCGAGAAATCGGCGGCGGCGTAGGCGTCGGCCTCCGCGCGGTCGTCCATGTACTCCGGTTCCGGGGTGCGCGCGCCGGGTGCTGCCATGTGCGTTTCTCCACGGTTGCCGCCGTGGAATTCAGTATACCGCGGCGCCGCCGTCATCGCCCCTTGTCCCGCGCAAGGAAGACGCAGCGGTTCTTCCAGTCTCCGGCATGGGTCGCATCCCACAGGCCCGAGAGCGCCCGAACGAGGCTGCCGAAGTCGTTGGGGGCGATTGTGCGCTCGTCGACGAAGACGACCCCGGCGTGGTCGATCCCCTGCTCCGACCACGCCCTCACGACGGCGGCCATCGTCGCGAGGTCGTAGGTTACGAGGGTGAAGCCGGCGGCGCGGGCCTCGAGCAGCAGCGCATCGTCGGGGAGGCCGGCCAGGCGCCCCTCTTCCCATTCGAGGACCGTCGCCACGCGCGCGGCGGGTCGCTTCCGGGCGAGTTGCCGGGCGATGCGCGGCGAAAGGTGCTCATCGAGAAGCAGCGCGAGCACGGCGGCTCATTCCCGGACGAGGAATGTCTCGACGTGGGGGAGCAGCCGCGAGAGCTTCTCCAGGTCGAAGGACGCGCTTTCCTCGATCGCGGCCGCGATCTCGTCGGGGAACGCCGCGGCGTAGTTGAGGGCGGCCCGAATGTGAGCTGCCGGGCGGCACAGTCGCCGCGCGAGGCCGGCGGCCCCGCCCTCGGCCGTCTCGGCGAGCTTGGCGGCCAGCCACACGGGCAGGCGCGACCCCATGATGAAGGCCTGGCGGCCCAGGGCCGAGTCGCGGAAATCAATGAACGCGAAGTCGGCCCGTCTGAGCCCTTCCTCGACGAGGCGGGCGGTCGCGTCGCTCGGCGTCCGGCCGGCGCGCCGCGCAAGACGTTTCAGGCGTTCTCCGGTCGCCCGCGGCAGCCGCACGCTCAGGACCATCGATTCCTTCGGCACGGGATCCCTCCTTGTAGCTTCTGTAACTATTGTAGCTCATGTAACGATTCGGCGCAACCACGGCAGAGTGATGAAAACCGCGCCGCGCCCCGCGGGGCCGGCGGCGCGGGCCTCCTGCGCTCTTGCCGCGGCGTGAAAAAATTAAACACGAGCACGCGATTTTTCACGAAACTTCTGTGCCCCGGCGGTGTCTTACAGTCGGGCAGGCCCTTGTCAGGGGATGGCTGGCGGACGCTGCGAAGGAGAAATGGATTGATGAGTGCGTGCCTGCAGGTTCTGTTCCTTGCGTGGGTGCCGCTTTCCGCGGCTCCCGAGGCTCCTAAGGAGGCTCCTAAGGTTCTCCTCGTCCTTGCCACGGGGAGCGATCTCCTGTGCGAGATCGTGCGCGAGGAGGGGGGCGACATCTTCGTCGTGCACAAGGGCGCGCCGCTGCGCATCGACGCGCGGCTCGTGGTCAAACGGGTGAGCGTCGAGAGCATCGCGGCCGAGATCGAGAACCGGGACAAGAAGATCGAGGATGCCGCGGGCTGCCTGCGCCTGGCGCTCCTCTGCCTCGAAGTCCACCGGCCCAAGGATGCGGCCCGGTTCATCAAGAAGGCCGACGCGTACCTCAAGGATCCGGCGGCCGCCGGGAAGGCCGCGGCCGCGAAAAGCGATGCCAAGGAGAAGTCGCCCCCGAAGGACGCGGCCGGCGCCGGCGATACGCCCCCGGCGGACGAACGCGCGCCGGCGAAGGATGTCGCGGCTCCCTGGCCGCCTCCCGACGGCTCCTTGTTCCTCCTCGAGGTCAAGAAGAAGGTCGAGGACGCCGTCTCGGACGACCCGATGCGCAAGTCGCGCGTCCAGGGGCTCTTCGCCGACAGCCCGTTCGGCCTGGGCGGGGACTCGAGCGCGGACTACGTCGTCAGGATCGGTCTTGAGGCCGTGAAGATCAAGACGAACGACTTCTACGGCAGCGTGCCCATCAGCAACGACTGGGAAGGGAAGATCAACTGCGTCATCCGGCACGTCAAGACCAACAAGATAGTGCTGCAGATGAAGCCCACCGTGGCCCGCGAGACCCTGCCGCTCATCGCCAAGGGCGACGAGGTGCTGGGCAAAGCCTTCGAGCAGTTCATGCGCAGCTTCAGGAGCGAGCCTGCCCTGCGCCTCAAGAAGGAGGAAGCGCCGCCCAACCCCTCCGCGCGGCCGCTATAGCTTCCTCCTGGGCGTCGTCATCTTCTCGTAGACCTGCGCGGCGACCTCCGCGGGGAGCTTCGCGAGAAGCGGCGCGATCTTCTGCGTGAAGAACGCATCGAGCTTCTTGTCGATGAGAGGCTCGATGACGGTCTCGGGCGCCGGCCTGGGCTCGGCGAGCTTCGCGAGAACGGGCAGGATCTTCTGCTCGAGCTCGGCGAGCCTCTTCGCGACGATGGCATCGAGGGCGGCGTCGGGCGGCGGCGGCGGCTCGGCGGCCTTTGCGAGTGCGGGGGCGATCTTCTGCTCGAACTCGGCAAGCCTCTTCGCGACGATGGTATCGAGGGCGGCGTCGGGCGGCGGCGGCGGCTCGGCGGCCTTCGCGAGCGCGGGCGCGATCTTCTGCTCGAACTCGGCAAGCCTCTTGGTGACGATGGCGTCGAGGGCGGCGTCGGGCGAGGGGGGCGGCTCGGCGGCCTTGGCGAGGACGGGCGCGATCTTCTGCTCGAACTCGGCGAGCTTCTTCGTGATGATGGCGTCGAGGGCGGCGTCGGGCGGGGGCGGAAGCTCTCCCGCCTTGGCGAGCGCGGGCGCGATCTTCTGCTCGAACTCGGCGAGCTTCTTGTCGATGATCGGCCCGAACACCGTCTCGGGCGCCGGCGCGGGCTCGTTGAGCTTCGCCGCGATCGGGGCGAGTTTCGAGTCCATGAGCGCGCTCAGCTCTTCCATGAAGAGCTGCTCGGGCGTCTTCTCCGGCTCCTTCGGCTCCTCGTCCTCGGGCTCCTCCATGTCCGGCGCCGGGATCTTGTCCGCGAACTCGGCCGGCGTGTCGTACAGCGGCCGCACGGCGAGACCCCTGAAGTAGGCGCGCGTCTGCAGCTCGGCGCGGCCGCCCGTGCAGTACAGGTCGATCGTGCCCTCGCGGTCGTTGCCGACCTTCGCCTCGGCGACCTTCGCGCCGTTGAGGTCGACGCGCAGCCACTCGCCGAACGCGAGGATGCGCATCGCATTCCAGCCGCTCCGCTGGGCGCCGGCCAGGCTCGGCGTCAGGCCGAGGATGCTCCCGGTCCTGAAGGGCGCGTCTTCGCGGTCGAGAATCTGGACGGCGCAGCCGTCCTTCAGGGGGTCGCCCGCACCGGCCTTGACGTCGCGCACGACGACGACGCTCCGCCCGTACTGCGGCACGACCTTGAACTCGAGCAGCAGCTCGAAGTCCCGCCACGTGTAATTGGTGACGAGGAATCCCGCGCCGGGGTTGTTCGGGTCCTGGCGGCCCGCGATCGCGCCGTTCTCGACGGTCCAGAGGGCCGGACCGACGACCCGGAACCCCGAGAGATCCTCCTCGTTGAAGATCGGCTGGAATCCGGCCGGCAGCGCCGCGCAGCCGAGGAGCGCACACAACGAGCAGCAGGCAAGCAGGCGATGCATGGGTGAATCCTCTCTGT
>DHGK01000129.1:0-14293 GCA_002402755.1 Planctomycetes bacterium UBA4800
GCGGTTGCCGGAACGAGCGCGAGCATCCCGGCGCTCGCGGCGCTGCTCCCGGACGCGCGGCTCGGGCACGCGGCCCGCTGCGCGATCGAGCGCATCGGCGGCGCCGAAGCGGCGGCCGCGCTCGCGGCCGCGCTCCCCGTTCTCGCGGGCAAGGCCAAGGCGGGCGCGATCGATTCGCTTGGCCGGCTCGGCGGCCCGGACGTCGAACCCCTCCTCGCGCGCCTCGCCGAGGACGCCGACGCCGCCGTCGCGGAGGCCGCGGTGCACGCGCTCGGCGCGCGCGGCGCGACGCGGCCGCTCGTCCTCCTGCGCGCGAAGGCTCGCGGCGCGCGCGCCGATGACGTCGCGCACGCGCTGCTTGCGGCGGCATGCCGCGCGGACGCGGAAGGCCGGGCACAGGAGGCGGCGGCAATCTTCGCCGACCTCGCCGCGACGGGACCCGACGGCGTCAGGGCGGCGGCGCGGCGCAACCTCGCGCGACCGTGCCCTTCCGGGGACAGTCACCGATTTCCTTCGGGAAATCGGTGACTGTCCCCGGATTCGGGTGTCCCCGGATTCGGTCCCCGGATGCACCCGCCGGCTCGGGAAATATATTTCCTCGCGCGCGATCTTTTTTTCCCGGCCTCTTGAATTTGCGCCTCCCGACCGGGTAGTATCGGCCGGCGAAGGCGGGGCTCCGTCCATGCGAGGGCGGGGACTCGGGGAGCAGACGCCGCGCGACCGCGCGGCCCCAGCCGCTCATGGGTTCGGAGGAGCGTATGTTTGTACGAATCGCATGCGCCGCCGTCATCGGGCTTGCCGCGACGCCGTTGCGCGCCGGCACGATCATCGACGAGGATTTCCGCGCCGCGCCGGGACCCGGCTGGGTGCTCGCCGGCACGACGCGACTGCTGGAGGGAACGGGCGCCGTGCTCGTCGAGAAGGAAGAGCTCGGGAGCGGCGCCCTGGCGTTCGACCGCCTGCTCGCAAGCGAGCACCTCAGCGTGCGCGCCGCGCTCTCCTTCGAACGCGGCGACCACGGCATGGGCGACGGGGCGGCGATCGCGCTTGTGGCAGCGCCGGCCCCCGCGGCCCTCGGCGACGGAGGCGGGCTTCTCGGCATCGGCAATCTCCCGGGGTGCGACGGGGCTCTCATCATCGAGCTCGATCTCTTCCCGAACACGCCCGATGACTTCGGGCCCATGGGAGCCGCGCTCGCGCACGCCGGCATCGCGTACGCGCGGACGGGCGCCGTCACCGGCGACGAGCACCTGCCGACATTTGCCGCGGCGGAGCTGCCCCTCCTGAGCGGCGACCCCCTGTCGGCAGCGCTCGATGTCCGGATCGATATCCATGACGGCCGCGTGATCGTGTGCGCGGGCCCGAACGGCGCGGCTCCCGCGCGCATCCTCGAGGCCGCGATACCGGACTACGCGCCCTTCTCGGGCTACCTCACGTTCTGCGCCTCGAACGGCGGCGTTCCGGGCCGCGTCGCCGTCGTCTCGGTCGCGGTCGAGACGGAATCGCTCCCGCCGCCCGCGCTCCAGGGGCATGTTGCGTCCGACGGCGCGGCCGAGCTCGCCTGGACTGCGGAGCCCGGCCTCTACGAGGGCTTCGTCCTGTACCGCGACGGCGCCGAGCTGGCGGCACTCGATGCCGCCGCGCGCGACTTCCGCGACGCGGCGGCGCCCGGGCGCCACATCTACGAGCTCGTCGCCGCCGGCGCCGAGGGGCGCACTGCGCCCCCCACCGGTGTAACGCTGCACACGGGGATGCCGTTCCTCGTCGTCGACCGCGTGACGCCGGGCGCCGAACCCTCGGTACACGCGCACGCATGGCTCTACGCCCTCGAGATCCTGGGCAGGGATGCGGTGCGCGTCAACTCCGTGACGGGCCTCGCGCTCGACCGCTACGCCGCCGTCCTCTGGATCAACGGGAGCGGCGCAACGCAAGGCACGATGCCGGCCGAGGAGCAGGAGGCGCTCGCCCGCTACGTGACCGGCGCCGAGGGGGCGCGCCTCTACATCGAGGGTGCCGAGCTCTGGGCGCTTCCGGGCTCCCACGCGCTCGGCGCGGTCGACGGCATCGCGCCCCGCGACGAGGCCTGGCCCTGCACGGGGGTCGTCGACTCGAGCGGCGCCGCCCGCGCGTACTTCGGGGAGGCCATGAGCCTCGCGACGCTCGCACCGGCGCCGGAGGAGCTCGGCGGCACGACGACGGCGCTCTGGCGCCGCGCCGCACTCGCCGCGCCCGGCGAGCCGGGCGATGCGGTGGCGATCGTCACGCGCACACCCGCCGATCGCGCGGTCGTGATCGGGACGTCGATGGAGCTCTGCCGCCTAGGCGATGGACACGACGGCGCGCTTGCCGAGTACCTCGCGTTCCTGTCGCTGCCCTACGATCCGCCGCGGTTCCTGCGCGGCGACAGCGGCGGCGACGGGCGCGTCGACATAGCCGACGCGATCCATATTCTGGCCCATCTCTTCAGCGGGAAGCCGCTTCCCGCCTGTCCCGACGCGGCCGATGCGAACGACGACGGCACGCTCCAGATCAGCGACCCGATCACCGTGCTCGCGTACCTGTTCCTGAGCGGGCCGCTGCCCGCGCCGGGCGCCCGCGCCTGCGGCGCCGATCCCACGCCCGATACGCTGCCCAACTGCATCGCACCGCGGTGCCCGTAGGGCGCGGGGCGCGGAAACACCGCGGCCCTCGATGCCCCTCCGGGCGCATCGAGGGCCGCGGGATCGCCGCCGCGTTTTGCGGCCCCTTACTCGGGCGGCTCCTTCGGCGTCACGAAGGGCATGTTCTTCCGGAGGCGCCGGCCGACCTCCTCGATCTTCTCCAGGCGCCCGAGAATGCGCTTGCGCTTCAGGACCGGCGCGCCGGCCTGGTTCTCCAGGATCCACTCGCGCGCGAACGACCCGTCCTGGATCTCGGTCAGGATCCGGCGCATCTCGTCCTTGACCTGCGGCGTGATGACGCGCGGCCCGCGCGAGTAGTCGCCGTACTCGGCCGTGTCCNNTCGCGCATCTTGGCCATGCCACCCTCGTACATGAGATCGACGATGAGCTTCAGCTCGTGCAGGCACTCGAAGTACGCGATCTCCTCCTGGTAGCCGGCCTCGACCAGGGTGGTGAAGGCCGCCTTGACGAGCTCGCTCGCGCCGCCGCACAGGCAGACTTGCTCGCCGAAGAGGTCGGTCTCGGTCTCCTCCTTGAACGTCGTCTCGATGACGCCCGCGCGCGTGCCGCCGATGCCCTTGGCGTACGCGAGCGCGATGTCGAGCGCCTTGCCGCTCGCATTCTGCTCGACCGCGACGAGGCAGGGCACGCCGGCGCCCTTCTCGAACTCCGACCTGACGAGGTGCCCCGGGCCCTTGGGCGCGATCATGAAGACATCGGTGTTCCTGGGCGGCTCGATGCAGCGGAAATGGATGTTGAAGCCGTGGCTGAACATGATGGCCTTGCCGGGCTTGAGATTCGGGGCCACGGCGCTGCGATACACCGCCGCCTGGATCGTGTCGGGAATCAGCATCTGGATGACATCGCCCTTCGCGGCGGCATCGGCGGCGCTCACGGGCGTGAAGCCGTGCTCCTTGGCGAGGTTGAAGTTGACCGTGTCGGGAAGCTCGCTCACGATGACCTTGATCCCCGAGTCGCGGAGGTTCAAGGCCTGGGCGTGGCCCTGCGAGCCGTACCCGATGATCGCGACGGTCTTGCCCGCGAGGTGCGCGAGGTCGGCGTCCTTCTCGTAGTACATTCGTGCGGTCATGAGCATCTCCTTGTGGATTGACGCTGGGCGGCGCCGGGCCGCCGAAAAGGCGATGCTAGGGCACGGACGCGGGGACTGTCAAGGCTCCGGGGGGCGACGATCCGTCAGTCCTCGTCGTACAGCAGGGCGCGCGAGTACGTGAACCACACGGGCGCCGACGGAAGCGACTCGAAGCTCCTGTCGGGAACGTTCTCGGCGGTGATGTTGCAGTACGTGGCGGTGACGCTGTTCTTGCGGTCCAGGAGGTACTGCCAGGCCTCCTCGTCCGTGACCGGCGCCGCCGCCGGACGGCCGAGCACCGCGTTGATGCGCGCCGCCACCTCGGCCGTGCGCGTCTCGCCGAACAGGAACTGCCGCTCGCCCGGCGCGCGCATGGTCACCGCGTCGCTGGAGAACATCCGCCTGAGCGACACGCTGTTCTCCGTCCGCGGAACGTCGGGAAGGGGCGCCGTGTAGATGCACAGCGGCGGGAGCACGTCCGCCGCCTTCCGCAGATAGATCGCGAAATGCGAGCAGACCTCGTGCACGCTCGCATCGCGGTCCCACCGCAAGCGCCCCAGCATCACCGGGCCGCAGATGATCTCCTCGATCGCCCCGCCGGCCTCGCGCGGTTCCGCGACGACCTTGTAGTGGTAGATGCCGGGCCCGCGCTCCTCCCACAACGGGTGCGCCAGGGACGCAAATGCGAGGCCCTGCGCGGGAGACACGATCTCGTCGCCGCAGTATACGACGAAGGTGCAGGGAGGACCGTCCCATCGCCACGAGAGCAGGACGACGCCTCCCGCGAGTTCCCAGTCGATCGAACGGAAGTACCCCGTGACCGCGCCCGCGGGCGGGGACGTGTCATCGAGCGGCAGCAGCACCGCTCCCTGGAGCAGATCGCCGCGCGCCTGGGTCGCAGGCTGCGGCTCGACGTGCGCATCGCGGCGCGCGCATCCGCTGCACAGCGCCGCTGCACCGAGACATGCTATGCACAGGACATGGATCGACCGCATTGTCCTCCACGTTCGCTCTGCTCAGGCCGTCGTACGAATCGCCCTACTCGTTCCGATACAAAGCTCGAAGACCGATTGTAGCGGGTCGGACGCGGGGAACCAAGCACGAAACAACCTGTAGAAAGAAAAATCTTTCCTCGCGCGCCCGCGCCCGGACAGGGGGGAACAAGGCACGACGGCGGCGGTCCGGGGAGGGGCGCGGCACGCGCCGCGCGCGGGCGATCGTCCGGGGCGCGGTCCGGCCGTCCCGGAACAATAGACAAGGCCGGGTTACGCACCCGGCCTTGCAAGAGGGACTGATCGCCTTACGGGAGAGTTTGGCTACTCGTAGTTGTTCGTCGAGAGCACCTGCCACGCAAACGCGATCGACTCGGAAAGATCCGACGTGTTGCCGTACGCATCGAACGCCGCGAGCGCGAGCTGGTAGTTCGCGGGATCGCGGGTCGTCGGCAGCACGCCGCCGTTCAGAAGCTCCAGGAGCGGCATCGCCGTCACGCGGCTCACCGTGTACGAGGGTTCCGGCGGCGTCGTCCGGCCTTCCGCCCACACGTAGACATGGTAGCCCGTGACGTTGCCGACCGTATCCGCATCCCACACGACGCGGCCCACATTGCCCTCGCAGCGCACGACCGCCGTGGCGCGCTCGCCGTAGGAACCCTGGACCGAGAACTCGTAGATGCCGTACGGGACGTGGCTGTAGCGGTACTGGGTCTCGGCGCCATCGAGGACCGCGATCTCCTCGCCGCCGCAGCACACGGCGATCGCATCGTACGTCTGCCCGTTCCGCCAGGCGAGGACGATGTCGCCGGTGCTCGAATCGACGGACCACACGAGGGCGAGAATCGACGCGAGCGCCGTGACCTGCACGCTGCACGACGCGGCGCCCGACATCTGGCCGCCGAGAACGCCGAAGACCTGGTAGCGGTAGCTCGCCACCGGGGGCGCAGGATCCGTGTAGCTCGCGGCCGAGCCGCCGAGCTGCGCGATGACGACGCCGTTCCGGTAAACCCGCACGCCGTCGTACAGGACGCCCGCAGGAAGCGTCCAGCCGAGACGCACCTCGTTGGCGTACGCATCGAACGCGCAGGCCAGCGCGCTCACCGGCGGGAGCGCCGACACGATGACCGAGCACGAGGCCGGCGCCGAGGAAAGGCCCGTGTCGCCGGCGCCGATCACCTCGTAGGCGTAGGTGCCGGCCGCGCTCACCGTCTCGGAGAACGAAACCGCGGCGCCGTCGAGCGTCGCCACGAGCGCGCCGCCGCGCGTGATCCTGATCTCGTTGTAGTCGCTCGAGTTCTCCCACGCAAGGAACACGTCAAGCAGGTTCGAGGTGCAGACGAGGCCGGCAGGCGCCGCGGGCGCGGTCTCCTCGGCCGTCACGGGCACGGTGCTGCTCGACGTTCTGCTCGTCTTGAGCGACGGGCACCCCGTCGCGCACAGAAGCGCTGATGCGACAATCAGACTCCGGCAGACCCCTCTCGTTTTCATAAAAGACTCCGATCATCCCCGATGCCGATGCTTCTCCGTTTCATTCCGACAACCTCGGGAGGAGTTGCAACTCGGGTGCCAGGCCCGAACGGCCCGGAGGACGAGCCGCGGGGAGGCGGTCCGCGCCGCCGTGCGCGCAAGAAACGGCAACCACTCTCCCCGCCGGGTAGAATGTACCCGGATTCAGGCTCCCGGCTCTGCAGAGGTCTGCCCGCGCGCCGGGCGCGGCGCGCGGCTGCTTGAACGCCGGCGCCGCCGTCACTATGCTTGTACGTGAAAGCCGGAGGCTCGCCCCATGGGACAGGTTCATTTTCTCGGCCTCGAGATCGGCGCGCGCGCCGCGACGGCCATGCTGCTCGGACGCGACCGCGCGCCGGCCGGCGTGTGCACGCACCCCATCGCGCCCGACGCGGAGGACGACGGCGGCTGCCGCATCGACCCCCGCAAATGGGTCCGGCTGGTGTCCGATGCCGCGAGGGAGCTCGTCGAGTCGAGCGGCATCCCGGCATCGAAGATCTGGGGCCTTGCCCCGGCCGCGCCGCCCGGCTGGATCGCGCTGGACGCGGACTGGAACCCGCTCACCGACCTGCGCCTGGGGCACGAGTTCCGCCGGAGCTGCTTTCGCGGCGAGATCGTGCGCTTCCTCGACGACCACCCCCGCAACCGCGCGCACTGCGCCCTCATCCTCGCGCCCAAGGACTACCTCAGGTTCGCCCTGAGCCGGGTCATCGCCACGGACGCGAGCGACGCGGCCTGCCTCGGATTCCTGCGGCCGGGCACGAGCGAGTGGGATGCCGACGCGCTGGCGGCGCACGACATCGAGGCGCGCTGGCTTCCGCCCGTGCTGCCCTCGGCCTTCGCGTGCGGCCGCATCGGGCCGCGCGGCATGGAGGCGATGGGCCTCTCGGATTCCGCGTGGGCGGCCGTGGGGAGCACGCTGGTGCCGGCCCGCATGGCCGGCTGCGGCTTTCTGGACATGCCCGCGGTGTACCTCTGCGCGGCCGAACCGCTGCGGGCGCGCTGGTACGCGAAGGCCCGCACGGGCGCGGATGCCGAGCCGGGCCTCACGCATGCCGAGCTGCTTCTCGGCGCCGGCCGCGACGAGATTCCCCCGGACGTGTTCGCCCCCGAAACGCCCATCATTCTCGACTGGCGCGAGAACGAGGACCCCGCGCCGCTCCGCGAATGGGCGGCGTCGACGGGCCGGCCGGTCTATGCCGCGCCCTTCGCGGGCAAGGCATCGCCCGGGGCCGCGGTGCTGGCGGCGCTCGCCTCGGGGGCCTTCACCGATCGCGAGGCGTTCTTCCGCCGCTTCGCGCCCGCGCCGCTCGGCGCCTGAGCTACCCGCGATCGCGCGCACTCGCGCGCCGCGTGATCTCCCAGAGCTTGGCGTACTTCATGAGCTCGTACACGCCCCCCATCGCGGCCGCGATGAGCCCCGGCGCGCCGTCCAGAAAGCCGGCGTGGAGCACGTACATCTTGAGGAACTTCGCGGGCGGCCGCACGAGCATGCGCGCGAGGGGAAAGCCCTTGCCCGCCTCCGCCTTCAGGCGCGCCATGGTGTCCGTGTACTTGTCGATCTGCCGGAGGTGATGCGCCAGGCCGCGGTAGCTGTAGTGCAGGAGATCGCCGCGGAAGCGCCCCACGGAGCCCGGCACCTCGGCGCGGTCGTGCGGGTCCTGCCCCGTGAAGCGGCCGGCGGCGCGCAGGAAGAGGCGCAGCTTGCGGTCCGGATACCAGGAGCCGTGCCGCATCCAGCGCCCGAGGTACCACGTGAGGCGCGGCATCGTGTACCCCTGGTGCGCGGGCTCGCCGGCGAGCGCGCCCTGGATCTCCGACCGCAGGAGCGGCGTCACGCGCTCGTCCGCGTCGATGCAGAACACCCACTCGTGCGACGCGGCGTCGATCGCGCGGTTCTTCTGCGCCACGTGGCCGGGCCAGTCGCGCACGTACACGCGTTCGGTGTACTCCCGGCAGATCGCCGCCGTGCCGTCGGTCGAGCCGCTGTCGATGACGACGATCTCGTCGGCCCAGCGCACCGACTCGAGGCACTCGCGGATGTTCGCCTCCTCGTTGAACGTGATGATGCACGCCGAAACCTTGTGCGTCATGGCCGTGTCCAGAAAAGCGCGTGCGCCCGCTCCCATGCCCGGTAGAACGCGAACGCGCACGCCGCCGCCCGCACCGCATCGCCCTCGCGCCTGTACCCGCACAGGAACGCCGCAACGTCGCGCCGTTCGGCGCAACCGGCCCCGTCCCACAGCCCGGCCTTGCGCGCCGACCGATGCAGCCTGAAAAGGTTGTGCCGCCGCCGCGCCGCCCAGGGCGCGAGCGTGCAGCGGTCGAAGTCGAGCAGCATCACCGTGCCGGCCCCGTCCACGGCCACGTTCCCGAGCGTGAGGTCCGGATGCGCGACGCCGGCATCGTGCATCCGCCGGATCGCCCGTCCCGCATCGCGCAGGAGCCGCCGCCGCGCGCGCCCGGCGCGCGAGCCGAGCGCCGCGCCGAGCGTCGCCATGCCGTCGACGAACTCGCTGACCAGCCACGCGCGGCACAAGAGACTCTCGGTCTCGATGACCAGCGCGAGCACGGCGGGCGACGGGACGCCGCTTCGCCGCACGACCTCGCCCGCCGCCAGGTCGCGGCCGAACCGCGCCGCCGAGACGTAGCGGTCGCCGAGCGCCCTGCCGAGAAGCCCCCCGCGGAAGTACCGCTTGACGAAGCACTGCCGGCCGCCGAGCGCGACGCGCGCGCCGCGGCCGCGGCCGAGCGCATCCCGGCCGGCCAGCGTCTCGGGAACCAGGACGCCCGCCTCGCGCAGCCAGGCGGCATCCCCGCGGCGGAGGTACGCGCGCACCTTTCCGTGCTCGACAAGCTCGAAAGCGGAGAGCGCGGCTTCGATCTGGCGCATAGAAGGACAGTGTACCGAGCGGGCCGAGCGGGCGAAAGAGCCCGCGCGGGGCTCCCGAGCCCGCGCCTGTTGGCAATCCCCCCTTTTTCTGGTACTTATGAGCCTGGCCCGCGGCGAGCGCCGCGCGGCCCCCGCGGCACTGCATGGAAACGATCATCGACATCGCCCGACACGCCGAGAAGATCCTCATTGTGCGCCTGAGCGCCTTCGGGGATGTGCTCCACGTGCTGCCGGCGCTCTCGGCGCTGCGCGAGACCCTGCCGCGCGCGCGGTTCGACTGGGCGACCGAGTCGCTCTCGGCGCCGATCCTCCAGGGCCATCCGCTCCTCGGGCGCGTGTGGGATCTTCCCCGCAAGACGTGGCAGCGGCGGCTCCGGCACCCCGTGCGGCTGCTCGGGGCGGCCCGCGAGGGCGTGCGCTTCTTCAGGGCCCTGCGCGCCGAGCGCTATGCGCTCGCGATCGATTTCCAGGCCAACCTCCGTGGCGCCGCGGTCGCGCGCCTGAGCGGCGCCGCCGCGACGCTGGGCTTCGACCGCACGAACGTCAAGGAGCGGAGCCACCTCCTGCACTCGTTCGCGGCGCCCGCGGTCCCGCGCGGCGCGCACCGCGTCGAGCGCAACCTCGCGCTCGCCCGCGCGCTCGGGTTCGACGGCCCCGCCCCGCCGCCGCGCCTTCCGGACTTCGACGCGGAGACGCGCTGGGCGCGCGAACGCCTGGGCGCGGCGCCCGGCCCCGTGTTTCTCTTCCACGCCGGGGTGAGCGCGTTCGGCGCGTTCAAGAGCTGGACCGAGGAAGGGTTCGCCGAGCTCGCGCGCCGCGCCGCGCCGGCCTTCAGCGCGCGCGTCCTCTTCTCGTGGGGTCCCGGCGAGCGCGATCTGGCGGAGCGCCTCGCGGCGCGCGCCGGACGCGGAGCCGCCATCGCGCCCGAGTGCCCCTCGCTGCGGCACGCCGCGGGCCTCCTGCGCGCGGCGAACCTCCTCGTCGCCCCCGACACGGGGGTGCTGCACCTGGCCGATGCGCTCGGCGTGCCGGTCGTCGGACTGTTCGGCCCCAAGGACCCCGCCGTGTACGGCCCCCGCAACGCCCCGCGGCGCTGCGTGCGGAGCGATGCGCCCTGCAGTCCCTGCGAGAAGCGGACGTGCGACGACAGGCGCTGCATGCGCGCGATCACGCCCGACATGGTCATGGCGGCGATCGAGGAGCTCCGCGGAGACATCGCCCATGGCGCGCCTTGATGCCCTGCTCGCCGCGGTGCCGCGCATCGCGCCGGCGCTCATCCGCCTGTACTTCGGGACGCTCCGCATCCGCTGGCTCGGCATCGAGCACGTCGATCCTCCGATCGAGCTGCGCGGCCCCTGCATCTACGCCTTCTGGCACCAGCGCATGCTGCTCTTCACCTACACGCACCGCTTCCAGGGCGTCACGATCATCGTGAGCCGGCACCGCGACGGCGATCTCATCGCCCGGACCGTCGAGCGCCTCGGGTTCGGCACGGTGCGCGGCTCGAGCACGCGCGGCGGCGGCCCCGCGCTCTTCCAGTTGTGCCGGCGCCGGAGCGTCGACCTGGCGGTGACGCCCGACGGACCGCGCGGCCCGCGGCACGAGCTCAAGCCCGGCATCATCCGCCTCGCGGCGCAGACCGGCTATCCGATCATCCCCGCCACGTGCAGCTTCGCGCGGTTCCGGCAGTTCCGCTCCTGGGACGGCTTCATCCTGCCGCATCCCTTCACGCGCGCGCTCGTCCGGGCGGGCGCGCCGTTCCGCGTGCAGGCGGCGCCCGCCGATGATCCGGAGCCGTTCCGCGCGCGCCTGGAGCGGATCCTGCAGGAGCTGACGCGGGAGACCGACCGCGACTTCGAGGCGCTCTGGGCGCAGGCGCGCCCGGCGCCTCCCTACGGGCTTCGCGCGGACCGCCGGCTCACTTGCCCTTGATCAGGACGAAGTTGTCCAGGTACGCCGCGAACTTCTTGACCGCCGGCAGTTGGAACTGCAGCCCGCCCACCTTCGACAGGTCGCCCGCGCCGACCTTGCGGAACGAGGCCGAGCCCTTGCCGGCCTCCTTCAGGCTGATCGTGACGAACCGCCAGCCCTCGTGCGGCTGCAGCGCCACCTGAAAGCCGTCGTGGCGAACCGTGGCGCCGCCCTTGCCCTTGGCTCCCTTCGCGGGGTCCTGGTCGCGCTCGTTCGTGAGGCACACCTCCACCCTCGAGCTCATGCCCTCCACACCGTACATCCAGAAACCGAGGAAGTCGTACTGGGACCAGTCCTTGGGCACGCGTCCCTCCTTCACGCGGAAGACGCGGCTCTTGTCCTGCGAGGCCACGCACTCCCACTTGAGCGACTGCTCGCCCTCGATGACGTGCGCGGGCTCTTTCGTCCTGGACACGTAGTTGTGGCCGAACCTGGCGTCGTACACGCGCGCCCGGTCCTCGAAGCCCTCGAACTTCACGACGATCTTCTTCTCGGAGTCCTCGATCCGCTCGATGAGCTGCCGGAAGAACTCGGCCGCCGGCGTGGCGATGTGGACGAGGAGCTTGCGCTGCGCGTTCTCGTAGGCCCAGCCCGGCTCCTTCTCGAGGTTGCGCTCGAGGATCTCCAGGTCGGCCAACCCCTTCAAGCCCTGGATCCAGCGGTCGACTTCCTGCTGGGTGGGCTTGTTCTTGGCGGCCTTGCGCGCCTTGACGAACCGCTCGGTGGCCGGGCCGGCCTTCTTCTCGAGAAAAGCCGCCTTGCCGTCCTCGAACGCCTGCGCGCCCTCCGGGGTCTCGAAGGCCAGCTCCTGGGCCTTCCCGGGCGGCACGGCGGACAGCGCACCGCACGCAAGCGCGCCGAGCGCCATCGCGACAACGATCGATCGTCGGATCATGGCGAGCCTCCTTGGTTCCCGGCCTCGGGCGATGCACCGGCGTCCAGCTTCGCCCGCAGCTCCGCCGAAAGCTCGCAGCGCCGCACGCGCGCTTCGCGAGCCATCGCAGCCGCGGCGTCGCGATCGCCCTGCGCGAGCCGCACCTCTGCCAGTATATGATAAACCAGGCCGTTGTCAGGCTCCACCTCCCGCGCCGCCTCGGCCTCGGCGGCGGCTTCCGCGGGCCGATTGTGCGCGAGCAGGGCGCGCGCGAGCTCGAGGCGCAGGGAAACCCGCCGCGGCAGGTCGGCCGCCGCCGCGCGCAGGTGCTCGATGCCTTCCTCCACATTCCCGCCTTGCCACAGCGCGATCCCGAGCCCCCCCCGGGCCAGGGGGTACGGCGACTTGAGCTCGAGCGCCTTGCGAAAGCAGCGCGCGGCATCCTCCCAGCGGCGCTCCTTGAGCAGCAGGTCGCCGTAGTTGTTGTGGACCTCGGCTCTGCCGGGCTCCCGCTGGACCAGCGCCTTCTGCGCCGCGAGCGCGCCCTTCTTGTCGCCGAGCCCGTAGAGGGCGAGCACGCGATACTGGGACGCCATCCAGAGGGACGGATCGAGCGCCGCGGCCCGCGCGAACTCCTTGGCCGCATCCTCGAGCCGCAGCCCGTAGCGCAGGTACTCGATGCCGAGCTCCATGTGCGCCTGCCCGAACGAGGGATCCTGGTTGATCGCCGCGGCGAACGCCCTGGCCGCCCCGCCGAAATCCTCGCGTTCCCGCAGCAGGTAACCGGCCTTCAGGCGCTTCTGCGCCTCCTCGCGGTTCCCCTCCGTACCGGCGCAGCCCGCAAGCGCGCCGACGACGATCAAGGCACTGGACCAGCGCATGGCGTTCCTCCGGCGGCGCGCGCCGCGCCCGCGCCGGGCGCGCGCCGACTATCGCTTGCGCGCGGGATTGTCTGCGCATATTATAATGACCGATACGGAGTCGCCGCAAACATCTTCGCCGGCGGCGCGCGCCGCCGGGTTGTCCGCCGGCGGCCGTACGGAGGCGGCTCCATCGAGGTTTCTCTCCGGTGCGCACGACGAACTACCTGCTCATCGTCTGGCTGCTGCTCGGCGTTCTCGCCGTCCTGCTCCTGTGGTACGCGAAGAGCACCAACGAGTCGCAGCGTGCCCTCCTGCAGCCGGCGCCCGCGGCGCAGGACGAGCAGACGCCGGCGCTTCCGCCAACCCCGATCCCGCCCTTCGGGAACGAGATGCCGCCGGCGCCCTCGCCCCGGATCGATGCGCGGCCCGAGGTCATCGACGCGGCCACGGGCGCCGGGGTGCCGGGCGCCGCCGCGGCGCTCGTCAAGGAGGCGGGCGAGGAGTGGGTCGTCGTGTTCGGGGTGTACGTGCGCCGCAAGGTCGAGGAGACGGTCTGGCGCGCCAAGGCCGATGCGGACGGCCGCATCGGCTGGCCCGGCGACGCGGCGCCGGGCCTCTACCGGCTCATCGTGAGCGCCCCCGAGTTCGCGCCGTACGCACGGGAGCTGCGCACCCCGGCGCCCGAGCCCGAGCAGATCGTGCTGGCCAGGGGAGGCGTGATCACGGCGTTCGGCATCAAGGAGCGCGGCGTTCCGTTGATCCTCGCGTCGGCGGGGGGCGATGTCAAGGTCGCCGAGAGCGACGCGGCCGGCGAGGCGCGTTTCGCGGGCCTGGCGGACGATGCCTATGCGGTGCTGGCCGGCGACCCCGGCATGC
Organism: Planctomycetes bacterium UBA4800; assembly: GCA_002402755.1. Lineage (GTDB taxonomy): Bacteria > Planctomycetota > UBA8108 > UBA8890 > UBA8898 > UBA8898. The sequence goes on from DHGK01000129.1 coordinate 13,729, forward strand.
CCTTCACGCTGCGCGCGGAGGACCTTTCGCCGCGCACGTCGTATCCGTACCCGTACGTCATAAGCGCGGCGAGCCGAGAGCACCGGATCGACCTGACGCCGGTGCTGCAGCAGCTCGCGGAAGTGCGCGGCGTCGTCAAGGGCTGTGCGGCCGGTGAGATCGCGCTCAGGGCCAAGGGCGCGACACCGCCGCTGGTACGCGCGCACCGCACGGACGCCGATGGCTCCTTCCGCTTCCCGCGCGTGCCGCCCGGGGAGTACGAGCTCGTCGTGCTGCCGGCGCTCGGCGCCTCGCACGCGAAGGCGGTGGCGGTTGACAAGGGCGACACGCGCGAGATCGAGATCGATTTCCCGCTTGCGGAGATCCGGGGCGCCGTGGTTCGCGGCGACGGCTCGACGCCGTACGCCGGCATCGCCGTCGCGCTTGCGCCCGCCGACGGCGCCGGAGAGCTCTCGACCGACGCCGGTGCCGACGGCAGGTTCGCGTTCACGCATCTGGCGCCCGGCCAGTACCGCATCACGTTGACCCGGAGCGGCGCCGAGCCGCTCGTGACGCAGGTCTTCGC
>DHGK01000129.1:14314-16870 GCA_002402755.1 Planctomycetes bacterium UBA4800
CCGTCAGCGCTTCTTCCGCCCCTTCCGCAGCGCGGCCCCGAGCTTCGCGAGCAGCGGGCGATTGCGCGGATCGTGGCGCCGCAGGCATGCCTTCTGAAGCCTCCTGTCGGCGAACGACTTGGCAACGAAGATCGGATTGCCGTCGAGGTCTTCCTCCGCGTGGTACATCGCCGCCGCGAGCGTGAGCGGCGCCGGCCAGAAATCCTGCACCTGGTCGACTTCCATGTCGAGGCGCTCCAGCAGCTCCTTGACGGCCCACATGTCCTCGTCCCGCGAGCCCGGAAACGATGCGATGAAGTACGATGTCAGGCGGTACGCGCGCCCCTGCGCGCGGCACTCCTCGCGGAACGCGCGCGCCGCGGCCTCGAACGCCGCTGCGTGCGGCTTGCGCATGAGATCGAGCACGCGGTCGACGGCATGCTCGGGCGCGATCTTCAAGCGCCCGCCCGTGTGGCGGGCGACCAGGTCGCGAAGGAGCTCCGGGGTCCGGAGGAGCACATCGTGCCGGACGCCGCTCGCCACGTACGCGTGCGCGATGCCGGGAATCGCGCGGACCTGCGCGAGAAGCTCGCGGAAGGGTCCCGCGTCGAGGCGGAAGCTCGGGCAGATCTCCGGCCACAGGCACGCGGGACGCCGGCAGCGCGCCTCGCGATCGGGGCTCGCGCACCCCATGCCGTAGAGGTTCGCCGTCGGCCCTCCCAGGTCGCTGATCGTGCCGCGGAAGAAGGACTCGCGGCCGATCGCACGCGCCTCGTCGCAGACCGACGCGATCGAGCGCGAGCGGATCGTCTTGCCGTGGTGCACGCCGATCGCGCAGAACGTGCAGCCGCCGGGGCAGCCGCGGTGCGTGATGATCGAGGCCTGGATCGCCGGCAGCGCGGGCGGCGCGGGCCGCTCCGGATGCGCGCGGCGCGTGAAGGGCAGCGCGGCGACCGCATCCAGTTCTTCCGTCGTGAGGTAGCGGGCCCGCGGGAACGACACGACCACGCGGTCGCCGTGCGGCTGCACCAGGATCGCGCCGCACGGGCCGCGCGTCTCGCGTTCCACCGTCGCCGTGAGCTCGATGAGGAGGCGCCGCGGCCCGTGCGCCATCTCCTCGAAGCTCGGCAGCGTGATCACCGGGCGCTCGTCATCGGGAAACGGCGCCAGATCCGGGTACGGGCCGCCGCCCGCCACGCCCGCCACGCGGCAATAGCGCGCCGCGGCCCGGAGCACGGCATCGAGGTCGCGGCGCGCCGCGGCGACCGCGGTGCCGGGAATGCCCCACAGCGGATCGGCCCCCTGCCGGAGCCGTTCCGTGATGTGCCAGGCCGCAAGCTCGCCCTCGCCCCACACGGCGATGTCGGCGCGCGCATCGAGCAGGATCGAGCGGCGGATCGCATCGTCCCACCAGTCGTAGTGCGCGAATCGGCGCGTCCCGGCCTCGACGCCCCCGATCACGATGGGGACGCCGGGCAGGGCCGCGCGCGCCGCGTTGGCGTAGACGATCACCGCGCGCGGCGGCCGCACGCCGCCCTTGCCGGACGGGCCGAACGCATCGTCGCGCCTGAGCTTGCGGTTGACCGTGTAGGTGGCGAGTATCGAATCGACGCTGCCGCCCCCGATGCCGCACCACAGCGCCGGCCGGCCCGCGGCGAGGAAGTCCTCGGGCCCGCGCCATCCGGGCTGGCACACCAGTCCCACGCGCGCACCGCGGCCCTCCAGATACCGCCCGACGAGCAGGGCGCCGAAGCTCGGATGATCGACGTGCGGGTCGGCCGTGACCAGAAGAACCTCGATCCCCGGCCACCCGCGGGCCGTGCAGTCGCGCACGGTGCTCGGCAGAAACGCCTCCGACATAGCCTCTCAGATACCATCTTTCAGCGGGGGGCGCCACCGCGCGATCCGTCCGCCGCGCCGCATCATGGTGCCGTAAACGCACGCGAAACCACCGTTTCAGCGCCCCTCCCGCCGCCGGCAACGACCGCAAACAGCCCCGAAACCCGGTCATCGGGCGGGAATTTTGCGTTTTTTACGTTTTCGAGCAAGATTCCGTTTGACAACCCGCCGTTTGTGGGGTCAAATCTCTGCACTCGCATCGCGGGCAGCATGCGTTATACGCCAACGAGGGGCCTCCTCGGCGGCGTTTGTCGTGCGCGCGCGCGGTGCAGGTGAAGAGGAAGCCAAGTCGTCTGCGCCCACCAGACGTGTTGTGTGTCTGTCGGGTTTTCGTCAAGCAGGCTGGGTGGGCGTGAACAGCCCGCGCTTGACGCGACGAATAGAAGGAGCCGTGAGTCATGGCGAAGAAGGCGAAGAAAGGTGCGTGCGCGGAGCCGCTGATCGTGGCGAGCAAGGTCAAGGCCTTCGTGAAGTCCAAGGGCATGATGAGCTCGAAGGACTTCCTGTGCGCGCTGAACGGCGCGATCTGCGAGCTGATCGCGAAGGCCGCGACGCGCGCGAAGGAGAACAAGCGCTCGACGGTGCAGCCGCGCGACGTGTAGTTCTCCGGCGAACGCGACACTCAGGGACTCTCGCAGCGAGAGTCCTTTTTTTGTAACCGTTCACAGGACATCCCGA
>DHGK01000292.1 GCA_002402755.1 Planctomycetes bacterium UBA4800
GAGGTAGGCGACGAAATCGAGGTAGTCGAGCGGCGCCAGGAGATGCACGCGCGGCACGTTGCCGAGGGCGGCGTGGACCGCGTCGTACACGCGGGGATTGGGGTGCACCGGCAGGACGATCTCGATGTCCGGCACCGTCTTCACGATCTGGGCGAGCGCGGCGAGCACCCGCCCGAGCGGCTCCCCGAAGCTCTCGCGGCGGTGGACGGTGACGAGCACGACGCGCGAGCGCGCGTCGCGCACGGCGGCGCACGGGCGGTCCTTGACCGCGAGGGCCGTCGCCCTGAGCGCATCGATCACCGTGTTGCCGGTGACGAAGATCCGCGCCTCCGGAACGCCTGCGCGAAGGAGATTGCCGGCCGCATCGCGCGTGGGCGCGAAGTGCAGGTCCGAGAGACAGCCCGCGAGGATCCGGTTCATCTCCTCCGGGAAGGGGTTGCGCACGTCGCCGCTGCGCAGCCCGGCCTCGACGTGCCCGACCGGGCAGCCGCGCCAGAACGCGGCGAGCGCGGTCGCGAAGACCGTGGTCGTGTCGCCCTCGACCAGCACCATGTCCGGCCGCGTCGCCGCGAGCTCGTCCTTCATGGCCATGACCGCGCGCGTGAAGATGCGCTCCAGCTCCTGGCCCGGCTCCATGAGGTCGAGGTCGGCGTCCGGGACCGTGCCGAAGACGGCGAGCACCTGATCAAGCATTTGCCGGTGCTGGCCGGTCGCGACGACCCGGCACTCGAACTCCTCGGGCCTGGCCCTGAGCGCGCGGACGACCGGCAGCATCTTGATGGCTTCCGGCCGCGTGCCGAAGACGACGGATACCTTGCGCGGCGGCATGGGCATACGTTCCTTGCGAGACGTTCCGTGCGTGAGCTGATCGGCAGTTCCCCGCGCGCCGGCGGCGGTTTGGAGGCGCGCCGGGGCACGAGAGGAGCGCACAGGGCGCCCAACCCCTGCCGCGATTCCCATGAATGAACCGCGGGACACTAGATATAGAAGTGTACCACAGACGGCGCCGCGCCTAAGCTCCGCGTGCCATTGACCGATAACCAAGATTCATAGAAAGAAGTAATGGAATGGTATGCAGCACGGAGGGGCGGAAGGCGGCCGACGCCCTCGGCGGAGGCGGAAGGCTATTGCTTCTTTCCGGACCAGTCTATCCCGGTCATGAACTTCCTGTAGTCCTTCTCGAGCGCGTCGAGCGGCATGTGCCGCGCCTCGAGCGTCTTGACGTACAGCGACGCGGGATCGCTGCTCCACGTCCCGGTGCGGTGCTGTCGCTGGTCCTCCCGGAGGCATTCGAGCAACGCCCGCCTGTGCCGCTCGGAGCAGTGGAGAAAGAAGTACGTCCAGGCCCACATCTGGGCGTAGACCGAGCGGACATCGTAGCGCGCGAGACGCTTGTCATCGGGGGCGAGGGCGTGGAAGAGCGTCGCGGGCGGTATGAAGAACCCGTCCTTGAGCCCCCGAGATCGGATCTCGCCGAACGCGTCCGCATCGACGAAGCCCACCGTCAGCGTGCCGTTCTTCTCCATGCGCCCGGCCTCGAAGTACTGGGCGAGCCCCTCGTTGACCCACGAGATCGACGCGCTGTTGAGCGCGAGGTGGTTCAGGTGGTGCGTGACCTCGTGGAGCAGCACGCGCTTGTCCATGGGACGCTCGCCATCGCGGTAGAAGAAGCTCGCCCGGCACCCGCCATCGTAGTAGCCCGCCGTACGGAACGAGCTGGCGATCCCGTTGATGCGCCGGTACATCTGGTACGCGGCCTCGTCCTTGAAGAAGACGACGTTCAGGGCCTGCCTGCCGACCTTCTCGTCGAGGAGCCCCACGAACACCCGCGCGTAGCGGTTGAAGAGCGCCTCCATGCACTGGAGCTGCGGGTCGAGCCACTTGTTCCACTGGGCTTCGGCCGGGAGATCCGTGTAGACCCTGAAGTGATGCGAGCGCAGGGCGCGGTACTCGTTCCCGAGCCTGAGGGGCGCCCGGCAGCGCTCGGCGGCCGCGACATCCTCCCTGTCGAAGATCTCCGCCTCCTTCCTGGTGAGCCACTGGGCGCAGTGCCGAAAGTAACCGAGCTTGTTGAGCAGCGCGGCCGTCTCTCTCTGCGGCAGAAGCTCGTACGCCTCGACGAGCAGCGCGTGCGCCGCCCGCGTGTCCTCGGCCTTCACGGCCTGGAGCGCGAGCGCCACCTTGTCATCGGCAATCTTCTTGGCGACGCGCGCCCATTCCTGCTGTGCCTGCGCATCGTCGGGATAGAGATTGAGGACGCGCTGCAGGTAGTCGAGCGCCTGTGCGTGCTCGCCGTTCTTCGCAAGCTCCCGGCCGCGGCGGAAGAGCTCCGCGCCGGTAAGATCGGGCTGCTCGATCTCCTTGACGCCCTCGGCGGGGGTGGATTCGCCCGGCTCGTGCGCCGTGCCGTCGGGGTCGCCGCCCGTGCCGGCCGCCGGCGCCTCCGCTTCCGGCTTCGGAGTTTCCGGTTCCGGCGCCGGCGCCACGGGATCCGGCGCCTCGAGCTCGGCGGGATCGCCGGCGGCGGGCCTCGCAGTCCTGCGGCCGCCGCGGCCGCCGTACGTGCCGGGCAACGCCGGCACGAGCTCTTCGGCGGGCGCGGCCATGGCGAGATCGAGCGCCCTCTCCCGCGACGCGAGCGCCGCGATCTCGTCCTCGAGCCGCGGCCGTTCCTCATCCGGCCACCACGCCAGCGCCTCGCGGGCGCGCGCCAGCGCTTCGTCCTCCTTGCCCGCCGAGGTGAGCGCCAGGACTGCATCCCAGCTCGCGCCGACCGCCTCCCGCCACCGGGCCTCGATGTCGGGCAACGCGCGTTCCGCCTCGCGGGCGGCCGCGGTGCCGCCCCACAGTTCCGCAATCGCCCTGCACGCGGCCAGGCGGTCCTTGAACCGCTTCTGCGCGAGATCCGCATCGGCCTTGCGCACGAGCGCGATCCACTCGGCACGGGCGCGATCCTCGATGCCGGCAATGATCCGCTCGACTTCCGCCCGGTCCGGGCTCGCGCCGTGGCGGCTCAGGAAGTCTCTGGCGAGCGCAAGCTGCCGGGCGGGACCCGGCGCCACCCGGATCGCGTCGAGCAGCTTCGTCTCCGCGGGGAGGCGAGCCGATCCGGTCGCGCGCGAGCCTGTTCCCGTGCGGTTCGCCGACGCGATGACGACCGCGACCGCAAGCGCAAGCGCAGCGGCGATGCCGCCGCCGATGATGCACCACTGTCGTGCCCGAGAGGCGGAGGCGGTTGCCGGAGCCGGCGCCTGTCTTCCGGCGCGGGGAGGCGGGGCGCGCCGCGCGTCCGCGTGGGCGGCGGGCGGCCGCGGCGGATGCGCGCGCGCCGGCGCGCTCGCCGCGGCACGGGATGCGGCCTGAAGCTCGACCGTCTCGCGCACCATGTCGAGCCGCTCCCAGCACAGGATCCCGCGCACGCCCAGGTACTGGTACAGCGTGATCGCGGGATCCTCGGAGCGCAGGCGCCGGACCGCGGCGAGCGCTTCCTGGAGGGCTTCCTTGGGAACCCAACCTCTCCTGAGAATGGCCTGCGCGAGCGCGCCGTCCTGTTCCGGACTCATGGCCTCCTCCCGAGAGTCGCAGCCTGTCCTGCGGCGCCGGAGACCGCCGCCGAGGACTCTAGATCCGCGGAACGGCATCACAATGATGCCGCTGTCATGATAGCACGGCTGCTTGTTGAATCAAGCAACAAGGGGACGGTGCGGGGGTTTCGCCCCGGTACCGCCGGCCGGCGGCGCGGGACGGGTTGCCGCGGCAAGTCCCCGGCAGCGGGCGCTCCCCGCCCCTTTTCGCGCCTCCGCCGCTCATGGTAAGCTGGTAACCGTTCACAGGGCATCCCGAACACGCGAATCTCCGCCTTCAGTACATAACATTCCGGCGTCCTTCGTGGTGCTCTTTCTGATTCACCACAGAGAAGACAGAGGGCACAGAGAACGGAACGTGAGACGTTACGTGGCGCTGTGGCACGTGCGGCGGTCTTTCTCCGTTTTCTTCTCTGTGCTCTCTGCGCCTCTGTGGTTTGCTTTCCGTCAGATGCCACATGTCTGTGCATCC
>DHGK01000161.1 GCA_002402755.1 Planctomycetes bacterium UBA4800
GAGACATCCCCCCTTCCGTCCCCCCTTCAGGAGAAGGGGCGAAACGCCGGCTACGGCCGGCGCCTGCAGGGCCACGGGTTCACCGAATATGTACTCACGTGCCACGGAGCCACGCAACGTCTCACGTTTCGTTCTCTGTGGCCTCTGTCTTCTCTGTGGTGAATCGGAAGGATCAGCGTGTTCGAGATGCCTTGCGAACGGTCACCCGGCGTCGAACGACGCTGAGGGCGGCGTCAAACCTCAGCTCCGTCCCGCCAGCGCCCGCGCCATGCGGTCGAGCGCCTCCTCGAGCAGCGCGCGCGGGCAGCCGAAGTTCAGGCGCACGAAGCCGGGCGCGCCGAAGTGGCGCCCGTCGCCGAGGCCCACCCCCGCGGCCTCGAAGAACGCGCACGGGTCGGGGACGGCGGCGCCGCGGGCGTCGATCCACGCCAGGTACGTGGCCTCGACATGCGCCATCGCGAGGGGCGGCATGGCGGCGATGCGGCGTTCGATGAGGTCGCGGTTCCCGCGCAGGTACTCCAGGAGCGCGCTCCGCCACGGCTCGCCGTGCCGGTAGGCGGCCAGCGCCGCCTCGTACCCGAACGCGTTCACGTCCGGGACGATGCCGTCCTTGGCGGCCAGGAAGCGGCGCCTGAGCCCCTCGCCGGGAATCACGGCGAACGAGCAGCCCAGGCCCGGCACGTTGTACGTCTTGCTCGGCGCCATGAGCGTGATCGTCCGCGCGGCGAAGTCGGGGTCGAGCGCCGCGAGCGGTATGTGGCGCGCGTCGGGGTCGAGCACGAGGCCGCAATGGATCTCATCGGAGCACACCGCCGCGCCGTGCGCGCGGCATGCGTCGAGGAACGCGTCCAGCTCCTCGCGCGTGAAGACCCGCCCGGCGGGGTTGTGCGGATTGCAGAGGATGAAGAGGCTCGCCCGCCCGCCGAGCGCGCGCGCGATGCCCTCGATGTCGAGCGTGCTGCGGCCGTGCCGCTCGCGCATCGGCACGGTCACGAGGCGGCGGCCGGACTGCGCCGGCGCGGTGAGGAACGGCGGGTAGACGGGCACCGTCGTCACGACGTCGTCGCCCGGCTCGCCCGTCGCGCGGCAGCTCACGTTGATGCCGGCGACGAGGCCCGGCAGCCAGACGATCCACTCCGGCTCGACGCGCCAGTCGTGGTCGGCGCGCAGCTTCGCGATGACGGTCTCCACGAGCGCACCGGGCGCGTGCGTGTAGCCGAAGACGCCGTGCGCCGCGCGCGCCGCCAGGGCCTCGATGACCTCGGGCGGGGAGCGGAAGTCCATGTCCGCGACCCAGAGCGGGATGACGTCGCGGTTCCCGTACCGGTCCCACTTGACGCTCGCGGTGCCGCGGCGGTCGACGGGCGTGTCGAAATCGAATGCTATGAGGCGACTCCTTTCCGTAAGGGGCGCGGCGGCGCGGGCGCCGGGCGGGGGCATCGAACCGAGGCGTCGCATGCGCCTACCTGGGCGGAACGGTCGAGGCGCCGTCGTAACGGCGGTGCACCGCCTCGACCTTGGCGCGGTACTCCTCCTCCGAGAGCATGCCCCGGCGTTTGAGCTCATCGAGGCTCTTCAGGAGCTGCATGGCCTCGTCGCCGGTCAGGCGGCCGGCCGCGTCCGGCGCCCCTTCCGGGGATGCCGCCGCCGGCATCTGTCCGGGGCCGGCCGCGTCCGGCGCGGGCTCCGTCTCAGGCGGCGCGTCCGGCGGCACGGCCGCGGCGAGCGCCTCGACGGGCACGATGACCCAGAGCGGGTGCACATCGCCGTCGCCGTCGCGGTACCGCGCCGCGTGCTCGGGCAGCCGCAGCGTCGCCCGCGTGATCGTGCGGCGCGTCGGATCGCCCCAGTCGTCCAGATAGTGCTCGCCGGGCATGTCGGTTTCCGTGTTCTCGTCGACGAGATCGAACGCGAGGTTGAGCGTGCCCTGCGGCTTGAGGAACGCGACCCCGCGCGTCGTGCGCGGCTTGGGAAGGAAGCCGAGCTGGAAGCGCGTGTTGACGACCGAGAAGCGCACGCGCTCGGCCGGACCCGCGCGCGCCAGGCCCTCCGCGATCGCCACCGACAGCTTGGCGACGTGCGGCTCGGCGACGAGCGGCACGTACTCGGTCTCGCCGATCAGCTTGGGCTGCGCATACGTGAGAAGTCTCACGAACGCCGCGAGGTGCTCGGTGGGGATGTCGGCGGGGTGCGCGAATCCGGCATCCTTGGGGGCCCCGGCCTCGAACATGCGCTCCAGCTCGACCTCCGTGTTCATGTCCTTGAGCACGCCGACCGACCTTCGCCACGAGGTGCCGAAGCACCCGCAGAGAAGAACGGCCAGCGCCGCCGGGATGCACATGCACATGCGCGTGCGCATGATTCACCTGCCTTTCCGCGGGACCATCGACGGACTCGCCGCCCGCGCGGCGATCGAGAACAGGATCATAGTCCCGGCGGGGAGCCCGCGCAAGTAACGCGCGGCGGGCGGCCTACTCGCCGCGCCGTTCACGCGCTACAATCGCCGCGGTAACCGCCATGCGACCGCTCACCGATTGCCATGCCCATACCGAGCTTTCGTACTGCGCCGACGGCGTGCTCACGATCGAGGTGTATCGCGCCGTGCTCGACGATCCCGGGTGCATCATCGCGCGCCAGGCGCTGACGAACCACGGCTTCCAGGCCTACTTTCCGCCGGACATCGCGTGGTCGTGGGAGTTCCTCGACCGTCCCGCGCTCTTCGACCGCCACGTGACGCGCGGCGACGAGCGGCTGCTCGCCTTCAAGGAGGAGCTGGAGAACTGCCGCGACGACCGCCTGATCTTCGGCGTCGAGGTCGAGCTGATGGGAGACGGGCGGCTCACGATCTCCGATGCGCTGCGCGCGGAGGCGCAGCTCCTGCTCGGTTCCCTGCACGTCATGCCGCGCGCCTACCACAAGGGGTATGCGCCGGCGCAGGCGATCGAGTCGTTCTTCGCCTACCTGCGCGATCTCGCCGCCTCGGGCATCGATGTGATCGCGCACCCGTTCCGGTGGCTGCGCGAGAGCGACGTCCCCGTGCCGCAGGAGTGCGTCGAGGAGACGGTTGCGATCGCGAAGGCGCACGGCCTCGCGCTCGAGCTCAGCGCGCGCAGCCGCGGCGAGCCGGCGGCCGCGCTCATCAAGGAATGCGCCGCCGCGGGCGTGCCGCTCGCGCTCGCCACCGATGCCCACAGCTTGGCCGAGGTGGGGCGCCTGCAGCCGGTCGTCGAGCAGATCGAGCGCGCGGGCTTCACGATCGACCGGGTGCCGCTCTTCGACGGGCGGCGCCTGCCGTCGCGGTAACCGTTCACGGGGCATCCCGAACACGCGAATCTCCGC
>DHGK01000163.1 GCA_002402755.1 Planctomycetes bacterium UBA4800
ATTCGCGATTGAGGAGCGGTCGAAGATGGCGCGAGCCAGGGAGACCAAAATGGGAAGTTATTGTTGCGCGGCCCCTAACGTCTCATGTCCCGTTCTCTGTGCCCTCTGTCTTCTCTGTGGTGCATCAGAAAGAGCACCACGAAGGACGCCGGAATGTGATGTACTGAAGGCGGAGATTCGCGCGTTCGGGATGCCCTGTGAACGGCTACGTCTCGACGGCGATCCCGTACATCTGGCAGAACGCGCGAAGCTGCTTCACGTGGTTCCCGTAGAAGATCACCTGGTGCATGCCCTTCACGGTGCAGGCATCCTCGACGCCGTCGACCGTCATCTCGAGGTTCGTGCGGCAGCCGCCCGTCCGCGCGATGTCGGGGCAGCCGGCGATCGTGCCGCCGTAGATGTGCATGCGCGGCGTCTCGCCCGGCAGGTACTGCGCCAGGGTCACCGCTCGGCCCTTCGGCCACAGGACGCGCGGGACGCATCCCCACCCGGCCTCGGCGTGACTCATCAGGATGTACGGCTCGGCGGGGCCGGACGGGCCGGCGAGCTTGGACGGGCAGGTGCAGTGGGCGCCGAAGTACAGGTTGCGCTCGGTTTCCATCGAGGCGTTCTGCTGGAAGCCCGGCTTGTCGAAGAGCTGCTGGACGAGCATGAGGGTCAAGGTCGCGCTCAGGTCGGACTGGCACCCCGCCGGGATGCCCTCGTCGCGCAGGCTCATGAAGCCCATGCACGGCGGCACGTGGCGGTGGGGCAGTTGGAGCCCCGGCAGGCAGTCCATCATGAGCGCATCGGCCTGCGTCGAGGCCACGATGCGCTTCAGGGCGAAGTACGCCTTCGCCGCGTCGAAGATGTCGTCGTCCGACGGCTGCAGGACCTGCTGCGCGCCCGAACGGTACGTGCGCGCGAGGTCGGCCGAATCGCCCTTTGCCCTGATGGCGTTGAAAGCGCCGACAAAGCAGGCGCCGGGGATTGTCACGATCTGCGTCCCGAGGCGCGGCACCGCGGTCCGGCGCGGGGCCGACCCGGCAATGTTGACGATGCGGCTTTCCCGCATGACGCGGGCGGTCCTGATCATGCGCAGGCCGTAAGCGACGGCGTCGAGATTGTCGAGCGAGTTGATCAGGTACACGCCCTTCTCGTTCCTGAGCTCGTTGATGTGGTCGACGAGGAGGATGCCCAGCGTCGCCAGCACGACCGACGGGACCGCGGTTTCCGCGACGATGCGCCTGACGTGCGTCCAGTGGGATTTCTTGAAGGGTATGAGGAGGATCCCGTCGGGCTTGGCCGCCCTCACGCCGGCGATGAAGCGCGCGACGCTCGCGGGAGCGTCGAGCGGCGCCTCGTCCATGTCGATCCTGATCCCCAGACGCCGCTCCAGCGCCGCCAGCGTCGCCCGGTACTCGCGGTGCCGCCCCTCGGCGTCGAAGGTCGCGCCCGGCCAACTGTAGTAGCCGGCCTTTCGGAGCGTCTCGGTCGGCGGGTAGAGAAACGCCCCGCGCACGACGGCGATCCTCTTGAGAGGCGCGTCGAGAAACGGCGCTTCCGGCGCCGCCGCGCCGGGCTGCGATGCGCCCGCCGCCGCCGCGGCGACGCCCGCGGTTTTCAAGAAACTCCGGCGGGAGGGCTCCTGCGGTCGATCGATGCGCACCAGCTTCATGCGACCTCCTTTTCCGCGGGTCCCGAATGCGGAGACCCGCCCTGCGACTCCACAAGCTTCATTGTACCTGCAGCCGATGGGCGCGGGTAGAGCGCGCGAGGAGGAGCGCTTCCAGACGGGGTCTGAAGAATTCGATCGTGCGGCCGCGGCTTCCCCGCGCACCGCGCAGGCCGGCGGTGTTCACGGGCGTTGAGCCTGCGAGGATCGGTCCGCCGTCGTGCGGGCATCGCGCGCCGCGCCGGCCCGCAGCAGTTCGATGTTCCCGGCCATCACCCCGGCAACGAACTTCGTCTGCGGGCCGAAATGCAGGTACATCGCCATGAGGTTGACGATGGTCTCGGCAGCGGAAACCCGCGTGAGCAGCACGACCAGGAGGTTCCTCCAGAAGTAGTACATGCTGGAAGGGCGGAGGCCCAGCGTGACCGCGATGTGGAGAAAGGCCCTGCCGTAGCGGAATCTTCGCCTCCACGAGGACTTGCATCGATGGTGGATCTCGAGGGCCTTGCTCAAGCGCAAGCACCGGTCGAAGTAGTTCCCCGTCGAGTACACCGTCTTCAGCACGTGGAGGAGATCGCCGAGGATCTCCTCCTTCGGTCGCCGGGGGATGAAGTTGAGGCCGCTCGACGTCTGGTCCACTTCGTTCGTCTCGCGGACCGCGCTCAGCCGGCCGTTGTCTCCGAGCAGCCGGCGCTCTTCCCGCAGCCGCCGGGTCAACTGGGTGTTGGGCAGGGCGAACAGCAGGCCGACCATGGACATGACGATTCTGCCGCGTTCGATGATGTCGACGATCTTCCTCGCGGTGTCGCTGGTCTCGCCGTCGAATCCCAGGATAAACCCCCCGTTCACGATGATCCCGTAACGATGGATCCTGTGCAGATCATCGACGATGTTCCGCGCGAGGTTCGTCTGCTTGTGCATCGAGGCCAGGACCTCGCTGTCGGGAGATTCAATGCCCACGAAGACGTAACGGAAATCGGCGTCCCGCATCAGGCCCAGCATCTCGTCGTCGTCGGCGAGGTTGATGGAGGCTTCCGTGGAGAAGAAGAAGGGATAACCGTGATCCCGGGACCAGTCCCTCACGGCCCTGAGGACCTCCTTCGCCCGAGCCTTCTGTCCGATGAAGTTGTCGTCCACGAAGTCCACGTGGCCGCGGTGGCCCAGCCGGTAGAGCGCGTCCAGCTCCGCGACGATCTGCCGAGGCGTCTTGGTCCTCGGCGTTCTGCCGTAGAGCTCGATGATGTCGCAGAACTCGCAGTTGTACGGGCAGCCGCGCGAGAACTGGACTCCGATCATGAGGTAGTTCCCGAACTCCAGGAGATCGAAGCGGGGGACGACGGTCTTCGTCAAGTCCGGCTTCTCGGCGCACACGTAGGTGCCGCCCGCGGCGCCGCGCGCGAGGTCGGCGAGGAACAGCGGCAGGGAACACTCCGCCTCCCCCAGGACGAGGTAATCGGCGGAGCGGTACACCTCGGGCTGCGAGGTGGGATCGGGGCCGCCTGCAACCACCTTCCTGCCGCGGGAATGGACCCGCTCGATGAGCCGCAGGAACCCTGATTGCTGGGGCAGCATGCCTCCGATGAACACCAGATCCGCCCAGTCGATGTCCGCGTCGTCCAGGGTGGTGGTGTTCAGGTCGCGCAGTCGCAATTGCCATTCCCCGGGCAAGAGCGCGGCCATGGTGATCATGCCCAGAGGCGATGCCGGGTACCGGGCTCCCATCAACCGGCAGACGGCCTTGTAGTTCCAGAATCCCATGGCCGAGAATTCCGGGTAGAGCAGCAACGCGTTCATGGCAGTGTGTTTCCGATGCGATCGTGTATCACGGCCGGGGAACCAAGGCCGGCGGTCCTGTGATGTGGGCTGTCGCTCGCGCTCTCATCGGCCTCCATGCTACCGGCCGGCCCCTTGGCGGTCAATCCGCGGCGGCGATAGCGGTTCGACGTCTCCGGCGGGCACGCGAGCGGCGCACGGAAAAGCCGGCGCGTCGCCGCATGAGATGCAGGCGGATCCCGGCGCCGCGCGCGCTTGACGCCCGGAGCGGCGGACATACCATGAAGAGGGCTGGACAAGGAGGCGCGATGAAGCTCGTGACCGCGTTCGTCTTCGCATTGCCGGGCGGCGCAGCCGCGGCCGCGGCCGTGGTGGCCGTCATGCGGCCGCGAGCCGCTTCATTCCCGTTGATCTTGTCGCTTGCGTGCGCGCTCTTGCCGGGTCTTCGCGCCGACGTTCTCATCCTCGATGACGCGCTCCAGGGTTCCACCGAGGGCGCCAGAACGGGCGGCGCCTTCGTCGAGGGCGGGTGGAAGGTCACGGGGCCGCACGACTGCATCTGGTGGCACGTCCCGACCATCGCCGCGGGCGCGGTCGAGTGGGAGGTGCGCGGCCTGAGGCCGGCCGAGAGCCGCGCGGGTCTCGAGGACAAGGCCGAGATCTTCCACATGTACGACTGGACCGCCGGCGACTCCGACACGAGGTACGTCGGCGGGTACCGCGAAAACCCGTGGAAGCATTTCGTGCGCAAGATCGGCCGCGCCGGGGGGACGGTCGATGCGATGGAGATCGTCTGGAAGATCGCCGACGCGTACGTCGAGCCCGACACCGCGGCGCTCTCGTGGAATCCGAACGCCGCCTACCGCTTTCGCGAGGAGTGGGAGCCGCGCGGCGCGAGCTCGGTGTTCCGCACGTACCGCGACGGCGTCCTGATCATGACGAAGACGCTCCCGGGCGTGTACGCGCCCGCGGGGCACAGCATCAGAATCGGCGCGAGCACGCGGAGAGCCGCGGATGCCGGCGCGCCGATCGACGCCGTGTACCGCAACGTCAAGGTCTGGGACCGCACGCAGAAACCGCCGGGCGCGCCGGCCGTCGCCGCGCCGGCCCTCGGCGAGACGGTCCGGACGCCCTGCGCGTTCGTCGCGTGGAGCGGCGATGCCTTCTCGCGGTACCGCGTGCGCATCACGGCCGCGGACGATGCCGAATCCGGCATCGTCTGGGACTCGGGAGACGTCGCCGCGGGCGGCGCCTTCGCGTGGACCGGCGCGCTCGAGGACGCGGGCCGGTACTTCGTCTTCGTCAGGCTCGGCAACGCGCTCGGCTGGGGTCCCTGGAACGCCGGGGGCCGCTCCTTCAGCGTCGACACCTCGCGGCCGCCTCCCGCGGCCACGCCCGTCCGGATCCTCGACCGTTCGGCCGTCGATGCGGCCGGCCCGTTCCTGGGTCTCGGAGCGACGTACATGCAGGCGCTCCGGCGCTGCAAGTACGACCGCGCGCGGCTGCATCGCGACCTGGCGTTTCTCTCCAGGTGCGGCTTCAACTACGTGCGCGTCCTCTCCATGGTCGGGTGGTACCCGTACTGGGAAGGCTGCGAGATCGCGCCCGTCGCGTTCACGAGCCGGGACGGCCGCGCGGTGGCGGCCTGGCCCGACTACCGGCGGCAGCTCTCGGATCTGATCGACATCGTCGCCGAGCACGGGATGCGCACGCAGATCACGATCTTCGCCGACGCGCAGCTCATGCCGCGCAAGGAGGCGCGGATCGAGCACATGGCCGCGCTGCTCGAGTTGCTTGCCGGCCGCGAGGGGAAGATCATGCTTCTGGAGGTCGCCAACGAGGCCTGGCAGAACGGTTTCCCGGGCCGCGAGGGCATCGCGGACCTCCGGGAGTTCGGGAAGTACCTTGCCGACCGGACGAGCATCCCCGTCGCCCTCAGCGCCCCGCCGGGCGGCACGAACGCCGTCCTCCAGGAGCTGTACTGTGGGAGCACGGCGGACATCGCGACGGAGCATTTCAGCCGCGACATCGGCACCGTGGAAGGCGGATGGCTTCCGGTCCGCGACTGCTGGCGCGTCGCGGACATTGCGGGCCTGCCGCCCGCGAGCAGCAACGAGCCGATCGGGCCGGGCTCGTCGGTCAGCGCCGAGAACGATCCGATCAAGCTCGTGTCGGCGGCGGTCTTCGCGTACATCGCGGGGCTGCCCTTCTACGTCTTTCACTCGTCGGCCGGCGTCAAGGGGCTGGAGCCCTTCGAGTCGATGGCCGGCGCCGGCGACTACCTGCACCTGCGCGCGATCCTGCCGCCCGATCTTCCGAGCTGGGCGCGAAACGACGGCGTGCAGCCCGAGGCGCCCTTCCGCGTCCACTGCGATGACCGGCCCGACTGCTACTGGCCGGATCATCCCGGCGCGACGCGCGGCTGCGTGCGGGCCTGCGGCGCGGCGAAGGGCGCCGTGTTCGTCGCGTTCCCCATGGGCATCCTCGACGGCGGAGTCGAGCTCGAGGCGCGACGCGCGATGGCGTTTCGGGTCCTGGACCCGCTCTCGGGAGCGGTCGTCCACGACATGACGAGTAACGCGGGGGAGCGCTTCGTTCTGTCGAAGGGGCCGGGAGCGTACATCATCAAGGGAAGGTACATCGAGGCGGCGCCTCGCTGAGCTCCCGAGATCGCCCGCCGGAGCGCCGCGACGCCGCGTATCGAGATCGTCCGGCCTGCCGCAGCCTCCCGGCGGCCGCGCTTCAGTGCGGCGTATCGTCGATGGCGGCGAGCGCCTTCTTGACGGCCAGGGCCTTCTCCAGGATCGGCAGGGAGGCGAGGTCCTTCTCGCGCCGCGCCGCGCGCTTGCTCTTGATGACGTCCTCCAGCGCGGCGATGCGCAGCACGCTGCCGCCGATGGCGATCTTGTCGGCTCGCGAACGCAGCGACTCGAACGAGCGGATTCCGTGCATTCGCGAGACGAAATCGATCTGCACGTCTTCGGTGATCAGGCGATACATGTCCGATGCAGGCAGGAAGGGTTGGCTGAGATGCCCGCCGAGCGCCTCAGCGAGCCGGCGGAGCTTGTCGAAGTTCCGCTTCGTCTTCCGGAACATGAAGTCGACAGCGATGGTCGTGACGGGCGCGCCCTGCAGCGCCGCGGCGCTGTTGCCGATGACGATGCACTCCAGCCCCGCCTTCTCGATGGCGCGCGCGACGACCGCGAGCAGGGGCGCAGCTATCTTGCCCATCGGTTCTTCCCCACGCGCTTCAAGAGGAAATCCCCGGGGTCCTTCTTCGGGCGGAAGAGATTCCACAGGATCAAGCGCAGGTCCTCGGGGGAGATGTGCGTGAGCCGCGGCCCGATGCGGGCCGCCGCGTTCTCGATTTTTCGGGCGAGCGCAGCCGGCGTCATGTCAGGTTCTTTCCTTCGGCTCATTATCTTCGCGGCCGCGCGGCGGTCAAGCCGTGCGACGCGCACCTTCGCGCGCCTCACGCGCCTGCGATCAGGCGCGCCGCGCCGACGGCGATCGCGCCGCCGAGGCCCGCCGCGAGGTCGTCGAGCAGGATGCCGAGGCCGCCGGGCAGCCTCTCCAGGCGGCGAATAGGCCAGGGCTTCAGCACGTCGAAGAGGCGGAAGGCGAGGAAGGCGCACAGCACGGTCAGGGGATCGGCGGCGGCGAGCAGCGCGATGCTCTGGCCCGCGATCTCATCGCTCACGACCGCGGGCGGGTCGCGCCGGCCGAAGAACTCCTCCGCGCGCGCGGCCCCGCGCAGCGTCGCGATGGAGAAGATGCACGCGAGCGCCGCGAGCGTGGCGCGTACGATGTTCGCGTCGGCGCTCAGGGCCAGGGCGAGCGCGGCGAGCGCGCACGGCGCGAGGCTTGCCCACGTCCCGGGGCACCACGGCAGCCTGCCGAGGCCGAGGCCCGTCGCGAGCAGCATGCCGCCGCGAACCGCGGGGCGCGGCGCGGGGTCGGGCGGGGCGTCACATGTCAAGGCGGCTTTCCTTGAAGTACAGCAGGCCCGAGACGAGCGTCAGGAACAGTGTCGCGCCGAGGAGCGCAAGCAGCGCGTAGTACCCCGCCGGGCCGAGGTCCGTCTTGAATGCCTCGTAGACGAGCACCGCCGGCACGGTGATGCACTGGGCGAGCATCTTGGCCTTGCCCCAGGACTTCGCGCCGAAGGCCTGCCCGACGCCCTCCATGTGGCTCCGGAGCGCCGTGACGCCGAGCTCGCGCACGACAATCAGGAGCGCGTACCAGGCCGGCATGAGCTTGGAGAGCGGGACGAGCAGGATGAACGAGCCGCAGATCAGCACCTTGTCGACGAACGGGTCCGCGACGCGGCCGAAGCCCGTGATCAGCTTGAGCCTGCGGGCGAGATAGCCGTCGAGAAAATCGGTCGCCGCGCTGAAGGCGAACAGCGTCGCCGTCATGACCAGCCAGAACGGCGTGCGCAGCGCCTCCACGTGGTCCAGCGCGATGTAGACGGCGAAGAGCGCGAAGGCGAGGACGAGCCGGAGCAGCGTGATCTTGTTCGGAAGGTTTATCTTCATGGCGTTAGCCCGAGCTCCCGCGGCGCACGCGCCGCGTCTTCCTGGACACGAGACCACCATTCTACGAGTCCGGCGCGAGGATTGGTAGCGGGAAACGACGCGCGCGAAGGCGCAGACCGCCGGTGAGATCGAAAGGAGCGCCGTTGCCGGCGCTCATGCGTTCTCGAGCACCGCGCCGGCGAGATCGAGGCCGGCCGCGCCCGTGATCCTGGCCGTGACGAACGTGCCGGGCTCGGCGCTGCCGAGCGGCAGGCGGACGACGGGGTCGACCTCGGGCGCCTCGGCGAAGCTCCGCGCGGCGAGAAACCGGCCCGCGGGGCCGTCGACGATGACGGTCATCGTCCGGCCGACGCGCGATCGGGCGAATGCGCGCGCGTTCTCCGAGATCAGGCGGCGGAGGCGCGCGGCGCGGGCGCGGGCGACGCGCGGCGCCGTGCGGTCGGGGAACCGGGCCGCGGGCGTGCCCGCCTGCGGGCTGAAGCTGAAGGCGCCGCCGCGCGCGATGCCGGCCGCCGCGACGAAGCGCTCGAGCGCCGCGAACTCGCGCGCCGTCTCGCCGGGAAAGCCGGCCAGAAACGTGCCGCGGACGACCAGCGGCGGAATGCGGGTCCGCAGGCGCGCGATGAGCGCGCCGGCGCTTCCCTCGGCGGGCGCGCCGCGGCCCATGCGCCGCAGGATGCGCGGCTCGGAATGCTGGAACGGAAGGTCGAGGCAGGGAAGGATCTTCTCGCTCGCGGCGATGCGGTCGATGAGCTCGCCGGTGATCCGGCGGGGGTGGAGATAGAGGAGCCGGAGCCACACGATGCCGGGAACTCGCTCCAGGGCCGCGAGCAGATCGGGCAGCGCGGGGCGGCCGCCGAGGTCCTCGCCGTAGGCCGTCAGGTCCTGGGCGATGAGGACGAGCTCGCGCGCGCCCGAGGCGGCCAGCTCGCGCGCTTCCCGGACGACCGCCCGCAGGGGCTTGGACCTGAGCGCGCCCCGGATCCTCGGGATCGCGCAGAAGGTGCAGCCCGCGTTGCAGCCCTCGCTCACCTGGAGGTAGGCCCAGTGCGGGGGCGTCAGGCGCAGGCGCGGCGTGTCGGCCGCCGCGGGCCCGTCGGACGGCCGCGCGTCGCACGCGACCTTCCCGCCGCGAACGACGCGCATGACGAGCTCGGGCAGCGCGCGCTCGTCATCGAGGCCGACCGCGCCCGCGAGCCCCGGCACGCGCTCGAAGATCTCCGCCCCCAGGCGCTGCGGCAGGCAGCCGACGGCGATGACGGGCTTGGGCTTTCCGCGCGCGCCGAGCGCCACGAGCCGCGCGAGCGCCGCCACGGACTCCGCGACCGCGTCGTCGATGAACCCGCAGGTGTTGACGAGGACGACGTCGGCCGCGCGGGGATCGTCCGTCAGGACGGCGCCGGCGCCCGCGAGGCGCGCCAGGAACACCTCCGTGTCGATGAGGTTCTTGGCGCAGCCGAGGCTCATGGTGGCGATGGCGAGCGGTCGCAAGGGCGGTCAACCTCCGCGCGTTCGGGCCGGGCTCGGGCGGCTATCCCTCGGCCTTCGCTTTCTTGGACTCCCACTCCTCGAGCGTGTAGTACACCTCGCGGGCCTTGCTGCCCTTGAACGGCCCGAGGATGCCCTCCTCGGCCATCATGTCGATCAGGCGCGAGGCGCGCGTGTAGCCGACCTCGAGCCGCCGCTGGAGCAGCGTCGCCGAGCCGCGCTGCGTCTCGAGCACGATGCGCACGGCCTCGTCGTAGAGGTTGTCGCGTTCGCTCGGCGGCTCGTCGCTCGAGCCGCCGGGCTCGTTCTGCAGCTCCTGGTCGAATTCGGCCTCGGCCTGCGATTTGACGAAGTCGACGACCGCGCGGATCTCCTTGTCGGAGACGAAGCAGCTCTGCACGCGGCGCAGGTCCGAGGCGCCGGGCGGCAGGAAGAGCATGTCGCCGCGGCCGAGCAGCGCCTCGGCGCCGTTGCGGTCCAGGATCGTGCGCGAGTCGACCTTCGAGGAGACTTGGAACGAGATGCGGCACGGCATGTTGCTCTTGATGAGGCCCGTGATCACGTCGACCGACGGCCGCTGCGTGGCGAGGATCACGTGGATGCCGACCGCGCGCGACTTCTGCGCCAGGCGGATGATGAACGCCTCGGCGTCCTTCCCGCCGGTCATCATGAGATCGGCCAGCTCGTCCACGATCAGGACGATGTACGGCAGGAACGAGGGGAACTTCTCGATCTCGATGTCGGTGAGCTTGTCCTCGATGCGGCTCAGGATCTCCTTCTTGCCGAGCTTGTTGAAGGCGACGATGTTGCGCACGGCCGCCTGGGAGAGGATCTCGTAGCGCTCCTCCATCTTGCCGGTGAGCCACGCGAGCGCCGCGGGCGCCTTCTTCATGTCGGTCACGACCGGGCACAGGAGGTGCGGAATGTCGGCGAAGTCCGAGAGCTCGACCATCTTGGGATCGACGAGGATCATCTTGAGCTCCTCGGGCGAGCGCGTCATGAGGCACGTGATGATGCATGCGTTGAGGCACACGGACTTGCCCGAGCCCGTCGCGCCGGCGATGAGGACGTGCGGCATCATCGTCAGGTCGCTGATCACGGGGTGGCCCGCGCCGTCCTTGCCGAGGAGCAGCGGGATCTCGTGCCGGTTCGCGCGGTAAGAGTCGGACTGGAGGAGCTCCCTCAGGCCGACGATCGCGCGCTGCGGGTTGGGGACCTCGATGCCGACGGTGTTTTTGCCGGGCACGGGCGCGACGATGCGAATGCGGCGCGCCTTGAGCGACATGGCAAGCTCGTTGGCGAGGTTGGAGATGCGGTGGACCTTGATGCCGGGGGCGAGCAGGATCTCGTACTGCGTGATCACGGGGCCGCACTGGACCTCGACCACCTGGCCGTCGATCTTGAAGCTCTGGAGCGTCTCCTCGATCTTCTGCGCGATCTGCTTGAGCTGCTCGGGGTTCTGGGCCGCCGAAGGCGGCGGCGGCGGGTCGAGAAGCTCGATGCTCGGGAGCGTGTAGCCGCCGCGCTTCTGGCTGCCGGCGCCTTTCTTGGAGGAGGAGCGCGGCTCGGAATCCGCGCCCAGGCGGATCGTGAGGGGCGCCTTCTCGGCTGCCGGCGCGTCCGCTTCGTCCTCTTCCTCGATCGTCTCGATGTCCTCGGCGTCCTCCTCGCCGCCGGCCGCGGGCAGGTCGGGCACCTCCGCGCGGCTCCCGGCCTCCTTCTCCCGGCCGGTCATGACCTTGAGCGGCGTGCGTGCAGGCGCCGCGGGCGCGGTCGTGCGCCGGAAGAGCGCGGCGACCTTCGCCGTGAGGGCCGCGAGCGAGGCTCGCACGCTCTTCAGGCGGCCGAGGCCGCGCAGGAAGACCAGGCCTCCGCGCGCGCACGACATGAAGCCGCGGCCGGCCGCTCTGGTCGTTCTGAGGAAATAGCTCTCGGACGGCGCGAAGAAGACATCGGTGATGAGGACGACCGCGATGACGAAGACGGCGCCGGTCGCCAGGAACGCGCCCGAGAAGCCGAGGTACTCATCGGCGAAGGTCCCGAGCCAGCGGCCGAAGGCTCCCCCCGCGATGAACGGGCCTTCGTATGCACCGCCGCGGCCGCGCAGGAGGTGCTCGATCACGGCCAGGGCCACGCAGAAGAGAACCGCGCCTGCGACGCGCACGGCGGGCATGCGAACGGTCTTCTTGCCGGAGAGCACGACGCCGAAGGAGCCGAGGAGCAGCACGGCGCCGAGCGTCCCCGTCAGGCCGAGCAGCTCGCGCATGAAGACGACGATCCATTCCCCGACGGGCCCGCAGAAGTTGCCGTCCCGGGGCGGCACGGCGAGGCTGCCCCCGCCCGTGAGCGTCGCCACGAAGAGGAAGAGGGCGACCATGAGGGTCAGAAACCCGATGAGCTCGCTCAGAAGCGTCCTGGTGTCACGCACGTGAATCCCGTTCCTCGTGTGCCGTGTCGCTGCTTCGCACCCGTCGCAATGCCGGCCGGGGCGCCGTGCCGGGCGCGTCGCCCCGTAATCTTCGCACATCGAGGGCTCGGGGTCAAACGAAAGCGCGACCGCGGCATGCCGCCGGCAGGAAGGAGTCCGAGGGCTCCAGACTTCCCGGAATCGGTGTAATGGCGGGCTTCGCCATGGCGATCGCGCGATATAAGATATTGAAAAGACGTAACCGTTCACAGGGCATCCCG
>DHGK01000362.1 GCA_002402755.1 Planctomycetes bacterium UBA4800
ATGGCGAGGAACGAGAGCAGAAGAATCGTGCATCCGCGCATGGCAGTCCTCCTCCCGCAAGCACATAGCGGCGGGAGCGCGCTGTCAATCGGGGAGCGCGCGGCGGCAGGGCGCCCCCGGCGCGCTACTCGGGCCTCACGCGCCCCTGCTCGTCGAAGCGAATGGGGAGAATCCCCGGCCGCTCGCGCCACGGCGCAGCGTCGTCGCTGCCGAAGTACGTTGACCACCACGCGCCGCGCTCGTCCTTGAAGAACACGTTGTGGCCGGCGTGCGGAAGGGCCTCGTAGCGCGCGCCGTACGGTCCGCCGATGCTCGGCGCCTCGGCGATGTAGCAACTGTAGCGGCCGTCGCAGGCATCGGCGCAGCCGAGGTAGTAGCGCCCGTTCGCCTTGAACATGCACATGCCCTCGTACCCGACGTGGTCGAACGAGCCGGCGCCGAAGATGCCCGGGCACAGCCCCGAATGGTGCGCCGGATTCGGGTCCGGAACCGTCGTCTTGAGCCAGCGGTACGGCTCCGCGAGTCCGCGCATGTCCGGCGTCATGCGCGCGATCTTGCCGCTGTGCCAGAGGAAGTAGACCGCGCCGTCGTCGTCCTCGAAGAGCGAGGCGTCGATCTCATCGCCCATGCGCTCGCCGGGCTGCACATCCTCGTACGGGCCCGCGGCCGCGCCGCTCGTGCTCTTGAGGAGGCCGCAGCCCGAAGTCTTGGCGGTGCCGTCCCAGCCGGGAATGCTGTAGGTGAGCCAGAAGGTGCCCTTGAGGTAGTGAATCTCGGGCGCCCAGAGCGGCTTCTTGGCCTCGAGGTACTTCGCATGCCACGGGCTTTCGCCGTAGCGCCACACCATGCCGAGCGGCTCCCATGCCGCGAGATCCTTCGAGCGCCAGACCTTGATGCCCTCGTTGTACGCCCAGAAAGGCTCGACCGTGCCGGTCAGGTACCACGCGCCGTCCGGCCCGCGGCAGATCGAGGTGTCGCGAAGGGGCGTATCCATGAGCTTGCGAAGGCGGGGCAGCGCGACGGCGCCCTTCGGCGCGGGCGGCGGCGGGGGCAGCGCCGCCTTGTCCGCCGCGGCGCCGTCCCTCCCCTCCGAAAGCCACGCGAGTGAGAAGCGCGCAAGCGCAATGCGCTCGTAGGCGCCCTTCTCGCCGCACTCGTACAGGCAGCCGATGTCGCCGCCCGGGAGCACGGCCAGGCTCGAGTATGCCGCGGGGCCCTCGTGCAGGAGCCGCGCCGCGGGCCACGTCGCCCCGCCGTCCCGGCTCAATCGCACCGTCATCCGGACGCGCCGGGACGCGTGCGCGGGGTTCGAGAAAAGAAGGACCTCGTTGCCGCCCGCGTCCGCCGCGGCGATCAGGCTTGCCTGGCAGATCGGCTCGACGAGCGCCTCGTCGCGCACGATCTCCGACCACGTGGCCCCGCCGTCGCCGCTCACGGCGACCGCCCGCGAATGCATGCGCCGGTCGTAGTTGCGCATGTTGAGCATGATCCTGCCGTCGGGGAGCTCGACGGCCTGGCACTCGTTCACCTGATCGGCGGGCGTCCTGCCGCCGAGCTTCCACGACGCGCCGTGGTCGTCGGAGTAGATCACGTGCGAGTAGTACTTCTTCGTGCCGGCCTCGATGTGGTCGCACGGGACGAGGAGACGCCCCGCGAACTTCCCGCGCCGCAACTGGATCCCCGTGCACGGGCCCGTCGCGTACCACGTCCAGTCCGGTCGCTTGACGGCGGCCGTGATCTCGCGCGGGGCCTCCCACGTCGCGCCCTCGTCGCGCGAAGAGGAGACGAACACGCGCCGCGTGCCGGCGCTCGTGCCGGCGATGATGCGGGACTCGGCGTCCGTGCCGAGGTTCCAGGTCATGAGGAGCCACACGACGCCGGTCTCGCGGTCCTGGACCGGGCAGGGGTTGCCGCACGTGTCGGCGCCGTCGTTCCACACGATGTGCTGCGGATCCCACGCGGCGCCGCCGTCGCGGGAACGCCGCACGAGGAGATCGATGTCGCCGCTGTCGCCGGCGCCGTGGACGCGCCCCTCGCAGAAGGCGAGCACCGTGCCGCCCGCGGTCGCGAGCAGCGCCGGGATGCGGTAGATGCGGTAACCGCCCTCGCCGGCGGAGAAGATGGATGCGGCGGGCGCGGGCGCCTCGGCGCAGAACGCACCGCCGCACGGCCCGACCGCCGCCGCCGCGAGCGCCATCGCCGCCGGAATCCGCAGCCGTCCGGCCGGGAGTGTGCGTGAAGTCATCGAATTCCTCCGGATCAAAGGGCTCACGCGCCGGTCCCGCACGGACCGTAGACCGCACAGTCCAGCGCGTCGGCGGTGGGGTCCTCTCCGCAGACGCCGAACGGCGCCGGCAGCGGCCCCGTGGCGGCGAAGAGGTGTCCGAGGATCGCGACCGCATCGGCGATATCCGTCCGGCCGTCGTCGTTCGCATCGGCCGTATCCGCGCAGTCGGGAGCCTTCGCGCTGCCGAACAGGAACCCGAGCACGAAGATCGCATCGCTGATGTCGAGCTTCCCGTCCGCGTTCCCGTCGCCCCGGCGAAACATGGGCTGCGCGGGTACGGAGGCGCACGTCGCGCAGCGGCTCAGGAACTCGACGCGGCAGACGTCGAAGCGTTCGCTTCCGGAGCTCGAGTTGCTCGACGTGGCGATGACGAGGCGCGCGCGGTCCCAGGCGTCGGGAATCTCGGCCTGGAGCGAGAAGTAAACGTCGTGCGCGAAGCCGTTCAGGCCCGTGTCGCCGCGCACGTTGACGAGGTCGCGCCGCTCGGCGCCGTCCGTCACGTAGACCTCGAGCTTGTCTTCCGCCTCGTAGCCCGTGTCGCGGATCATGAGCGTCACGCGCGCGAACGCCGCCTCCCACGCGCGTAGATCCACCTCCTCGAACGTCGTCACGGCGGCGACCGAGCGGTAGGCAAAGAAGCGTGGGCGATGGGGGCCGACGCCCTCGCCGACGCCGGCGAGAGGGGCGGCGCCCCCGGTCGCCGACCAGGTCGTCGTGAAACCGATCTCCGTCCCGGATGTTCCCGGATCGTAGGAGACGGCGCCGACGGCGGGCTCGGCGAAATCAGTGCCCGCGATCTCGGCATACGGCGTGTCGCGGAAGAACGCGACGCGGTCGAAGTCGTAGCGCTCGTTGCCCGAGCTCGAGTTGCTCGATGTCGCGAGGACGAGGCGCGCGGTGCTCCACGCCGCGGGCAGCAGCGCCGCGTACTGCGCATAGCCCGTCCCGGCGGGCTGCGTGAGCGCCGAGCCGCCCTCGATCCTGACCAGATGCACCGTCTCGGCCCCATCGGTCGCGTAGACGTCGAGGAGATCGCCCTCCTCGTACTCGGTGTCCCGTACCTGCAACATGACCGACACGGCCGATGTCGCGTCCGCCGGGAGCGCGACCGGTGCGAACGTCGTCGTCGCGGCGACGGAGCGGTGCGAGAAGACGGGCGTCGTGGGCGTCGAGCTCGTGTCGACCACACCGACGAGCGGGTTCGCGCCCGATGTGCCCTGCCACACGCTCGCGAAACCGATCTCGGTGTCGCCCGCCTGAGGAGTGTACGACGAAGCGTTGAGCGGCGGGTCGTTGAAGTCCGTGTACGCGCCGCAGGTCGTGAACGAACGGACCTCGCCGCGGCGCGCGGTTCCCCCGACGATCGGATCGACGCGCCAGGAATACGACGCGTTCGGCAGCGTGGCGGCCGTGTACGAGGTCGCGGTCCGGCGGCCCTTGTACTCGGGCGACGCGGTCGTGGCCGCGGCGACGGCCGCGGCGTCCGCGCCGAGGTAGACGTCGTACGCCGTCGCCTCGGGCGCCGCCTGCCAGGTCAGCGCCGCGCCCGGAATCGCGTTGCGCGCGCCGTCGGGAGGATCGGTGCTCTCCACCCGGCCGTTCTCGAAGAGCGCGCGGATCTCGGCGGCGCTCAGGCCGTAGTTGTAGACCCGCAGCTCGTCGATGACCCCGTTCCATGCGTTGGCGCCGAAGTGCACCGAATCGTCGTTCGCGGCGATCATGCCTGAGGCCGGCGCGGACGCATCGAGCGCGCCGTCGATGTACAGGCAGAGCGCCGTGCCGTCGTAGACGCCCGCCGCGTGGTGCCACGCGCCGTCGTCGACGGGCCGCGCGCCCCGCACGCGCGGCTCCGCGCCGCCCGCGACGAGCAGCCCGCCGCACGCGAACTCGAGCGCCGGCGCCGTGCCGTCGCGCTTGAGGCGCCATCCGCCGGCGCCCTTGCGGACGAGCGTCTCGTCGCCGTCGCCGAACGCATCCACGGTGAACCAGGCCGCGACCGTGAGCCCGCGCCGCAGGTCGTACAGCGCGACATCCCCCAGCGACACGTACTCGTCATCGACGCCGTGCAGCTCGAGCGCGGCGCCGAAGCGGCCGGGCACGGAGTTCGTCGCGAAGTCGAGCGTCCCCCTGAGCTCGCCGTCGTTGTCGAACCCGCTCGCATCGGCGGTGTCCGTGCCGCTCGTCTCCTCGAGCGGGAAGTAACCGATGAGGCCGCGCGGCAGCACCTTCACCGTGCAGACGCCGTCGACCTCGAATCCCGTGCCGTCGCTCGCCGTGTAGCCGAACCAGTCCGTGCCGGCGAAATCGGCGCGAGGCGAGAAGAGGAGCGCCTCGCGGCCGTCGGCCGACGGCGTGTCGACGACGCGGATATGCGCGCCGTACGCCGAGCGGGCGTCGAACGCCGCGAGCGTCAGGCGGTCGCAGTTGATGTCGGTGTCGCCGTCGAGCACATCGACCGAGATCGCGCCGTCGCCCTGCGTCATGACGATGGGATCGAGGCGCACGTAGGGCGGCGCCGCGGCGGTCTCGTACGTCTCCTCCTCCAGGCAGCCGAGCGTGTCGCGGAACTCGCGCATGATGCGGATGTTGTAGGCCGAGAACGCCGAGATCGCGTTGCCGCACATGATGAACCTGCGCTCGTCGCCGCAACTGTGCCCCGCACCCCAGTTGTGGCCTGCCTCGTGCCTGAAGATGCCCTCGTAGCCGAGTCCGCCGATCCCCATGCCGTAGGCGTAGTTCGAGCACACGACACGGACCCACGCCAGGCCGCCGTAGTTCGGGTTGGGCTTGCCCGTCACCAGGTAGGCGAGATCGCGGTCGATGTGCGTCATGTTCGCGTTCCACTCGGCGCGGAACGCGGTGAGCATCGCGCCGAAATCGGAGGCGTCGGGAAACTGGGCGTAGAAGTCCGTCAGGGGGTCGGTGCGCAGGACGATGGTGCTCAGGGGATGCGTGATCTGGACATCGCGAATGTAGATGAGGTTCGCGATGTTGAGGCCGTCCTCGATGATGGCGACGGCGAGATCCGTATCGCCGCCGCATTTTCTCGACAGGTACTCGTAGTCCGAGTCGAAGGCGATGTCGGCGGCGCTGAGCGTGCAGCCGCCCTTCCTCTCCGCGTCGTCCTTGGTCATCGAGGGGGCGGACGGTCCCGGGAAGGCGAGATCGGTCGCCTCGTTCCCGCACGCGGGAAGGTCGACGTCGGCGAGCGCGTAGACGATGTGGCGCTCGCGCGGGCTCGCGGGGTCGAAGAAGCGGAGCGGCCTGACCGCCCAGCCCCCGCCGCC
>DHGK01000309.1:0-6617 GCA_002402755.1 Planctomycetes bacterium UBA4800
GAGAAAACCGTGAACGGTTACCGGTGTTTTTCTCTGCGCTCTCTGCGGCTCTGTGGTGTTTTCTCCGTCGTCTTCTCTCATCGCCGAGACGCGTTCTATGCGTCTCGGCAATCAGAACGCCGTGGACGGTTGCGGGCCGTAGTCGCGCGCGCGCGCCTGCCGTACAATCGCGGCATGGCCCCGCGCCCCCGGCTCCTCCTCCTCATCGGCAACACATCGCTCAGGTGGCGCGTCGAGCGCGGCGGCGAGCTCGCCTCGGGCGGCGCCGCGCCCGTCGGCGAGCCGCCGCCCGAGGCGCTGCGCGGCCTCGCCCGCGCGTGCGATGCGTACGCCGCCTCGGTCAACCCGCCGCGCCTGGCGCGCATCCGGGCGGAGCTCGGCCTGCCGATCCCGGCCGTGGGCGAGGACATTCCGATCCCCATCGAGAACCGGACCCGGGAGCCCGCGCGCGTGGGCGCCGACCGGCTGCTCGCGGCGCTCGGCGCGTGGCGGCGCGCGGGTGCCTCGATCGTCGTCGATGCGGGCACGGCCATCACGGTCGACCTGGTCGCCGGCGGCCCCGCCTTCGAGGGCGGGGCGATCCTGCCGGGCCTCGCGCGCTGCGCCGAGGCGCTGCACGGCGCGACGGCGCTCCTGCCGCGCGTGACGATCGACCGGCCGCCCCAGTCCGCCCTCGGCCGCGACACGGAGGAGGCCATCCGCGCGGGAATCTACTTCGGCGCCGCGGGCGCGGTCCGCTTCCTCATCGAGAAGCTGCGCGCGGGCCGCGAGGGACTGCCGGTCCTCGTGACCGGCGGCGCGGCCGAGCTTCTCCTGCCGGCGCTGCCGGCCGGCTGCATCGTCGACCGCGATCTGGCGTTCCGGGGAATGGCGGCGGCGCTGGACGCCGCGCGCACGCGGCCGGCGCCGTAGCGCCCTCCGATCGCCGCGGCCGCGGCGCTCACCTGGCCGCGTCCGCGCCCTTCTGCTCCCAGTACACGAAGTTCGCGTTCATGCCCCACATGCGCGGCGCGCCGCCCGGCACGATGTCGTACTCCGTCGTCGTCAGCGTCACGCTCTCCACGTGAATGTCCGGGCGCTCGGACTCGATGCGCCCCAGGAAGCTCAGCCAGAACGCGAGGTCGCGGCCGAAGTCCTTGATCGGCGCATCGAGGCGCTTGGTCCACTTGATGTAGCTCTCGGACGGCCTGGGCGAGGCCGGCGTCGAGCGCGTCTGCCTGAGCTCGTTCTGCGCGCGCTCGTTGATCTCGGCGCTGAAGTCCTTCCTGCCGGCCTCGGTGCTCCGCAGCCGGCGCTCTTCGCCGAGCATGCGGCGCAGCGACTCTTCCCGCAGGGCCTTCTGGAGCTGCGCGTTCTCGGCAACGGCCGCAGTCGCCTGGTCGTACGCCGCGGCGCGGCGGCTGCCGAACCAGATGTTGATCACGAGGAGCACGCCGCTCACCATGAAGAGCGTGAGAATCGTGATCTGGAGGATGTCGCTCTCGCCGGGCTTCTTCATCGCTGCGTCCTCGGCATCGGCCTCACTTCTTCTTCGGCGTCAGCCTGGGCGGCCCGAGCAGGGTCTTGCCCTTGCTCGCCGCGCCCGAGGCCCTGTTGATCACGCTCTCCCTGAACTCCAGGTCGAGCGTGCACTCCACGCGCTGGCTCGCCCGGTGGGGCCGCGTCGTCGGCTTGAGCGCCTCCACGTACTGCGAGTGCTTCATGATCGCATCCTTGACCTTGTCGACCGCCGTCTGCTCGTCGGCCAGGAACGCGATCGACCCGGCCCCCAGACCCCGCTTCTGGATCTCGGTCTTGAGCTCGAGCTTCATCAGCACGAGGTTCGGCACCTCGGCCTTCTTGATGGCCTGGCTCACGTCCGCGGCCAGGTCGAGGAACACGAGGTACTCGGGAATGCCCGAGCCGCCCTTGAAGAGCTGCTCCAGGCGCTGCGCCTCGGCATCGACGTACGAGACCAGCCGGTACGGCAGCCGGGCGCTCTCGTCCAGGTTGAACGTCGTCCTGACGAGCCCGACCGACGCCGTGCGCACGTCGTTGTGCGTGGCGGCATACCGCGTCGCGGTCTGCTTCAGGTACAGGGAATTCAGGAGCAGGCTCCCGAAGAGCAGCGCGCCGGAGACGAGCAGCGGAATCCTCAGCTTGGCGAAGCGCTTCTCGTAGCGGAACTCCTCCTTGCGGAAATCCAGACCGGCGTCGGCCGCGCCCGCGGCCCGCAGCGCCAGGCCGAACGCGACCGCGCCCCCGGCCTGCGCCTGCGCGGCGACGCTCCGGTCCTCGATCCCCTCGACCATGGACTCGAAGTCCAGGCACGCCGCCTCGGTCTCGAAGTTCTTCCCGAAGAACTCGCACGCCCCGGGAAGCGTGCTGCCCGGGCCGGAGAGGAAGACCGCGTCCAGCCCCCGGCCGTAGAGCGTGCTCGCGAACGTCCGCTCCGCCTCGGCCAGAATGCGGTCGAAGAGCGCCGAACCGCCGTCCCCGCCGGCCGGAGAAGCCTCCGCGGCGGGCGCGCCGCCGCTCGCCGCGTCCTGCAGCGCGGTGAAGTCCTCGCCGCTCACGACCGCGATCGGCACATCGCCCGCGCCCTGCGGCGCGCCGCCGGCCTGCGCGAGCTCGCGGTCGATCGTCGCGAAGCGCTCCTCCAGTTCCCCGAGCAGCGACTCGTCCGACACCGTCCCGTACGTCCGCTCCGGCGCCGGCAACTGGCGCCCGGCGGCCAGCAGGTCGCCCGCGCGCACCCTGAAGGCCCGCACCTTGCGCAGCATGCCGTTGACGACGAGCAGCATTCTCACCGTGTCGGTGCCGATGTCGACGGCGAGCACCGTGCCCTCGGCCTTCCACTGCGCCCTGGTCTTGAAGACGTTGTAGAACGCCATCACGTCCAGATCCAGGACCTCGGGGTCCACCCCGCCGCCCTGGAACAGCGCCAGGCGGTCGCGCACGACATCCTTGCGCGCGGCCGTCAGCAGGATGCCGCTCTTGCCGTCCAGCGAGTCGACCTTGATGAAGTCGACGATCACGTCCTCGATCGCGCAGGCGTGCAGGTAGTTCTCGGCCTCGAACCTGATCGTCCGCCTGATCTTGTCCTCGCTCGTGAAGGGCACCACGAGCTCCCTGAGGATGCACTCGCGCGCCTCCAGCGAGGCGGCCGCGGGATAGCCCGCGAGCTCGTGCGTCCGGAAGATCTCGCGCAGCTCCCGTGCCACGGCATCCCTGGGCCGCTCGTTCTCCTGGGGCACGATCGGCCGGGACTCGAACGTCTCGACCGAGGCGCCGCGCACCACGGCGACCGTCACGGCGCCGTTGCTGATGTCGATGCCGACCCCGGCTTTCACTTCGTCCTCCCCGTCATCGCCTCGTTGAGCTTCTTGAGCTCCTCGGGCGGGATGTTCTTCTTCATGTCGTTGACCGCGCTTCTGAAGTCCCGGACGTCCTTGGCCGACGGCGGCGCGGGGCGCGGGGCGGGGGCGCTCGACACGATCCTGCCGCCGCCCGTTCTCGGCGGCGGCGCGGCGGCGGGCGCGGCGGCCGGGGCCGCGGCCGGCGTCTTCGTCTCCAGCGTCCTCCCTCCCACAGAGATCGAGCCGCGGCTGTCGGGATCGGTCTGCGGCGCGGGCCTTCTGGCGGGCGCGTTCGGGTCCTCGTTCGGGTCGCGGCCCTCGAGGACCATCGGATCGTAGACCTCCTCGTCCTTCTTCAGCTTGTACTTCTTGGCTCTCGGGTCGAAGGCGTACTTCCCCTCGGGATCGACGCTGACCTCGGTGTACACGATCGCCAGCGGCTTCTCCTCGGCCTCGACGAAGAAGATCGCCCGCTCGCCGATCTCGACCGGGTAGGAGTTCACGTCCGCATCGTACACCCGCAGCATCTTCTGCTTCGACTGGGTCTTGGCGCCGGTCGTCGGCCGGCGATACTGGGAGGTCGTGAGCTTCGATGCCGGGAACGTCGTCGCGGCGCGCGTGGGGCCGGCGGGCCTGGCGGACTCCGGCGGCTTCTCGTTCAGGAACGCGTAGAGCTGCGCCTTGCCTTCGGCCCACATGACGCTCTCCAGCGCCCACTTGTCGCTGAGGGGGCCGCCCTCGATCGCGGACTCATCGGCGAGATCCGCGGGCTCATCCTCGGCCTTCTCCTCGCGCGGCGGCGGCACCACCGGCTCGAGGTCGAGCGCGATGGCCTGCGGCTTCCCGGCGGGGCTCGGCGGCGCCGAGCGCTCCGGGATCTTGTAGCCCTTGATCTCGTCCGGCGAGAGGTGCGCGTACCCCTCGACGGGGTTGTACCAGGACTTGTCCTTGAGCGCCACGCCCACGGTCTTGTTGAAGTTGAAGGCGTAGAGCGCGCACCACCCGAGAAACGCCGTGAGCGTCAGATTGGCCGCAACCAGCAGCCACCTGAGCGCGTCGGGCTGTATTCGCGCCAGCATGCCGTTCCTCCTCAATCCTGCCGTTCCCGGTAGTAGACCACGGACAGCGCCTTGCCGGCGAGATCCCGGTGAATCACCAGATC
Organism: Planctomycetes bacterium UBA4800; assembly: GCA_002402755.1. Classification (GTDB taxonomy): domain Bacteria; phylum Planctomycetota; class UBA8108; order UBA8890; family UBA8898; genus UBA8898. Next base: position 4,501 of record DHGK01000309.1, read on the forward strand.
GGCCTCCTGCCGGAACCCCTCGCCCTTGGCCACCAGCCGCACCTCGAAGAACTCGCTCGCGAACGCCGCGACGTCCTTGAGATCCTTCCGGAGAAGCACCGCCGGCGAGCGGTCCGAGGCGCCCGAGTCGATGGCGGCCTTCAGGATCGGCTCGCCGTCGACCTCGATCTTCTCCAGGTCGGCGAGGTTCGTGAAGTAGTTGGTCTTGAGATCCTCGGTCGCCACCATGGACTGGAACTGCGTGGCCGGGTCGAGCGCCTCCTCCTCCTCGGGCAGGATGCCGGCCTCCCGGTCCTCGAGCTCCTGGAGGTACTCGTCGGTGTACCGGTCGCGGTGCGCGACGATCGCCCGGCAGATCTCGAGCTTCGTCAGGCTGTCCCACGCGTCGGGGGCGCCGCCTCCCTGGAGCAGGGCCAGCAGCACCTCGATGGGCGCGGTGTTGATGTTGATCTTGCCGTTGGAGAACGCGCAGAAGAGGTGCTTGAGGCCGATGGGCTGGAACGGCCTCGTGATCCCGGTGCCGTCCTCGTTGTCGGGCAGCGGCATGCCCGCGAGCGCGGTCGACCCGGGCATGAAGCCCCGGCCGATGCCGTTCAACTGGCGGACGTCGGGCAATTCCATGTACTGGCGCAGATCCTCCATCATCGACGACTCCCCCGCATCGACCTGCAGGCCGAAGTCGTAGACGATGTCGCCGTACTCGTCGCGGCGATATCCCGCCTCGCCCGCCTCGGGCATGTACGCGGGATCGATGGCATCGAGCGGCACGGGGCCGTGGAAGAGCTCGCTCGTCACGCCGTCGATCTGGAGCAGCTCGGTCACGCTGTAGATGTACGGCTGCAGCTCGTCGCGCTTGCGCATGAGCACGTACTGGACGATCGCGCGGCCCACGGCATCCGCGTTGTACTGCCGCTCGTAGGTGAGGCCGTTCTCGATGTTGGATTCCACCATGTGAATGATCATGTCGGCGACCAGCCGCACGGTCGCCTCGGCCTGCGCATCGTCGGGCTCCTCCCACTCCTCCTCGAGCCCCGCGAGCGTGTCCTCCAGCACGGCCGCGTCGTCGCCGAGGGCGGTGCGCAGGAGATCGACATCCTCCCTGGACGCGCCCTCCGTCGCGGCGGCGCCGCCCGCCGTCGCCGCGCCCGCCGTCGCATCGCCGCTCGCGGCCGCATCATCGCCCAGGCGCCCGATCCCCTCCGCCTCCCGCGTCCACAGCGACACGTACGTGAAGAGCTTGTTGAGGTTGACCCTGCGCTCCGTGTCGGTGATCTGGATCTTCACCTGGATGTCGTTGATCGTCTGCGTGCGCGGCTGGAAGAGCGCCTTGTTGATGTGATCGTACAGGCCGCCCGAGGCGCGCGCCGCCGCGGACGACGACGGATCGCCGAGCTGCCCGACGCCGGTCCGCGACTCCTGCGCGGCCGCGTCCCGCGCCCCGGCAGCCGGCGCGCCGGCGGTCGACGCCAGCGCCGACAGGCCCTCGGCCGAAGCCGACGTCGAGCCCGCCGCCTGGTTCAGATCCTCCTGGATCAGCGACAGCGTGTACGGAATGATGCTGCTTACGGCGAGGGCCGATTTCATGTAGCCGCTCTGGTTCTTGGCGATGCGGGTCTCCAGGAGCGCGCTGTGCCAGAGCTGGTAAATCACGACGTAGAGGATCAGCACGACCACCAGGGCGACGAAGAGCGCCAGCCCCCGGTTCCCGGTGCGATCGAATGCGGACGTGATTCGTCTCTGCGCCATGCTCATGCCTTCGCGCGCGGCGACACTCTCGCCCGGCGCCGCGCATTCCCACCCGGGAACGCGGGCATAACGAGAGCGCCGGCCGCAGGACTACAAGCAATTCTCGTACCGGCCGGCATTCATCTATACCCCGGGGCACGCGAAAAAGGTCCTCATCCCTGCCTTCGGCAGCCGGAACGCCCTTCTTGCGGCTTTCTGCGGCTCTCCCGGGGATCTTCCCCGACTTCCCCCGGGCCTGTCCTGTGTGGTCCTGAGACAGTCGTCTGTGTTCAAGAACAAGACAGTTTGAGAGGCCTTCGGGCGCTCGAAAATGAACGCGGACACATCATGCGTAACCGTTCACAGCGCATCCCGAACACGCGAATCTCCGC
>DHGK01000309.1:6634-24529 GCA_002402755.1 Planctomycetes bacterium UBA4800
AGAGAACGAAACGTGAGACGTTGCGCGGCTCCGTCTGAAATGCGGCGGTCTCTCTCCGTTTTCTTCTCTGTGCTCTCTGTGCCTCTGTGGTTTCTTTTCCGTCAGATGACACCTGTCTGTGCACCCGAACACCACGAGAGGACCGTGAACGGCTACCGCCATGGCGGGGTGCACCATGGCCGCCTGAGGCTTGCAGGACGAGGGGAGATGCGCGGGCTTTCTCAGCGCCGTCTCTCGGGGCGGCCTCCGCGATCGTGGCCGCGGAAGCCGCCGCCCTCGCGTCCGCCGCGTCCGCCGCGATCGTGCCGGCGCGGAGGGCGGGGAGGACCTCCCGCCTGGCCCTCGGCCTGCGCCTCCGGATTGAGCGCCTTGATGGAGAGCTTGATCTTGCCGTCATCGCCGACCGCGATGCACTTCACCGAGATCTCGTCGCCGAGCGCCACGACATCGGAGGCGTGCTCGACGTAGCCGCTCGCCATCTCCGAGACGTGGACGAGCCCCTCCTGTCCGGGAATGATCTCGACGAAGCAGCCGAAATCCTTGATCGACGTCACCTTGCCGGTGTAGATCTTCCCGACCTCGGGCTCCTCGACGAGCGCCTCGACGATCTTGCGCGCGGCGAGCGTGCTCTCCTGCGAGGGGCCCCAGATCGAGACGCGGCCCTCGTCCACGACGGCGATCGTCGTGCTCGTGTCCTCCTGGATCTTGCGGATCGTCTTGCCGGACGGCCCGATCACCAGGCCGATCTTCTCCGGGTTGATCATGAAGCGCTCGACGCGCGGCGCGAACGGCGAGTGGTGGTCGCGCGGCTGCGGGAGCACGGCGCCCATCGTGTCGAGCACCTGCAGGCGGCCCTGCCGCGCCTGCTCGAGCGCCTCGGCGAGCACCGCGAAGCTGATGCCCTTGACCTTGCAGTCCAACTGCATGGCGGTGATCCCGCGATCGGTGCCCGCGACCTTGAAGTCCAGGTCGCCGTTGTGGTCCTCGCTCCCCTGGATGTCCGAGAGCACGGCGATCTTGTCGCCATCCTTCACCATGCCCATGGCGATGCCGGCGACGGACCGGCCGAGCGGCACGCCCGCGTCCATGAGGGCGAGGCTGGCGCCGCACACCGTCGCCATCGACGAGGAGCCGTTGGACTCCAGGATGTCGGAGTTGACGCGGATCGTGTACGGGAACGAGTCGTCCTGCGGGACGATCGCCTCCAGCGCGCGCCGGGCGAGGTTGCCGTGGCCGATCTCGCGGCGCTTCGGCCCGCGGTTGGGCCACGTCTCGCCGACCGAGAACGCCGGGAAATCGTAGTGGACAAGGAGGCGCTCGGTGTACTCGTCGTTCAGGCCGTCGATGACCTGCTCGTCCAGCTCGGTGCCGAGGGTCACGACGACGAGCGCCTGCGTCTCGCCGCGCGTGAAGAGGCTCGACCCGTGCGTGCGGGGCAGCACCCCCACCTCGCACGTGATCTGGCGGATGTCGCGGTAGCCGCGGCCGTCGGCGCGGACGCCGGTCATGATCTGCTCGCGCTCGAGGTTCTTGCGCAAGTCCTCCATGATCGCCGCGACGACGAGCGGGTCGTGAACCTGCTCGGCCGCGCCCTCGGGGCAGTACTCGGCGACGACGCGCTCGACCACCGCTTCCTCGGCCTTCTTGCGGTTGAGCTTGCCGGGCGTCCGGATCGCGCCGCGCAGCTCGTTGCCGAACTTGGCCGCGAGCTCGCGGTACAGATCATTGTGCGATTCGGGCGGCGCCACCTCGAACTTCGGCTTGCCGCAGAGGCGCTGCAGGTCCTCCTGCATCGCCACGATCTCGCGGATGACCTCGTGGCCGCGCTCCATCGCGGCCAGGATCTGCGCCTCCGACAGCTCGCGGGCGCCGCACTCCAGCATGGTGATCGCGTCGCGCGTGCCGGACATCGCCAGATCGAGCAGCCCCTCGTCGACCTCGGCGATCGTCGGGTTGACCTTGAGCTCGCCGTCCTTCGTCATGCCGAACTTGACCGAGCCCGTGGGCCCCAGGAACGGAATCTCGGAGATCGTCAGCGCGGCCGACGATCCGATCATCGCCAGCAGATCGGGATCGTTCTGCTTGTCCGCCGACAGCACGATGCAGCTTATGGAGATGTCGTGCTTGAACCCGTCCGGGAAGAGCGGCCTGACCGGGCGGTCGATGAGCCGCATCGTGAGGATCTCCTTCGCCGTGGGCCGCCCCTCGCGCTTGAAGAATCCCCCGGGGATCTTGCCCGCGGCATAGGTCTTCTCGCGGTAGTCCACCGTGAGCGGGAAGAAGTCCTTGTCCGGCGGCGGATCCCCCATCACGGCGGCGCAGAAGACGACCGTGTCGCCGTACCTGACGAGCACCGCGCCGCTCGCCTGCTTCCCCACTTTCCCCGCCTCGATCCGCAACAATCTCCCGGCAATCTCGCGTTCGACAAAATGCATCATCGGATGGAACTGCGCTCCTTACGCACCACAACGCATGGGTCAACGACTCCGGACGGGGCCCCCGGGCTACTTGCCGCGCAGGCCGAGCGACGCGACGAGGTCGCGATACCGCTGCACGTTCTTCCGGCGCAGGTAGCGCAGGAGACGCGTTCTCTGGCCGACCAGCATGAGGAGGCCGCGGCGGGCCTGATGATCCTTGGTGAAGTCCTTCAGGTGATCCGTGATCTGCTGGATCCTTCCGGTGAGCAGCGCAACCTGCACCTCGGGCGAGCCTGTGTCGCCGTCGTTGCGCCGGTAGGTGGAGACGAGTTCCTTCCTGCGTTCAGCCGTCAACTGCATGTCCGGTTCCTTCTGACTGCGCCTGCGTTACCGTCTTCTATCGCTCTGTGTCTTGTTCTCGGCTTTCGGGCCGCCGCGCGCGCACCTGCGCCGCGGCGCCTCGGCCCCGCCCGCGGGCGGCCGCACGGCATACCCGCGAGGGCGGAAAGGATATATTGTAGTTAGCGGAAGGGCCTTCCGCAAGGTGTCCCTCGACAAACCCGCGGCCGGAGGGCGCCCCGCCCGCGCCGCCGTCCTCACCCCTCGCCGGAGCCGCCGCCCGCCCGCGCCTCCCTCGCCAGGTGCTCCAGGTAGCTCTGGAGAATCACCTGGGCCGCGACCACATCGACCTGGGCCTTGCCCCGCCGGCCCCGGGCGCGAGTCCCCGCCAGCATTTCCTCGGCCTGGCAGCTCGTCAGCCGCTCGTCCCATGTCGCCACATCGAGGCCCAGGGCCGCCCGCAGGCGCTCGCAGAAGGCCTGCACCTCCCGCGCCCGCGGGCCGATGCTCCCGTCCATGTTGAACGGCATGCCGACGACGATGCGCGCGACCGGGCTCTCGGCATGGAGGCGCCGGATGTACTCGAGCACGCCGGCCTCGCGCTCGAAGACCCCGCCCGGAAACGCGAACGTCAGGCCGCGGTCGCTGAAGGCGACGCCCGTGCGCTTCTGCCCGTGGTCCACGGCCACGATGCGGCCCGGCGCCACTACACGCCCTCCCATCCCTCGCGCGCGACCTTCTCGACCAGCGTCTTGAGCTCATCGAGCCGTTCGGGCCGGGCCACGAGCAGCGTCCTTCCCGCCTGCGCGATCACGAGATCCTCGACGCCCAGCGTCGCCACGTCGAGGTCCGGCGCGTACACGATCGCGTTCCTCGTCGCCACGCCGGCGTGCCTCCCGACGACCACGTTGCCGTCGGCGTCGGCGGCGCAGTGGCGTCTGAGCGCGCGCCAGTCGCCCACGTCGTCCCAGGCGAACGGCGCGTGCACCGCGATGACGCGCTCCGCCTTCTCCGCCACGGCGTAGTCGAACGAGATCCTGGGCGCGGCGCCGTAGCACCGCCGCGTCACCTCCGTCGGGTCGACTCCGCGCGCGAGCAGTCGCCCGAACTCGTCGAGCGCTTCGCCCAGCGGCGCGCAATGCCGCCGGATCGCGTCCGCCATGACGGCGGCGGGGGCCACGAAGATCCCCGCGTTCCAGAGATAGCGGCCGGACCGCACGTACTCGGCGGCCGCCTCCGCCGACGGCTTCTCCTTGAAGCGCAGGACCCGGACCACATCCATGCCGCCGAATCGCCCTTCGGCGGGGCCGATCTCGAGGTAGCCGAAACGCACCGCCGGCTCGGCGGGCGCGATGCCGATGGCGCCGAGGCACTCGTGCGCGGCCGTGGCCTCGAAGAGGCACTCCAGCGCGCGCGCGAACGCATCCGCGGGCGCGATGATCTGGTCCGCCGGCAGCGTGGCCAGCGCCCCGCCGGGACAGCGCGCGGCGACGAGCGCCGTGCCGAGCGCGATGCACGGGGCCGAGTCCTTTCCCTCGGCCTCCCCCACCCGGTTCTCGGGCGGCAGCTCCGGCAACTGCTCGGCCACGAGCGCCGCGTGCGCCTCGGCCGCGATCACGATGATGTTCTCCGCGGGCAGCAGCCCGCGCAGCCTGCGATAGCACGCCCGGAGCAGCGTCTCCCGGCCGTCAAGCGCGAGAAACGGCTTGGGTCGCGCGGATGTGGACAGCGGCCAGAAGCGCTTGCCCGGGCCGCCCGCCATGATGATCGCGTAGCGGTTCTCTCCCACCGCGTCGCTCCTTTCCCCGCCGTGCGGCTGCGGCGCTCACAGGACGAATCGGCAGCACTCGTAGGCTTCCGCGGCGCCGACCGAGATCTCCCGGCCGCGCACGAGCGCGAGCAGCCGCAGGCTCTCCGCTCCGCCGTTGTGCGGGTCCGGACGCTGCTGCGATCCGTGCCGGCGGAACGCCTCGATCTTCAGATCGAGGTACTTCGTGATATCCACGTAGAAGTTCGGCTTGAACGGGACGCGGCTCCAGCAGAGCTGCGGTGCGTCCGCCATGAGGACGATGCGCTGAAACGGCTTCAGGCTCGCGAGGTGCGGCCGGCAGGCCGTCATCGCCGCCAGGTACGCGGCCTCGTGGTCCTGATTGTACGACGGGGCGGGGATCACGACCATGGTCGGCCGGATCCTGTCGATCGCGAGCCTCGACGTGCGCTCCAGGCGCTCGACGATGTCGCGCCGCGCCACCTGATCGAGCCGGAGATGCGCATCGCCGTCCTCGAAGAGGACCTCGTGGTCATCGACGTTGAGGACGCGCATGGCATCCGCGAGCTCGCTGCGCCGCGTGTCGCCCCCGACGCCGGCGTTGCCGCCGCCGTCGTAGTGCTCGACGTCCCCCACGGTCAGGACCTGGACGAACGCCTCCCCGCCCAGATCCTTGACCTTGGCAATGAGCCCGCCGCTGCCGATGACCTCGTCGTCGGCGTGGGGCGCCACGACCAGGAGACGCTGCGACCGCAGGAGTTCTTCCACGACATGCTCCTCCGCGCGCGCCCCGCGGGGCCGCGCGCCGAAACCTCCTTGTACCACATTCCGGCTCCGGGCAAAAGGCTCGCGCCCGGAGCGCTGCCGCAGCCGCACGCACGGCCGGGAGCCCGTCCGCCGGCCCCCGGCGGCCGCGTTCCCTCCGCAAGCCGGTTCAGAAGCCTCCCGCAACGGGTCGATAACGATGCAAGGCTCGAGGTGCCGGAGCATGGAAGGGTACAGCGATCTTTCGCTCGATGTCGAACGCCGCCGCTCGCCGCTCGTCGTGCCGGCGGTGCTCGCCGGCGTCGCGGCGCTCGGCCTCATCGCCGCCCAGGGCCTTTACGGGGCGGACATCGGGTACGTGCCCCACGCGTGCCTGGCCGGCCTGGTCGCGATCCTCGCCTTCCACGATGTGCGCGTGGGCCTCGGGCTCACGATCGCGGCCATCGCCGTCTCGCCCGAGTTCACGATCCTCGACGTGCCGAACGTCCGCATGGAGGACTTCCTGTTCCCGGCCGTGCTGCTGGCCTGGGTCCTGCGCGCGCTGTACCGGCGGGAGCGGCCGGCGCCGTCCGATCTCGCCGTGCCGCTGGCGGCGCTCGTCGCCGTCACGCTGTTCTCCTCGCTCCCCAATCTCATGTACCGGGAGCTGCCGTTCGCCCGGAGCTTCTTCCGCTTCGGCAAGAGCATCGAGTACTGCCTCATGTTCTTCGCGGCCCTCAACATCGCGCGCACGGAGCGGGATGTGCGCGCCTTCATCCGCGTGCTCTGGGCGGCCGGGCTCGCCGCGGCGCTCTACGCGACCGTGCAGCGCCTCCTGGACCCGGACGCGATCCGCCTGCAGGGCATGCCGGGAGAGACCGCCAACATCCTCGGCGGGTACATCGTGTTCCACGTCTGCATCGTGCTCGGCCTCGCCGTCGCCGCGGGGGCGCACAAGCCCGCGTACTTCCTGATCGCAGTCGCCATGGCCGTACCGTTCGTCCACACCATGTCGCGCGCGTCGTACGTGTCGCTCTTCGTCGGGCTGGCGGTTCTCGGCATCCTGTCGCGCGACCGCGCCATCGTTCTCTTCCTCCTCGTCGTCGCCGCGCTCGTGGCGTTCACCCAGGCCCGGGACCGCTTCGAGACGATCTTCGGCCTCATGACGGGGACGCCGCCCCCGGCCTGGGAGGCGCGGATCGAGGGCTGGAAGGGCGTCCTTCCCGAGGTCGCCGAGGCGCCGCTCCTAGGCTGGGGGCTGGGCCGCGCGCCGCTCGCCATCGACAACGAGTACGTGCGCCAGGTCTACGAGACGGGGTTCCTCGGCCTCGCGATCTTCCTGGCGATCGTCTGGCGCGCGGGCAGGGCCGCGCTGCGCGCGGCGCGGACATCGCGCGCGCCGTGCTTCCGGGGCTTCGCGCTCGGGTACCTGGCGGGAACGGCGGCGCTCCTCGTCCACTCGCTGACGGCCGTGTCCTTCACGGCGATCCGGACGGCCGAGCCCTTCTTCATCGCAACCGGGCTCCTCTACGCGATGCTGGCGGTCGCGCCGCCGCGGGAGGACGCCCGCGAGCTTCCGTCCGCGCTTCCGCCCTCGCTCGCGGGCTCGGGCGGCAACGCGGGTACGGAACTCTCCGGGAAACCGGCGCGGGCGCCCCGCTGAACCGGCGGCGGCCCGCGGCGCATGCGGACGGGGGTGCTCTCAGAGGTGCCCCGACAGCGACACGCGGAGCCGATCGAGGCTGCGCGACGCGTTGCCGAACCGCTCGGCCTCCCTGAAATGGCGCACGGCCTTGCCGATCTTGCCGAGCGACAGGAAGGCCTCGGCCTTCCCCTGGGCCACCCGGCCCTTCTCGCGCGCAGAGAGACCCAGCGATTCGCTCTCCTCGTACCACTTGAGCGCCTGCTCGGGGGAGGAGGAGCGCGGCAGCTTGCGCAGGTACAGGTCCTTCAGCTTCTCGACGACGACCGGCACGTAGTGCCAGGGATAGCGGCGGTCCGCCTCCTTCTCCACAAGCTGTCGCAGCAGCGCCGCCGCAAGGTGCAGGTTGCCCTTCTCCTCGAGCGCCTCCGCAATCAGGAACTGGCAATCGAGGAAATCGCGCCGCGGCAGGAACGAGGCGAGCACGCTGACGCCGTGCTCCCTGAGCATCTCCTGGAACATGTGCACGGCGTCTTCCTTGTCGCCGTTCAGCAGCATGTGCAGGATCGTCAGGCTGCGCGACTTGGGGTCGCTGCGGCGCAGAAAGTAGGGTTCCTCGGGCTTCTCGGGCTCGGCCTTCATGCGTTCCTGGAGCGACTGGCGGCGATTCTTGCGCTCGAGCTGCGCCAGCAGGGTCTCGTAGGCCGCGTAGACCTGGCGGAACTTCTCCTCCGACCAGGCCCTGCGGTCCGGATTCTTGTCCGGGTGGTACCTGACCGCCAGGCGCCGGAACGCGATCTTCACCTCGCGCTGGCTCGCGCCTTCCTTCACGCCGAGCACCTTGTAGGGATTGAGAGCGACTCCCATCAAAACTCCTTCCTACTGGAGACGAGCAGCGTCACGGGCCCTCTGTTGACGAGGCTCACGTCCATCGACGCCCGAAACTCGCCCGTTTTCACGCTCAGGCCGCGCGCCGTGCACGCGCTCACGAACGCCTGGTAGAGCGCGTTCGATTTCGCGGGCTCCTCGGCGCGGTCGAAACTCGGCCGCCGCCCCTTGCGGCAATCGCCCGCGAGCGTGAACTGGCTCACGACCAGCGCGTCTCCCTTGGCCTGCAGGACCGACAGGTTCATCCGGTTGTCTTCATCGGGGAACATGCGCAGGTTGACGACCTTCTCAGCCATGTACTCGACGTCCGCCGGTCCGTCCCCTCGCTCAACACCCAGCAATACGACGATCCCCGGGCCGATTTTCGAGTGAGCCTTGCCATCCACCTTCACGGAGGCCTTGCTCACCCGCTGTATGACTGCACGCATTGGAGGTCTTCCAGAAATGTCGTTTCTCACCTCGCTCGTTAGAAGCGTCTATTACCGATCCTGCATAAAACGCCTGAAAGGCCGGCTGTCTCGAAGAGGCCAGTTTAGCACCTTCCGGGGGTGAAAACCAGATGTTTTTTCCCCCGATTCCGGCCTTCCCCGGCTAAGACCGCCTGTTTTTTGAGGTTCGGGAACCGCAGCCCGCGCCCCGGCCGTCCGGGAGGCTCCCCGCGGGGGATGCCTGCCCGGCCCCGGCCCAGGAGCGCCGCCGGGACCGGGCAGGCGCACACGCATTACGCCATATTCACTAAGATGGCCGGCCTCGTCTGCGCGATAATTACTACCGTAACCGAAGGGGTCGAACCGCATGGACGCCGACACAACCTCGTTCATCTGCCCGGTAATGTGCGCTCTCTTCACCTCGTTGCTCCTCGCCCTCCTGATCATGCCCCCGATCATGCGGCTGTGCCGCCGCACCGGCGCCATGGACCGCCCCGGCGGACACAAGGCGCAGCGGCGCCCCGTGCCCTGCCTCGGCGGACTCGGCGTGTTCGCGGCCGCCATCGCCGGGCTGTGCATCGCCGCCGGCACGAGCCTGCTCGGCGCGGACGCACGCATCCTCGGCATAGCGGCCGGCGGCGCGGGCTGCGTCATCCTCGGGATCATCGACGACCGCACGCCCGTCAGCGCGGTCGCCAAGCTCGCGTTCCTCCTCGCCGCGGGCCTCGTCGCGGCCTCCTGCGGCGTGCGCGCGCACATCTTCGACGGCGCGTGGGGTGCGTACGCCGACATCGGCATCGCAATGCTCTGGATCGCGGGCGTCGCCAGCGCGTTCAACAGCATCGACAACACCGACGGCGCGGCCGCCGGCACGGCGTCGATCGCCGCCGCCGGCTTCTGCGCGGCCGCGCTCCTCGTCCCCGGAGCCTCCGCGCCGGCGCACATCATCGCCTGCGCATGCGCGCTGCTCGGGGCGTGCCTCGGGTTCCTCGCGTACAACTGGCCCGAGGCCCGCATCTACCTGGGCGACAACGGCAGCCTCTTCATCGGCTTCACGCTCGCGTCGCTGGTCCTCTGCGCCCGCTGGTCGCCGGACCCGCTGCGCTCGGCCGCCGTGCCGGCGGCGCTCATGACGGCGCCGCTCCTCGACCTCGGGCTCTCGACCCTGCTCCGCTGCCGGCGCGGCGCCGTCGCCACGATCAGGGAGGCGATCGTGTACTGCGGGCACGACCACCTCGCCCACCGCTTCCAGGCCTTCGGCATGAGCCCCGCGCGATCGAGCGCGGCGCTCTGGGGAATCGGCGGCGTGTCCGCGGCCGCGGCGGTCGCGCTCGGCGCCGCCCCCACCGAACCCTTCTTCCTGCTCATCCTCGCCGGACACGCGCTCTTCGTCGCGGCGGCGAGCGCGATTCTGGCCCGCGCCCCCATCGGCGGGATATGCCGCCCGGCCGCAGGCCGGGGGCCCGCGCACGCGTACGCCGGCCGGCCGATCGCCGAGCTCGGAAACGTCCTGCCCTCGCGCCTCTCGCTGCTTACCGAGCCCCCGGATGCGTCCAGGGCAGCCGCAGCCTCGCCAGGCCTCCGGTCCACAGCCGCGAACCACGGCGCCGCGGCGGCGCCTCCTCCTCGGGCCGCGGCAGGGCGGGTTCTGCCCGGATAGGCAGCGACGCCAGCGTCCGCGCGATCTGCTCCGGCCCCAGGCCGACGTCCGCGAGCAGCGCCTTGCGCGGGCCGTACGTCACGAACCGATCGGGGATCCCCAGGCGCAGCACGCGCCCGAAGCGAATGCCGTGGGTGTTGAGCGCTTCCAGGACTGCGCTGCCGAATCCGCCCGCCAGGGCGTGGTCCTCCAGGGTCACGAGCGTGTCGTGATCCTCGGCCAGGTCGGCGAGCAGGGCCGTGTCGATCGGCTTGGCGAACCTCGCATCGACGACCGTGATCGGATCGGGGGCGCACAGGTCGGCCGCCCGCAGCGCCGCCTTGACCATCGCCCCGTAGGCGAACAGCGCCGTGCCCCGGCCGCGCCGCAGGATCTCGGCCTTCCCCGGGACGATGGGCTCGTCCTCGATCGCCGGAATGTCGGCCGGCGCGTTCTCGCGCGGGTACCGGATCGCCACCGGCTGCGGCCATGTCACCGCCCAGGCGAGCAGGGCCCGGAACGTCCGTCCGTCGCGCGGCGCCGCGAGCACGATCGAGGGAATGTGGCGCAGCGCCGCGATGTCGAACACGCCGTGATGCGTCGGGCCGTCCTCGCCCACGATCCCCGCGCGGTCCAGGCACAGGACGACGGGATTGGACTGCAGGCAGATGTCGTGGAAGATCTGGTCGTACGCGCGCTGCAGGAACGTGGAGTACACCGCGTAGATGGCGGGGAAGCCCCCGAAGGCGAGCCCCGAGCTGAAGCACGCGCCGTGCGATTCCGCGATGCCCACGTCGAACGCGCGGTCGGGGAAGGCCTCGGCGAAGGCCGCCACCCCCGTCCCGTCCGCCATGGCCGCCGTGACGGCGCAGAGACGCGAGTGCTCGCGGCCCAGGCGCACCAGCTCATCGCCGAAGATGTCCGTGTACGTGCGGCCCGCGCCGGAGGCGGGCCGGCTTCCGTTGCCGTCCACAAGAAAGCTCCGGCAGCCGTGGAACCGCGCCGGGTTCTCGGTGGCGGGCGCGAAGCCCTTGCCCTTGACCGTGTGGACGTGGAGCAGCACGGGGCCCTTGAGCGGCCGGATATTCTCGAGGACCTGGAGCAACCCGGCCAGATCGTGGCCGTCGACGGGCCCGAAGTACCGGAACCCGAGCTCCTGAAAGAGCATCCCCGGCACGAGCGAGCGCCGCAGCGCGTCCTCGACGCGCTGGACCGCCGCCTTGACCTGCCGGCCGACGACCGGGATGCGCAGCAGCGCCTTGTGCACCTCCTCGCCCAGCTCGCGCCAGAAGGGCTTGGTCCGGATGCGGTGCAGGTAGTGCGAGAGCGCGCCCACGCTGCGCGAGATCGACATGCGGTTGTCGTTCAGGACGACGAGCAGATTCGGCCGCACGGCCCCCGCGTGATTGAGGCCCTCGAACGTCACGCCGCAGGCGCAGGACGCATCGCCGACGACGGCGACGGTCTTCCCGGGCCGCCCCGCCAGGGCATCGGCCGTCGCCAGACCGGCGGCGGTCGAGACCGCGGTGCCCGCGTGCCCCGCATCGAAGAGGTCGAACGGGCTCTCGCGCTTGTTCGTGAAGCCGCACAGCCCGCCCTGCGTGCGCAGGGAGCCGAACCGCTCCGCGCGGCCGGTCAGCAGCTTGTGGGCGTAGGCCTGGTGGCTGACGTCCCAGAGCAGGCGGTCCCGGCACGGATCCAGGACGCGGTGCAGCGCGAGCGTCAGCTCCACGACGCCGAGATTGGAGCCCAGATGCCCGCCGTTGGCGTCCACCGTCCGGATGATCTCGCCCCGGATCTCGTCCGCGAGCGCCGCGAGCCCCGCCAGATCCATGTCGCGCAGGTCGCGGGGGCTTGTCACGCCGCGAAGCATGCTCCCGCTATGGCGCTTCTGCATCCTGCGTCGTCTCTTCCTGTCCCCGCAGCCCCTGGAACCGCTTCCAGAGCAGCGCGCCCTCCTTTTCGCCGGCCAATTCCTCGATGCGGCGCTCGGCGCCGGCCAGGATCTCCAGGAGGCGGCGGTACAGGCGCATGCCCTCCTCGTAGGCGCTCAGCGCGTCCTCCAGCTCGCAGTCGCCCCGTTCAAGTGCGCCGACGACGGCCTCGAGCCGGTCCAGGCCTTCCTTGAAGCGCAGCGGCTCCTTCTCCGGTTCCAAGAATCTCCTCCCTGCACGCCCGCACTTCCGCATCGCAGACCCCGTCGGCGAAGCGGATCTCCACGCGATCGCCGGGGACGACCGACCGCGCCGAACGCAGGACTCTGCCCGCGCGATCGCGCGTCACCGTGAACCCCCGGCCCAGCGTGGCGAGCGGGTTCAGGCTTCGCAGCCGCGAGACGCGCAGATCCAGAGAATTATAGACCTTCTGCCCGACCCTGCAAAGACCGTCCTCGAGGCGCGACGCGAGCTCATCGACGTACTGTCCGAGGTCCTTCAGGCGGCGATCCGGCTCGGCGAGCGCGGGCCTGGCCGCCAGGAGCGCAAGATCCGACGCGCACGCGTCGCGGACGCCGGAGGCGGCGCGCGCGGCGCGGGCGCACAGCGCCGCGAGACGATCCAGGAGATCCTCCAGCACCGGCACGGCGATCTCGGCCGCCCGCGTGGGCGTCGACGCGCGCACATCGGCGGCCAGATCGCTCAGCGTGGTGTCGGTCTCGTGGCCGACGCAGGACACGACCGGCAGCCGGCAGGCCGCGACGGCCCGCACCACCGCCTCGACGTTGAACGCGGAGAGATCTTCCAGGCTTCCGCCGCCGCGGCCCAGCAGGATCACGTCGCAGACGGCGGGATCGTCCGCGCGCGCCAGCGCCCTGATGATCTCCTCCGGCGCCCCCGAGCCCTGCACCCGCACCGGCAGGACCCGGATCGCCAGCGCCGGAAAGCGCGCCAGCGCCGTGCGGATGATGTCGTGCACCGCCGCGCCGGTCGCCGACGTCACCACGGCGAGCCGCAGCGGCAGGAACGGCAGCGCCTTCTTGCGGGCCGGATCGAAGAGGCCCTCGGCGCGCAGCCTGCGCGTGAGCTCCTCCAGGGCGCGCTTGAGCTCGCCGATGCCGCGGGGAACGATCTCCGCGGCGATGATCTGGTAGCTCCCGCGCGGCCCGTAGACCGTGGTCTCCCCCACGACGATGATCTTCATGCCGTCGCGCAGCGCGAACGGCAGGCGCTCGGCCGTCCCCCGCCACATGACCGCCCGCACCTGCGCGCGCGCATCGCAGAGCGTGAAGTAGAGGTGCCCGGACTTCGGCCGCGCCAGGTCGGCGACCTCGCCCGCCACGGCCACGGTCCCCACGCGCTCCTCCAGGCACTGCTTGACCTGGTCGTTGAGCTGGCTCACCGTGAGGATGCGCAGGCCGAACGCGCGCGCCGCGGCGTCACTCATCGCCGTCCCCATCCGTCTCGACGGGCAACTGGACGCGCTCGATGGCCGAGGCCTTCCCCGTCGCCGGGTCCAGCGTCACCACCACGCCGCAGATGCGCACGTCGCCCGACGCCACCGCGAAGGGCGCGTGCATCTGCGTCTCGAACCGGAAGAGCACGCTCGCGATGTCGCGCCCGATGACCGATTCGTGCGGGCCGGTCATGCCGAGGTCCGTGATGTACGCGGTGCCGCCCCGCAGCACGCGCTCGTCCGCGGTCTGGACGTGCGTGTGCGTTCCGAACACGCAGGTCGCCCTGCCCGCGAACTTCCACCCCATCGCCATCTTCTCGCTGCTGGCCTCGGCGTGCACCTCGAGGAGCACGATGGGGGTCGCGGCCTTCAGGCGCGCGACCTCCTCCTCGGCCCGGCGGAACGGGCAGTCGCTCGGCCCCATGAAGATGCGCCCCAGCACCGTCGCCACGCCCACCATCGCGCCGTTGCGCGCCTGGAAGACCTCGGCGCCGGCGCCCGGGCAGGCCTCCGGCAGGTTCGCCGGCCTGAGCAGGTTCCGGCGGCGCTCGAGCAGCGCGATCACATCCCTGCGCTTCCAGACATGGTCGCCCATCGTGACCACATCGACGCCGGCCCCGACGATCTCCCCGAACAGCTTCTCGGTGATGCCGGAGCCGCGCGCGGCGTTCTCGCCGTTCGCCACCGTGAAATCGATGCCGCGCGCCGCCAGGAATTCCGGCAGCGCGAGCGCCAGCGCGCGGCGCCCCGGCTTGCCCACGATGTCGCCGACCAGAAGAATCCTCAGCGTGCGTCTCCCCGCGCCGCCGCGCGGCTCAGCGCGCGTACTCCACGACGCGCATCTCGCGCAACAGGGTCACCTTGATCTCTCCGGGATACGTGAGCTGGGCCTCGATCTCCTTGGCGATGTCGTGGCACAGCTTGAGCGCCCGGCTGTCGCTGATCTTCTGCGAGTTCACGATGACCCGCACCTCGCGGCCGGCCTGGATCGCGTTCGCGCTCTTGACGCCGGGGAAGGACGAGGCCAGGGTCTCGAGCTTCTCCAGGCGCTTGATGTAGCGCTCCAGCGTCTCGCCGCGCGCGCCGGGCCGCGACCCCGAGATCGCGTCGGCCGCCTGCGTGATGACCGCGTACAGCGACGTCTGCCCGACATCGTTGTGGTGGCTGGCGATCGCGTTCACGACCTCCGGCGGCTCCTCGTACCGGCTCGCGAGGTTGCCGCCGATCTCCGGGTGCCCGCCCTCGACCTCGTGGTCCATGGCCTTGCCGATGTCGTGGAGCAGGCCGCAGCGCTTCGCGAGCTTCACGTCCAGCCCCAGCTCGCCCGCGATCATGCCCGCCACGTGCGCGACCTCGCGGCAGTGCTCCAGCACGTTCTGCCCGTAGCTGGTCCTGAAGCGCAGCCTCCCGAGCAGCGTGATGAGCCGCGGGTGGATGCCCACCACGTTCAGGTCGAAGGCCGCCTGCTTGCCTTCCTTCTGGATCAGCTCGTCGACTTCCTGGCGGGTCTGCTCGACGATCTCCTCGATGCGCGTCGGGTGGATGCGGCCGTCGGCGATGAGCCGGTCCATGGCGCGGCGCGCGATCTCGCGCCGGATGCTGTCGAAGCACGACACCGTGATCACGCCCGGCGTGTCATCGACGATCACGTTGACGCCGGTGGCCTTCTCGAAGCTGCGGATGTTGCGGCCCTCGCGGCCGATCACGCGGCCCTTCATGGCGTCATCGGCGATCTCGATGTTCGCGACCGTCACCTCCTGGCAGTGCGCCGAGGCGTAGCGCTGGATCGCCCCCGTGATGATCTCCTTGGCGCGCGATTCGGCCATCTCGTTCGTGCGCTCGACCGCCCGCGCCACCACCGCCTCGACATCGTGCTCCAGGTCGCGCTCGATGCGCGACAGGAGCAGCTTCTCGGCGGATTCGCGGTCCAGCTCCGCGACCCGGTACAGCGCCGTCTTCTCCTCCTCGTAGAGCCGGCCGAGCTCCTCCTCGCGCTGATCGAGCTCCTCGCGATGCTTCTGGAGCTGGAGCTGCCTGACCTCGAGCTGCTTGTCCTTCTTGGTCAGGACGTCGAGCTTGCGGTCGACGTTGTCCTCCTTCTTCGAGAGCCGCCGCTCCAGCTCCTTCAGCTCGCCGCGCGAGCGCGTGATCTCCTCGTCCGCCTCCACGCGCCGCCGCAGGGTCTCGTCCTTCGCCTGGATGTCGGCCTGCCTGAGGATCTCATCGGCCTCCTTGCGGGCCCGCGTCACGACATCGCGCGCCGTGCGCCGGCCCCGCGTGGCCAGGGTCCAGAGCACGAACCAGGCCGCGCCCCCACCCAGCGCGAGGCCTACCGCCCCGCCGATCACATGTTCGATGGTCATATCGCTCTCCTTCCTTCGAGCACCGGAAAGAGAGAGGCGGGCGAAGCCGTCCGACGGCGGGCGCGCACGCGCCGCAGGGCCTGCGGCCGGCAATCCCGGGCTCACGCCCGCCGCGCGGACGCCGTGTCCGCGCGCTCACCGGCCCGGCCCCCGCGCCCCGGCCGGGCGGCGCTCCGGCCGTCCGGCCGGGGCGCCGCGGGGCTCGCGCGCCCGGCATCATTGTCCGATCGCACGCGTTCCGCGCGCCGCGCGGAACCCTCCCGCGCTATCGGGTCAATTCCTTCGCTCGTTCAACCTTGATGAGCCTGCAGCCGTACTGGGGAGGCAAGTCCTCGATCGTTCCCGCCAGAACCGCGATCCGTCGGTTCACAAACGCGTCCAGATCCGTCCCTTTCCCTTCGAGGTAACACAGGACCTTATCGCCATTCATCAACGCGTGCGTTCCTGGTCTGTTCAGATACCGGCCCTGGCCGATAACCCAGCCGACCGCGAGGGGTTTCTCCTCTCTACGTTCCGGCTCTTCCGATGTATCGATGTATTTCCGTGGTTTCGGTAGCAGGAGTTCTTTCACATCCTCCAAGCGCTTGATTTCCGCACTCAACGTTTCCGCGAATTGCTTCTCCTCGGCGCTCGCCCGGTCGTCGCCGGCCGTGCGCGCGCACTCGTTCTTCGCCTCCGTGAAGTTCCATTCCTCCGCGCGCCCGCCGCGCCCGGCCAGGAACGCCCTCCACATCCTGTCGACGGCATCGGTCCACGTCGTGACCTCGATGCCGGGCAGCCGCCGCGCGGGCTCCGCGTCCACCTGACGCTCCGGCGCGGGCTCCGCCGGCGCCTCCGCCGGACGGACATCCTCGGGACGCCGCTCCTCGGGCGCAGGTTTCACGACCGGCACGACCGGCGCATCCGGCACCTCCACGATCGCGCCGAGCGGCACCACCCGGCGCCCCCCGAGCACATTCTCGGCCTCCGGCGCCGACAGCGACTTGACCCCCTTCACGTACTGGGACTTCACGTACGCGGTCAGGCTCAGCGGCGGTTCGATCGCCCACCACACCCCGTACTGCCGGATCAGCTTCACGTTGGTCCCCGGAGGGATCCTCCCGACCTCGGCGAACGTCCGATCCGGCTCCATGCGCACGGCCGCCGGGCGTTGCACGAACGTCTCGCCGCCCTCGCGCGCGATGTCGTCCTTGGAGATGAACACCGGGAGCTTCTTCGGCAGGTACACGCGCACCCAGTCCCCGGTCGTCCCGCACGTCACGAGGTGCTCGTCCTCGGACGCCTTCCCGAAGGCCGGCGCGCCCACCGACGGCGCCGCGCGCAGGTTGACCGCGTTTCCCGTCACCCTGGCGAGCGTGTACGTCTCGCCCGCCGCGATGACCGGCACCACCACACACACCCACACGAACCGCGACCTCATGGCCGGTCCTTTCTCAACGAGCCGTACGCCCCCCGTGCACACCGCCATCGCGCGCACCGAGCGCCGCATGTTCTCCTCGCCGTCCGGCGCCCAACCAGAAGGGGGTTTTCGGTGACGTATTATAGGCGGCTCCCGCCGGGCGGTCAAGGAAGAAAATCCGCCGCGCGCCGCGGCGCACCGCCCGCGCCGCCCACGAAATGCGGTTCGCACCCGCGCCGGGCCCCACCGGCTGCGTACCGGGCCTCATCGGGCCGCCGGCCGCGTCCGCGCCGGGCGCCCTCGGGGCAAAAAAAAAACCCGTCTCGCGACGGGTTTCAAAAATAATCCCGGGCAACTACCTACTCTCTCAGCCCTCTCCGAGCAAATACCATCGGCGTGGAAGGCTTAACGGTCGTGTTCGGAATGGGAACGCGTGTGACCCTCCCACTATGATCACCCGGGAAAAATTCAAATTGACCACTGCACTCCTCACCGGCGCTTCACCGCGCATCTCAGAGTGTCGATGGGTGAGAACGGTCAAGCCAAACGGCAGATTAGTACCGGTCGGCTGAACACGTTGCCGTGCGTACACCTCCGGCCTATCAACCTCGTCGTCTTCGAGGTGCCTTCAGGGAGACCTCGTTTTGGGGGGGGCTTCGCACTTATATGCTTTCAGCGCTTATCCCTTCCGGACATAGCTACCCTGCGATGCCTCTGACGAGACAACAGGTACACCAGAGGTCCGTCCATCCCGATCCTCTCGTACTAGGGACAGCTCCCCGCAAGTCTCCTACACCCACAGTAGATAGGGACCGACCTGGCTCACGCCGGTCTAAACCCAGCTCGCGTACCACTTTAATCGGCGAACAGCCGAACCC
>DHGK01000309.1:24561-24747 GCA_002402755.1 Planctomycetes bacterium UBA4800
GGAGTACCTTTTATCTGATGAGCGACGCCCCTTCCACCCGGTAACGCCGGATCATTAGGCCCGGCTTTCACCTCTGCTCGACTTATTGGTCTCACAGTCAGGCACCCTTGTACCCTTACGCTCTGCGCGCGATTGCCAACCGCGCTGAAGGTGCCATTGGGCTCCTCCGTTACTCTTTAGGAGGAG